>JANPJL010000141.1:0-1682 GCA_031425495.1 Acidobacteriota bacterium
TGCGATGTGGCCTGGGAATGCTTCCACGTCCGGGACGATGACTGTCTCGCGAGCCGTATACGCGTGTCCGCAGACGCCTTTATCGAAATCGATCCGGGTGCAGGCGACCGGGCCCTGGAACGGTCCCAAAACTAGCTGTCCGTCCTTCGCAATGTAAAAGCCTACCCAGAAGTAACCAAGTGCTTCCTTTAACACGGCGGCGACGTTCGCTAGATTTGCGTTCACGTCGGTTTCGCCGTCGATCAGTGCTTCGATCTGCGGAACGATCTCGGCGTAGACGACGCTCCGGTCGGACGTTTTTGTGAAAGCTACGCTCTCAGCCATATGTGAAGTCTAGCCTGTTAAAATGGGCCACGCAAATAACTCGCCGGCGAGCGTATTGTCAGGATCATGAATTGCCTCCGGCTTGAGCCGGAGGTATGAGTTAACAGAAGGAGACCGCTTTAGCGGAATAAAACCGCATTTTCAAAACAAGGAACTTGGTGTAGGCAAGTCGTAACGTCCGGATCATTTCGCTAAAGCCGAATCCTTCTTTTCGATGACCTCCGGCTGAAGCCGGAGGCAATCCATTCACCGTGTCGCTTGCAGAGCCTCGGACTATAGGCGAACCCACACGCGGCTGGGCATTGAACCTCGAGGTAATTTTCATCGCTTGCGAACAAGAGCCGACCTCGCTGCCCGAACCGCGGCACCAGCATTAGAGACCGAATCCGCAAGACAGGTGATGTGCCCCATCTTGCGACCTGGCCTTGGTTCCATTTTGCCGTACAAGTGTACCTTCACACTTTTGTCTTTGAGAGCATCTTCCCAATTCGGCTCGCCGTTCTCCCATACATCGCCTAGCAGATTGGCCATCGCCGCTGGTCTCAAGAACTCCGTCGAGCCGAGCGGGAGACCGCACACGGCGCGGAGCTGCTGTTCGAACTGGGATGTGACGCACGCGTCGAAGGTAAGATGTCCGGAGTTATGCGGACGCGGAGCAAGTTCGTTCACCAGTAGTTTCTGCTCTGTCGTGAGGAAGAACTCGACGCACAGCGTCCCGATATAGTCGAGCTTCTCCGCGATGCTGCGGGCGATTTCAATAGCCTCGTTTCTGACTCCTTCGGAAACTATCGCCGGTGCGAGTGAAACATCAAGGATGTGATTGGCGTGTTGATTTTCGATTACGCCGTACTCCGCGAACTCGCCACTCTGCCCACGCACGCAGACAACCGAAACCTCTTTTTGAAAATCAACGAACGCCTCGAATATCGCTTCAGTACCATCGAGCTTTGCGAATGCCGGCTCGACATCACCGCGAGACGCGAGCTTGACCTGCCCCTTGCCGTCGTAACCGAAGCCGGCCGTCTTCAGCACGGCCGGCACGCCCAGCTCATCGACCGCACGATAGAGATCGTCCATCACGCGAACGCTGCGGAACTGTGTCACGGGGAATCCGTTAGAAGAAAGAAATGTTTTCTCGCGGAGTCGATTTTGTGTGGTGTGCAGGACATCACCGCGCGGATGAACTCCGACAAGCTCTGCTGCTGCGTCAACTGTACCCGACGGGACATTCTCAAACTCGAATGTAACTACATCGACGCTTCGGGCGAAACGACGCACGGCGTCAAGGTCGCAGTAGTCGGCGGTCGTTTCAATATCCGCAACCTGTCCCGTCGGCGTATCGCGGTCCGGCGAAAACG
>JANPJL010000142.1:0-3335 GCA_031425495.1 Acidobacteriota bacterium
TTTCCTTGGTTGCCAGCCGCAATCAGTGAACACAAACCAAACCGCAAATGCGAACGCCGTCGCCACTAATGCTAGATGGGATGCCCATGTCGAACAGTTCCTCACTGATTATTTCACCGCAAATCCGAACTTCGCCGTCTATCAAGGTCGGCACGAATTCGACGGTAAGCTTCCTGACTGGTCGGCCGACGGATTGAGCAAAGAGATCACGCGGCTGAAATCCGAACGCGAGAAAGCTCTCGCTTTTAAGGATGATCAGCTCGACGAGCGCCAGAGATTCGAGCGCGATTATCTCATCTCGCAAATCGACAAGGACCTGTTTTGGCGCGAGTCGGCGGATCAGCCGCACAAGAACCCGTACTTCTATGCCGACCCGCTAGATCCCGACGTCTACGTTTCGCGCGAGTATGCTCCACTCGATGTCCGTATCAAGGCGTTCACTGCGTACGCTAGAAATGTTCCGGCAGCTCTCGAGCAGGCGAAGGGCAATTTGAAAGCGCCGCTTGCGATGAACCTGATAAAGATCGGGCGCCAAACGATCGGTGGCCTGGCGGACTTTTATGACAAGGACGTTGTAAAGGTATTCGAGCCGGTGAAGGACGAGCAGCTCCAGAAGGATTTTACGGAGGCGCGAACGGTCGCAGCGAAGGCGGTCAGGGATTTTGATGCTTGGCTAGGAACACAGGAGAATCCGGCGAACAATGATTTCGCACTCGGTGCTGAGAAATTTAAGTCGATGCTCAAACAGACCGAGGGCGTCGACATCGACCTCGCGGAATTAGAAAAGATCGCGAATGCGGATCTCGAACGCAATCTCACGGCGGTCAAAACTGAATGCGACAAGTATGCGCCGGGAATGCCACTGGTGGAGTGCAACAAGAAGGCGAATCTAAGAAAGGCGCCGGGCAAAGATCTCGTCGAGGCGGCGACAACTCAGCTCGCCAGTCTACGAAAGTTCGTCCAGGAAAAAGACATCGTAACGGTGCACGGAACCGAAGAGTGCAAGGTCGCGATCGCCCCGCCGTACAAGTCGTGGAACTTTGCGTACATAAATATCCCAGGCCCGTACGAAAAAGGCCTCCCGTCGGTCTACTATGTGGCACCGCCGGACCCGACCTGGCCAAAGGAAAAGCAGGATGAATATCTGCCCGGCGAGGGCAGCCTACTTTTCACATCCGTCCACGAAGGATATCCCGGACACTTTTTAAACTTCCTGCATTCCAATCGTGGGAAATCGAAGTTCGGTCAAGTTTTCGTCGGCTACGCTTTTGCGGAAGGTTGGGCGCATTATACCGAGGAGATGATGTACGAAGCAGGACTTGGTGCCGGAGATGCCGAGCTACACCTTGGACAGCTTCAGGAAGCTCTGCTGCGAAATGTTCGTTTCCTGTCCGCGATCGGCTTGCACACAAAAGGTATGACGGTCGAACAGTCTAAGCAACTGTTTATCGAGAAAGGTCTCCAGGATGAGGGAAGCGCGGACCAGCAATCGGCGCGGGGTACTTTTGATCCTGCATACCTGAATTACACGATGGGCAAACTGATGATCAAGAAGCTTCGCGATGACTGGACCGCGTCGCGAGGTGGCCGCACGGCGTGGAAGCAATTTCATGACGCGTATCTCGCATACGGAGGACCGCCGATCCCGATGGTCCGGAAGGCGATGATGGGGAAGGACGATAAGGGTCCGTTGTTTTAGTTCTTTAATTTTCTTGTTCGCATTTGTTCACTGGCCCCCGGTCTGTGTCGAACAAAAGCACGACGAACAGACGGAGAAACCCTCCGACTGCGCCAGATATTGATATGAAGTTCGGTTTTGCGATATTCCTCCTCATATTTGCGGCGTTGCCGCACGCGGCGCAGGCTCCGGTCGACCTGATCCTTCTAAATGGAAAGATATTTACATCTGATCCGTCGCGACCGAATGTACAGGCCCTCGCTGTTAGCGGCAGCCGGATTCATGCGACCGGCTCTAACGATGAGATACAAAAGCTCGCCGGCCGGAACACCAGGATCATCGATCTCGGCGGTAGAACGGTCGTGCCGGGTTTCAATGACGCGCATGCGCATTTCGGGCCCAAGTTTCAGGGAATCGACCTGCCATTCAAATCGATGGAGCCAACGTGGCTGGAGGTTGCCGACGCGTTAAAGACAACAGCAGGCGCGGCACCTAAAGGGAAATGGATATTTGGAACGATCGGGGGCGTAGCGTTGAACGACGCGTCAGCGAATCGCAAACAATTAGACGCTCTCGCACCCTACAATCCGGTGCTGCTTTCGACTTATTTCGGGCACGGCGCCGTATTTAATAGCACCGCGATGACGGTTTTGGGATTGTCACAAACTCAACGCGATCCCATGGGCGGGCACTTCGAACGCGATGGTGAATCGAAGATCGTAAACGGCCGCGTGTTCGAGTACGCCCACTGGAAGCTGGAGCGCCAACTGGTCGAAGCCGGATCGGACGCAGATCTGATTGACGCGATGAAGAAACGGGCGTCGGCAGCAGCCGCGTTCGGTATTACGTCCATGCAGGTCATGCCCGAGATCTCTACAGACCGGTACATTCGTTTGGCGAGCGTGGCCGATCTGCCTATTCGGATCAGGGCAATCTCATTTTCGACAACGGTCCCTGGCCGCCGGGATATGTCGGACATCAAAGCCTTGGTCAAAGCTAAGCCCACGAATAAAATGATCACCGCGAGCGGTATCAAATGGATACTCGATGGAACACCTATCGAGCGCGGTGCGGCGCTTCGCAAAGATTACCTGGATAAAAAAGGATGGCGCGGGAGATTAAATTTTACCGAAGCCGAGATTGAGAAGATCATTGAAGAATCTCTCCGGTTCGATCAGCCGCTGCTGCTGCATTGCGTGGGCGATCGGGCGTGCGAAGCCGTATTCGACGCGATGGAGAAAGTAGGCGCGGGAAAGGTGAATTGGAAAGACAAGCGTGTACGGCTTGAGCATGCTGAAGTCGTGGTCGAGGATCTGATCGACCGGGCGAAAAAGCTCGGCGTTGTCATCGTGCAAAACCCGTCGCACTTCACGGACGGGGAAATGGGCAGACAGCGCTGGGGCGGCGGCAAGTCCCGCATCAGGACATTCATCGAGCAGGGAATCCCGTTCGCGATAGGGTCGGACGGCCCGTTGAATCCGTTTCTGAATATCATGTTTGCCATTACTCATCCCGATAACCCGTCCGAAGCGATCTCCCGGGAACAAGCGGTCAGGGCATATACATCCGGATCGGCGTTTGCTGAGTTCGCAGAGCGTGACAAGGGAATGCTGAAAGCGGGAATGCTCGCGGATCTCGCCGTCCTTTCGCAAGATAT
>JANPJL010000143.1:0-4544 GCA_031425495.1 Acidobacteriota bacterium
CTTCGGAAACTCAAGCGATTATTTCCGCGACGCGCGTACGCCGGAGATCGCGGAGCTCGATTATTCGAAAACGCCGTCCGCGCTTCTTCAAGCGAAGCAAGCTGTCTCGCTCGCACGTTTCGCAGGAGCCGAGCGTGACGCTCCCGAAGAGCTGCGCGAAGCTGAGGCATTACTTGTAACGGCGGAAAGCTCGTGGAAAGCGGGCCGCGATGAAGAGGCAGTCGACATCGGCGCCCGACGTGCGGTGAGTGCTGCGGTCAAGGCCGAATCGACCGCTTACGTTCGAAAAGACGCACGCGAGAAGCGCAACGAAAAAGCTCGCTCCGATGCCGAAACGCGGCAGGCCGAAGATCGTCTCACGGAGGCCCAGAATGAGATCGCCGATTTAAAGAGGCAGGTGCAGGATGAGATCCGCCAGCGCGAATTGTCCGAACGCGATGTCTCGACTCACTCGACCCAGGTTCGGGAGCTGCGTGAGGAGAATGGCCGCTTGCGTGAGGAACTCGGACGGACAAAGGTTGAGGCGGACAATGCGAAATCGCGGCTCGAGACGATCGAGAACGAGCGTCGCGCCGCGGAAGAGCAACGTGCGAAAGAACAAAAGATCGGCGGTCTTGAATCGGGACAGCCGGTATTTATGCAGTCGCTTCGCCGGTTCGGTGCCGTATCTAAGAACGAGCGAGGAATAGTTCTGACGCTGCCGGAAACATATTGGTCGGCGGCCCGGGCGAGCAGTTTTGCTTCGACAGCAGACACAAAGCTCAGCTCACTCGGGGAACTGCTTGCTAACAACGCGGACTATAAAGTAGTGATCGAAGCGCACACAGACGATCGTGGTACCGCCGAGGAGTTAAGTTCGTTGACAGAACAGCGAGCTCGTCTGCTCGCAGAACGGCTCACCGGATTTGGCGTCACCGACGGACGGATCGAAATCAAACCGATGGGAGCGACGCTTCCGATCGCTCCGAATACGACGAACGCCAATAGGGCGAAGAATCGTCGGGTCAATCTGATATTGGTACCTAATATTTAACTTCGTCGACAACTGAAAAAGCGTCCACGACATACGTCCAGGTATTTGCTACCGAATAGGATCGCCGCTGGGAGTGTCAGACCAGATGTTTATGGCGGCGAAGCCGCCTGGAGAGAAATAGCCAGATGCGAAGCTTCTGGTACGGTACATAAACGGCCGCCGCCCTGAAGGGGCGGAACCATATATCTGCCGCACCTTCAGTGCGGAACTAGTTTCGGATATTCCAGACGTTTCACGTCTGGCTACGGTCTTTCCGCGGCTTCGCCGCCCAGCATCCAATGTTTTACGTAACCTCTAAAAACTAGCCGTTATAACATCCGGTGTGCTAAATTTTCATCAGTCCAAGTTGATCGTTCCACAGTCTTAAAATCCAGGAGAGCATTCGAATGAGAAAAGCGGTTTCCAGACGTGTTGTTTTCGTCCTCGTATCGGTGTTTACTGCCATCGTCTTCTATTTTAGTTTCGGGGAGAAACCAAACTCGGCCCAAGTCGTTCGAACCGTAGAGCCGAAAGCAAAGTTCGAACAGTTTGCGAGGCCGGACCTCATCACGACGGACATTCGTGACCGATCAAAAGAGATCGTTCGGGTGCAGTTTCACTCCATCGCGGATCGCGAGAAGGTAACCAGGTACGGACGAATCGTTCAGGACTTCGGATCTTCAGTGGTACTCGCTAAGAGTAAGAACGCGGGAATGGCGCGGTCCGGGCTCGACGTACAGCGGATTGAGACCACGATCAACTTACCGGGAAAGAAGTTCGAGCCGATCGCGACTGCTCCCGAGGAGACGATACGGCCCGATACCGAATCGGCACCGTCGGCGGGCTACTACGTCGTACAACTCGGCGGAACTGCCACCGACGAATGGCTCGACAGCCTCCGTGACGCGGGCGTCGAAGTTTTGCAATACGTTCCCCATCAGGCGTTTTTTGTTTACGGCGACGGAACGGCGATCGCAAAGATCGCCGGATACTCGCGAGTTCGCTGGGTCGGCGGTTATTCGGCGGGTCATAAGCTTTCGCCCGAGGTGAAGGATTTTGCACGATCCGCCGATGGCGGATCTGGTGTCTTTGATGTCGCGGTCTTTAATCGTGCGGACCTGAAATCCGTCGGGCGACTGACAGGCGGCCGGGTGATAAGCGAGAGCAGACTTCCAAATAATTTCTTCAACGTGGTCCGTGTTCAGATTCCCGCATCCGAGCTTGAGAAAGTTGCCGCTATCGACGGCGTGTTTCGGATCGATCCTTACGTCCGGCCTACTATCGAAGACGAGCGAGCGGCTCAGATCATCTCGGGAAACTTTTCGAGTACGACCGTGTTGAATGCGCCGGGTTACAATCCCCTGGCTCAGTTCGGCGCTGATGGCACGGGTGTGACCGTGATGGTTTCTGATGACGGCATCAGTATTCCTGGAAACGGAGGATTCTACATTACGGCGACGAACACCGTTGATGGTCCGCTGCGGGGAACGACCTCTGGTGCGTCGGGAGGACACGGACATATCAACGCGAGCATTATCGCCGGCAATGAGCCGTTCGGGATCCTCGATCCTACGGGCTACAACTACGGTCTCGGCATAGCGCCGAAATCGAATATCGTGAACATACCGTTCTTGAAATCGGGTAATACGACGACCGACGCTCAGGCGGTTGACGATGCACTGAACACACTTGGTCCAAACGGGGCGAGAGCTACGATCTCGAACAACAGTTGGGGTTCAGGTACCAACGGCAACTCGTATGACGCACTTGCCGCACAGTATGACGGCCTCGTCCGCGACGGCTCGGTAGCCGCGACCATCGACCCTTTTTCCATCATTTTTTCGGCGGGAAACTCTGGTTCAAGTGGCTTGACTCGTCCGAAAGCTTCAAAGAACACGATCGCCGTCGCCAATTCCGAGAATGTTGGGCCTTGGGTTGGAGGTTCAGTGGGAGCGGAGGCGGATAACCTCGACGATCTTCGAGGTTCTTCCAGTCGCGGACCAGCCGCGGATGGGCGGATCAAACCGGACATCACCGCACCGGGAACAGTCATAACAGGAAGCCGTGCCGGAACATGCCTCTCGGTCACCGGTTGTTTCGATGCGAACCACGCGTACAGTAGCGGAACGTCGCACGCTGCGCCGCAGGTTGCCGGAGCCGCAGCCCTATTTACCCAGTACTGGCGAAACAGTCATGCAGGCGTCTCGCCGAGCCCTTCGCTCATCAAGGCTGCGATCATCAACACGGCCCAGGAGATGAATGGCCTAACGACCAATCTCGCGACGATCCCGAACGGTAACGAAGGCTGGGGCCGGCTCAACATGAAGTTCATGATGAACACCGGCGTCCCGACGCAGTACTTCAACGAGGAGCATCACTTTGCGGATTCCGGAACCTTTGTCGCTATGATCGGCGAGGTAGCGGACGTAAGTAAGCCCACTCGCGTTACGCTTGTCTGGACGGATCCACCCGGTAGCGGCAACCCTGCTCTGGTGAATAACCTCGACCTGATGGTGAACATCGGCGGAAATATTTACCGCGGAAACGTTTTCTCGGCAGGTGCCTCGACCACTGGAGGAACTGCCGACACGATCAACAACGTCGAGAATGTTTTCTTGCCTGCCGGGATTCCGGCGGGCACTGTTTTTGTGGTTTCAATTGGAGCCGTAGCTTTGAACGGAGATGGGATTCTAGGCAACGCTGATGCGACCGATCAACACTTTTCGCTCGTGGCTCACAACTTTGCCACTTTGAATGTTCCGTCTCGCCCACCCGTGGATTTCGATGGCGACGGGAAGACCGATATCTCGATCTTCCGCGAGAACATGCATCGCTGGTGGATATACCGAAGCTCGGACAATGTCGTAGCCGGGACAGCGCTTGGCGCACTCACGGACCCAGGCATGCCTTTGCCCGCCGATTATACGGGCGATGGAAAGGCCGACGTTGCCGTCTGGCACAACGGAACATGGTTCACTCAACGGAGCGAGGATTTCTCATACTTCACGATACCGTTCGGCATGAATGGCGACATTCCCGTTCCAGGTGATTATGACGGGGACACTAAAGCGGACCGAGCGGTCTTTCGACCCTCGACCGGCACATGGTTCATACAAAAGACCAGCGGCGGTGTCGACATCATCCCGTTCGGCGTTTCAACTGATCGGCCGGTTCCGGCCGACTACGATGGCGACGGAAAAATCGACATCGCAATATTCCGCCCGAGTACTGGTGAATGGTGGCTCAACCGCAGTACGGCCGGGGTTGCTGTGCTGACGTTTGGAACGGGCACCGACAAGCAGGTTCACGGAGATTACACCGGAGACGGAAAAGCTGACATTGCGGTTTGGCGACCGTCGACGGGCGAATGGTTTGTCCTGCGAAGCGAAGACTTCTCGTACTATTCGGTGCCGTTCGGATCGTCTTCGGATCTACCATCGCCGGGTGATTACGATGGGGATGGCAAATTCGACACCGCGGTGTATCGCCCGTCCACGGCGACGTGGTACGTCAACCGTTCGAGTACCGGATT
>JANPJL010000144.1:0-25919 GCA_031425495.1 Acidobacteriota bacterium
GACTACCATCGATTTTGTTTTTATAAAGGATTTCGTTTGATCAACGGGATTGTTTTAACGACCACTCAAATGGAACGTTGTCTCGGTGGGGGAAAACGAAACGGCCATAGATGCGCTGGAAGATGGTTTAGTCGAGCGGAAAAGGTTTAGACCTTTACAAAAATAGACGCCGCTTTGCCCCTCTGCGAGCCTCAGGTTCGGGGCTGCTGGAAAAATTGGCTTCGTAAAAAATTATGAAACGTTGCCCCGATTGCAGGCGGAACTATTACGACGACACGCTGAGTTACTGTCTCGACGACGGAGCGTCGCTGGTTGACGGTCCGGCTAGCCGGGAGGTTGCGACACAATTCCTATCAGGCGAGATGGGCACGGGAGAATCACGAACGGAGAGGTTCGATGTGGCGTTGATCTCGGACGAGATCCGCATAGGACATTCGAATTCGATCGCAGTGCTCCCATTCGCGAATATGAGCGCGGACGCAGAGAACGATTATTTCTGCGATGGGCTGGCGGAAGAATTATTGAACGCTCTGGCGAAGATAAACGACTTGAAGGTTGCCGCCCGCACTTCAGCGTTTTCTTTCAGAGGCACGAACGTAAATGTCAGCGAGATCGGACGTGCGTTGGGTGTAAATACGATTTTGGAAGGAAGCGTCAGGAGATCCGGCAGTCGTCTGCGAATTACGGTTCAATTAGTAAATGCTCCGAACGGCTACCATCTTTGGTCCGAGCGTTACGACCGAGAGATGCAAGATATTTTCGATGTGCAGGACGAGATTACTTTGGCAGTTGTTGACACGCTGAAAGTGAAACTACTCGGCAAAGAAAAAGCGGCGGTCCTCAACCGTTACACTGAGAATACCGAAGCATACCGGCTTTATCTCAAGGGTCGTTATTATCTGAACAAATGGACGGCCGATGGATTGACTAAGGGAATCGAGTACTTTAACCGGGCCATCGGTCTTGAACCTGGTTTTGCCCCGGCTTATTCCGGGCTGGTCGATGCCTATGGATCACTTAGCAGTGAGTCATTAACACTATCTCCAAGGGAGGCGTTCCAGCAGGCGAGGGCTGCTGCACTTCAGGCACTCGAAATAGACGATACCTTGGCGGAAGCTCACACTTCTCTTGCGCTCATAAAGCTAAATTTCGATTGGGACTGGTTAGGAGCTGAAGCCGGATTAAAACGCGCCATCAAGCTAAACCCGAATTACGTGGCCGCTCACCACTGGTACTCACATTGTTTGATAGTTATGGGACGCGCGGAGGAATCGCTCGCGATCAGTAAACAAGCACTGGAGCTCGATCCGCTCGATCTCCAGATCAACGCGCATTTGGCATGGCACTACTATCACACCGGCGAGCACGATGAGGTCGTTAGGCAATGTCTAAAAACGATTGAGATGGATCCTAACTTTCACGAGGCCCGCTGGTTTTTAGGTTGGGCTTATGAGGAGAAGGCTATGTATCAGGAGGCCATCACCGAGTTTCAACACGCCGTCGATTGTTCCGGCGGTAGCGCAAGAATGTTAGCCGAGCTCGGTCACGCTTACGGACTAGCCGGGATGCCCGCCGAGGCAGAGAAGGTATTGGATCAGCTGAAGGAATTATCAAAGGAGCAGTATGTTTCGCCGTACAACATGGCGTTGGTGTATACCGGCTTGGGCGAAAAGGACGCGGCCATTGAGTGGCTTGGCAAGGCTTGCGACGATCGATCGGGCTTGCTGATCTACCTCAAAACACAGCATTCATTCGACAGCCTCCGCACTGATTCCCGCTTCGAGGAGTGCCTCCGGCGTATAGGACTTCCGACATGATCAATTAACGGGTCGATACAAAGTTATGGTTGAAACCGAAACAATCAAACACCCCGACGGACGCGTTGAACTGAAGGAACAAGCGCTTCGTGAGATAGAAAGCTCGCCGCTTTACAACGAAGACCTGGCGCCCGTTCCAATTGAGAAACGCAACTGGACGACGTACAACTACGCGGCGCTCTGGATCTCGATGGCGCACTGCATACCGACGTACATGCTCGCATCGAGTCTGATCTCCTCTGGAATGAACTGGTGGCAGGCGCTGATCACGATTCTGCTTGGAAACGTGATCGTTCTCGCACCCATCCTGCTCAACTCGCACCCGGGCACAAAGTACGGAATCCCGTTTCCTGTTTTTGCTCGGGCCGCGTACGGTACCGTCGGATCGAATCTTCCGGCTCTGATGCGGGCGATCGTCGCGTGCGGCTGGTTCGGGATTCAGGCATGGATCGGCGGACAGGCGATCCACATTTTATTTGCCGCGTTCGTCCCGGGGTGGAACGAGTTGCTCGGCGGGGCGATTGGCGGGCATACACCGACCGAATGGCTCTCGTTCCTGATCTTTTGGGCGATGAACATTTTTGTGATCTATCGCGGGATGGATCTGCTTCGACACGTCGAGAACTGGGCCGCACCGTTTGTCCTGATCATGACGGCAATTCTGCTCGCGTGGATTCTGTATCAGGCCGGCGGCGTCGGATTCCTACTGAGCGAGCCCGGCAAGTTTCAGACGTTCGGTGAATTTTTCCCGATCTTTATTCCGTCGCTGACGGCGATGATAGGCTTCTGGGCGACACTTAGTTTGAACATGCCTGACTTCACTCGCTTCGGTAAAAGCCAGCGCGAACAGGTCGTCGGGCAAGCCGTCGCACTTCCGACGACGATGGTAATATTCGCGGCGATGGGGATCCTTATCACTTCGGCCGCGGTCATTGTGTTTCCCAACGCTAAACCCGACGAGCTTTGGGATCCGGTGAAACTCGTCGGCCAGTTTACACAGCCTCTTGTCGTCGTCGTATCGATGTTCACTATCGTTGTTGCGACATTGTCGGTAAACATTGCCGCGAATGTCGTCTCACCGGCAAACGATTTCGCGAATGCGTTTCCAAAATGGATATCGTTTCGCACGGGCGGTTTGATCACGGGCATCATCGGCATTCTGATGCAGCCGTGGAGGCTGCTTGCCGATCCGAGCGGTTATATCTTTTCCTGGCTGCTCGGATATTCGGGCGGGCTCGGTTCGATCGCGGGTGTTCTGATCGCTGATTATTGGATAGTACGACGAAAGGATTTGAATCTCGGCGATCTCTATCGCACGCGTGGCGAATACTCCGGCTGGAATTGGCGAGCGGTTATCGCCACGCTTTTGGGTTGCTTTTTCGCATGGGTTGGCCTGATAATTCCAACACTTCGCCCCCTGTATGATTACGCGTGGTTTGTCGGTTTTGGTGTCGCATTCGGCGCTCATCTTATGCTCATGATCTTCTCACCACCGAGGGGGGAAACCGTAGACGAATCTGCCGCCTCGCAGTAGCTTCATCGACGATTCGGTGTCCATGCGAAAAACTATCCTGATTCAAATTGGAGGAATGAAAAGAATGGTAAGAAGGTTATCTGTCTGCTTGATTGGAATTGTAGTTTTGGCGTTTGGTTGGGCTTGTGGCCCGACGGCTACCAACAACACTAGCATCGCCAACAAGGCGCCGGCGAGCAACGTGGCCGGCCCCAACAACAGTGGGACGGCTGCTAATTCGTCCGCTGCTTCGGCACCGTCGGACCGAAAGGCTGAGGTTACGACCACGGCGGAGGCACTTCAGAAGGAATATAAAGCCGACCCCGGCTCGATGCAGAAATATAAAGGGAAGGTCGTCGAGATCAGCGGCAAGTTCAATGCGGGCGGCTCCATCGGAGACGCGATCACGGTAAAATTCGAGACCGGCGAGCCTTCGTACTACGTTACGTGCCGCGTCCATCCGTCGGCGATCCAGGCGGCAGCAAAATTCGAGAAAGGCCAGCAGATCAAGATGACGGGTATTGGCGATCCCGTCTCCATGATCGGCCCCCTATTTAATGATTGCCAAATAGCCCAATAATTAATTTCAACGCGGAGGCGCACTCAGCGTCTCCGCAGTTCCAGCTTATGTCACGAAAAATAAAAGCCGGCCTCATCCAGGCACACAATCAAGAATCAGCTGACTCGCCGATCGAGAGGATCAAGAAGGCGAACATCGATCATCAGATGAAGTTTGTCGAGGATGCTGCGAAGCAGGGTGTGCAGATGCTTTGCTTCCAGGAGATATTCACCACGCCGTATTTTTGCGCCGAGCAGCAGTCGCGCTGGTACGATGCCGTCGAGAAGATCCCGGACGGTCCGACCGTGAAGTTGATGCAGGATGTCGCGAAGCAATACGGGATGGTCCTTGTCGTACCGATCTACGAAGAAGAGCAGACCGGTATCTACTACAACTCCGCAGCGGTGATCGACGCCGACGGAAAATATCTTGGTAAGTATCGTAAGACGCATATCCCACACGTTGCTCCCGGATTCTGGGAGAAGTTTTATTTTCGCCCGGGCAATCTCGGCTATCCGTGTTTCGATACCGCGTTCGGCCGCATCGGCGTTTACATTTGCTACGACCGCCATTTCCCCGAAGGCGCCAGATGTCTGGGACTCAACGGCGCCGAGATAATCTTCAACCCGTCGGCTACCGTTGCCGGTTTGAGTGAATATCTGTGGAAGCTCGAGCAGCCAGCGCATGCGGTTGCTAACGGATATTTTGTAGGCGCGATCAATCGTGTCGGGACCGAAGCTCCGTGGAACATCGGCGAGTTTTACGGACAAAGTTATTTCTGCGATCCGCGTGGCCAGATCATCGCGGAGGCATCTCGTGATCAAGACGAGCTCGTGGTCGCGGAACTGAACATGGACATGATCCGTGAAGTCCGCAACACCTGGCAGTTCTTCCGCGACCGCCGACCTGATGCATACGGTTCGATCGTGGCCGACTAATTAAAGGAGGGAAATATCCATGCGAAATTTTCTGATCGGGTTCGTATCGCTTTGTCTATTTATCGCCGCCGGTTGTGGAAAAGGCACTCCATATTACAAGGACGCGCAGTCTCAGGCGACGCCAGAGCCAACAATCACGCCAAAGCCGTATGAAGGGAAGGAATTCATGGGACCGGTAGAGGCGGAATTAACCAAGGTGCCGAGCTCAGTAAAACTCTCGGGCGATGGTTACATCAAAGGCAAGACGGCACGCTTCTATCAGTCTATAGATCGCGAAAACAAAGATAAGAAAGACAAGCCGTCGTGGACCTATGATACCAACCTCCTCGCCGTCCAAAGGGCGCTTACTCCTGCAGAGGTTGATACCGTTGTTCTGCAGAAGTGTGTCGAGGTGCCAATGGGCATGTTCCAGCAGGATATCGGCGTCGCGAAGATTGGCGAGAAGATTCCGGCTTTCGGTTGGAAATGTGATGTCACGGTGATCGATAAGACTATACCTGCTGTTGTCGGTCGAAAGAGTTTCGAGACCGAGATAAAAGAGTCCGAAAGGGTGAGAGAAGGAGCTAAAGAGATCAAGGGGTCGAAGCCCCTTGTCGAGATCGATAACTATCTGAAGGGCCTGCCGAAAAAATAAACGCCCTGAAATCCATATGGCCATATACATCAACAAAGACAATCAACAGTCCGGTCCTTACGAGGACCACGTCGTCATTGACCAACTCCGCAAAGGTTTACTTTCGCCGACGGATCTCGGGATCAGGCAGGGTGAATCGGCGTGGCAGAAACTCGGCGATATGTTTCCGGGCCTCGCGTCCGCTTCGACTGCGGAACCGACTCTCGGAGCAAACGCCGCGTACGCAAGAGACGCGACCACGTCCGCCGTTGCGACTCCGAAAAAGGGAGGCTGCTTGAAAAGCGGGTTGATCGGGACAGGCGTGATCCTGCTATTGCTCGGTATCGCGGTTGCCGCCGGCAGCCGGTTCATCCCGAGCTCTTCCTGCGACCTTGCAAAGTCGGATGAAGAGAAGATCGACAAGCTGGAAAGAGATATCGAGAAAGCGAAGAGTGACTTTAAATACGACCGGATCGGACCTCTGGCGATAGAGCTTAAGTCGGCTACCGCCGGATACGAAGTCTCGAAAAAATATTGCGACAACGACAAGTCTCGTGATGACCTGATCGGGATCGGTGGAGCAGTGATCGGATTTTTCGGGCTTCTGATGGCAATCGTTGGTCTTCTTGTCGGACGTAGGAAATAGTTGGCCAGCATTTATGCCCGATAATTTTTGCACGCCGCTCGATATCACGCAGATCGAGCAGAATTTCTCGGATATCAATCCCGCGATGTCGCAAGCTGAGGCGCTCGTCGAGGCAAACCGTTGTCTTTACTGCTATGACGCACCGTGCATGCATGCATGCCCGACACACATCGATGTACCCGGATTTATCAAGAAGATCGCGAGCGGTAATCTGACAGGCTCAGCACGTGTGATCTTCGACGCAAATCCGATTGGAGCGACATGCGCTCGTGTCTGTCCGGTAGATGTACTGTGCGAGGGGGCGTGCGTCGAGAAAACCCTGCTGCAGAAACCGATCGAGATCGGGCGCCTGCAGAGGTACGCGACCGATCATGCGTTGTCATCGGAGAAGCAGATATTCACGAAAGGCGAATCGAATGGAAAGTCGGTCGGGATCATCGGCTCGGGACCCGCGGGACTATCGTGTGCTTCGTATCTCGCTCGGCTTGGCTACGACGTGACGGTATACGAACAGAAAGAAAAGCCGGGCGGCCTTGATACCTACGGCATGGCGGAATACAAAATGTCGCAAACCGTGTCCCTCGCCGAAACTGAACGCATCGCATCGATGGGCGTGAAGTTTGTCCTGAATACGAAGATCGGGATTGCGAACAATTCGCCTGCCGACACCGCTGCTGCGTCATCAGCCACCACGGAAGGCCCAAATCCAAAATCCAAAATCCAAAATCGCCAGTCGGTTTCATTTGCCGACCTTGAAGAGTGGCACGACGCCATATTCCTCGGCGTCGGTCTGGGCGACACAAACAAGCTAAACATTCCGGGTGAGGATCTCGAGGGTGTATATGACGCTCTGGATTTTATCGAAAAGATAAAGACGCGCGATTGGATGAGTGTTCCGCTCGGCAAGGTCGTCGCCGTCATCGGTGCCGGGAACACTGCGGTAGATGCAGTGACGCAAGCAAGACGCCTTGGCGCGGAAAAAGTGATGATGGTATACCGGCGGACGGAACACGACGCGTCAGCATACGGTTACGAGATGGAACTCGCGCGGAAAGACGGGGTCGAGTTCGTCTGGCAATCCGCACCCATTGGAATATCGTTGGGTGAAAATGGCTCACGGCTGTCCCTACAATGCGAGAAGACAGACGCCTCCCTCCAGCTGTTCAATATTCCCTGTGACATGGTGATCAAAGCCGTCGGCCAGCAAAAGCTGCGAAGCTTTTTTGAGACGGTCGCAGGGGTGGCTATCGATGAAAAAGGTCGTGTCGCCGTCAACGAACAAATGCAGACGTCGAATCCGAAGATCTTCGCCGGCGGTGATTGCGCAAACGGCGGAGCCGAAGCCGTCGACGCCGCGCAGATGGGCAAGCTCGCCGCAGAGGGAATTCACTTTTCGTTGACCGGTGAGAGTCTCAGATTTGCGGGAAGCATTTAGCCGCGGATTTTCGCGGATGACGCGGATAGGAAGGAGCATATTTGTGATGTCAGACTTCCACCTGAAACATCGCGAGCTAACAAACAAGATCATCGGAACATTTTACGAGGTCTACAACGAGCTCGGCCACGGTTTTATCGAGTCCGTTTACGAAAAGTCGCTTGCGATAGCGCTTCGGGAGAATGGGCACGAGGTATTTCAGCAGGTGGATGTTCCGGTTTGGTTTCGGGGAAATCAGGTCGGTGATTTCGAGGCCGACCTTCTCGTCGACCGGCTAGTGATACTTGAACTGAAGTCGGCTCGAGCTCTAGATCCTGCCCACGTCGCTCAGCTTCTGAACTATTTAAGGGCGACTGATATCGAGATTGGATTGCTTCTAAACTTCGGGCCTAAACCAGAACTCAAGCGTCTGGCATTTGATAATTCTCGAAAGCAAACAGCCGTTAAGGATGCCAGTATCTTGCAGTCATTGTTTAAGGCGTAACTCCTGATCCGCGTCATCCGCGTAAATCCGCGGCTAAAAATTTCTTATGGCAGATCTCACTAACAACTTCGCAGGAATAAAATCTCCCAACCCTTTCTGGCTCGCGAGCGCGCCGCCGACGAATATGGGGTCGATGGTTGAGCGGGCATTTGACGCTGGTTGGGGCGGGGCGGTTTGGAAGACGCTCGGTGAGCCGATCACGAATGTGTCATCGCGGCTTGCGTCCATCGACTATGGTGCGCTGCGTATGATCGGGCTCAACAACATCGAGTTGATCACCGATCGTCCCCTCGATGTGAATCTTAAGGAGATCTACGAGTGCAAAAAGAAATACCCCGATCATGCTGTGATCGTCTCATTGATGGTGGAATCCAAACGCGAGGCCTGGCACGAGATCGTAAAAAAATCTCAGGATACGGGAGCCGACGGTTTCGAATTGAACTTCGGATGCCCGCACGGGATGAGCGAACGCGGAATGGGTGCCGCGATGGGTCAGGTGCCGGAATACACGTGCATGGTCACGGAGTGGGTAAAGGAAGTTTCGTCGCTGCCGGTCATCGTAAAGCTCACGCCCAATGTAACGCACATAGTCCCGCCCGGCAGAGCGGCGCAAAAGGGCGGTGCCGATGCTGTCTCGCTGATCAATACCATCAACTCTGTGATGGGTGTGGATGTCGACACAATGATCCCGTATCCGAACGTTAATGGGATGGCGGCGCATGGCGGATATTGCGGTCCGGCGGTGAAACCGATCGCGCTCAACATGGTTTCCGAGCTCGCACGCGACGGGGAATTCAGTATCCCGATAAGCGGCATAGGCGGGATCAACACTTGGCGCGACGCGGTTGAGTTTCTGCTACTCGGTGCGGGTAACGTCCAGGTCTGCACCGCGGTCATGCACTACGGCTATCGCATCGTCGAGGACATGATCGATGGGCTGAACAATTATCTCGACGAGAAAGGCTTTGCATCGGTCAACGACATCGTCGGCAAGTCAGTCGAGCGTGTGACGGACTGGGGCAATCTCGATCTGAACTACGACGTCAAAGCGCAGGTCAACAACGAGCATTGCATCCGATGCAATCTCTGCTACATCGCCTGCGAAGACGGAGCCCACCAGAGCTTTCAATTCCACGAAGTCGACGGAAAGCGATATCCGTATGTGATCGAAGCCGAGTGCGTTGGATGTAATCTATGCGCGCTAGTCTGTCCGTCTCCCGGCGCGATCACAATGAAGCGAGTGGATGCGGGTGGTCCTGCGCAGAGTTGGAGGGATAGGACGGGAGGGAAGTGACGATCTGAGATGGTGAACCTCGCCTACTTGAACAAATTACTTGTGACGGCAAGTCTGATCTGCGCTTTTGGTCTGTCCATAATGAGCCAGAACGCTGGGAGCCCCAAGGTTGGAGAAAAGCCGCTTGCCATCAAGATCATGGAAATCGGGAGAGTATCGACTCGGTCGTTCCATACGCGAATGGAGAAGGTCGCAACATCGTATGACCCGAACCTTCCGCTTTGCATCATCAATTATGGTTCAGTTAAAGAGATAGCGCGTCGTGAGAGACTGATCACGAATTCTCCATTTCGGTGGCCCCATCATCGTGCCAGAATAACATTGGTTAGAGGCGGACGAGGGAACGGGCCCAAGACAGTTGTCTGGGAAGTACCGGTAGGTGCGGATGATCCAGAGCCGTAAGTTTTCTTCGCGTTGAAAACGCGGATAGACCATAGCCAGAGCTGAAACCTCTGGACAAACCACAAACGCAACCCGCGGTGAAACCGCGGCAGAACTAAGGAGCTTCCACATATGCCTTCTAGTCACGTAGCCTCGTATATTCATCTCGTTTTCTCAACTAAAGAACGTCAACGCTGGATACTTCCCGACTGGGAACCCCGCTTGCATTCCTATATGGGCGGAATCATAAAAGGAATGGATGCGATACCGCTGGAGATCAACGGAATCGACGACCACGTGCACGCCCTTGCGAGACTGAAATCAAAACACCGTCTCGATTATTTCCTTCGGGATTTAAAGGCCGACTCATCTGAATTTGTACACAAAGAGATCACGAAAATGTTCGAATGGCAGAAAGGGTATGCCGCCTTCTCCGTGAGCCCGACGGCGGTCGACGACGTCAGACGGTATATTAGAAATCAGAAAAGTCATCACCAACGGATCGATTTCAGAACCGAGTATGTGGATTTGTTGACGAAGGCCGGTGTCGAATTTGAGGAGAGGTTTCTCTGGTGAGTTTGCGCGATTACGGCGCGGGCCACTTATCGATATGCCGAATGCGTCGCCGAAGGTCCGCGGAATCGATAATGCTCTCACGCGGTTTCACCGCGTCGTCCGGCATCGGCATCTACCAGAAGCTTCGCATCTGGCTATGCTCTGTCTGCGGCATCCGCCGCGGAATTTCTGATGTCTTGAGCTGCGTCAGCACGTTCGATGCATTGCAAAACCGACGCGTACAAGCACGGGAATGAAGGCCACCGTCGAGCTATATTTGGGGGTCACGTCGTGAAAGATGAATCTGAAGATAAACCGAAGTAGCGGATCGCAAACAAAAATAAAGGCCGGGCAAATAGTCGCCCGGCCTTTTTAGTTTCAGGAGCAGTTCGTTATTGGCGAGTGCCAACAAAGTTCTGACCACTGACATTTGCGTTCACTAAAGCATCGCGGAATGCCGGCGAGAACGTATATCTACTCGCCGTCGGCGTGATCCTATAGGTGAAACCGGTCGCCACTCCTGCGAATGAGTAACTACCATCTCCCGACGTAGTTGTCGTCACCGTAGGACCTGACGGCTGTCTGACCAGCGAAACCGTCGCGCCGCCCAGTGCTCTTCCGTTCGACTTCGTGACAATTCCGCTCACCGTTACACCTGGTACCGGTGTTGGCGTAGGCGTGGGCGTGGGTCCAGGGAATGCAAAGCTTTCGGTTACCGCCGCGGGCGAAGTCGACTGAATGCTAGCACCGGCTCCCATTCCCCTTAGTCTAAATCCTTCGCGTACATCGTCGGCATCGGCAGTTGAAAACGACTGTGCGGCCGATATTATTGCATCGCGTTCCTGCAAAAATGTTGGGCCAGTCGGAGCCAGCTTCATTCCGTCGGTCACGACCTGAAGCACACGTTCGGTACCTAGAGTGAAACCAAGCCGAGCAATCATTAGTGCACGTACTTCCCATAAAGCACTGCTCCAAATTTCTCCAGCAGCATGAACCTGATCGCAGGTCGTGGAGCCATAAGGCCCGCGTGGATATGCGCTGATCGTGCCGATGGTGGTTGATGAACCGATCTCGGTATTGCAGTTCGAGTTCAGGTGCCGGAACGTGAGCGGGCTATGCGGTTTTCCATTCGGACCTGTGAATGCGATCACGGCTTTCGGGAAACGGCGAATGCCGTAGTAATAGTTGGACGTGTAGTTCGTAGCGCCCAGGTAGGTGGAATATCCCCCGGTCGTATAGATCCCGTTTATCGAATCTGTCGGTTCGGCAAGCATCGTGTGGCCGTAAAAATCGCCCCAGCCCTCGCCCATTCCGCGCGACATATTAGTCGAGAGGCCCGACGAGTTTCCGTGAAGCCGATTCGACAAGCCGTGCGTCACTTCGTGAATGATGATGTCGGCATCCGCCGTTCCGTCACGATCCGGCGTGGGGTTTGTCCAGAGATACATCTGCATTCTCGGCCGCGAGCCGTCCGCCGGCGTCGAGAAATTAGCATTGTTTACGCCGCTGGAATCCTGGCCCTCAGACGAGACGCGGTCGTTCCCAAGACCGCCGCGACCGAAGTTGTTGTGCTGGAAATTGAACGCGTTCTCGACCCATCCGCGCTTGTACAGCTCGTCGTGGTAGCGGTTCATGACGTAGAACATCTGCGTCACGGCGCCGCGTTGCGCCTGCGCGGTTAGCGGATCGTCGCCCGGCGACGGGTTTCCCGGTGGCGGATTCCACGTCGACGAGAACACTCTGTTGGGGCTGCCAAATACCAGATCGACGTCGACCCCGTTGACCCCGTCTCGGTCGATGCCGGCTTCGTTGAAATTACCGTCCGGCTGATTCTGTCCATCGTCGATCCAACCCAGGTTATTAAACGAATTTGCACCCTCGTTGCCGATGAGCGTCAGATTCTCGCGGGCGATCACGGCGCTCTGCGAACCGTCGGGAGCGTTAGGCCCGGGCGTGAATGGAGCCGGACTGTCAGCAACGTCGATGTAGGCGTTAGCGTTTCGATAGACGTTGTACGTGGCTGCCTGCGTCTGATCCTCGGTAATGTTCTTCCGCCACAGCATAGTGCCGGACGCTGCATCAACGACGACGTAGTAACTGTCGACCGGTCCCCAGATCAGAACTCGCCATGCAGGAACCGCGACACCGGGCTCGGTCGGGAAGTACATCCGCTCCGCAGTCGTCGCCCAGTCACCTCTTCCAAAAACCGTCTTCATCGGATTCGACGACTTCGCGTTTACATGTAGCCCGCCTTCCGCCAATTGGTGATCGATATGTCCGGCGGCGGCCCTGACGGCATCGGCGGGTTCTCCAAAAGCCTTTGACACTCCGGCATAATCGAGGCCGGGTGCGAGGTTATTGATGATGCGGATGATGCTTCCGTTTCGGTCGAATCCAGCCTTCACCTCTCCGGCAAAAACCGGCACACCGTCAATGCGTTGTTCAAGATGCGTATAGGAAAGGTTCCCATCCGGATTTGTGTAATCGGCCGAAACCAGCAACTCGTCCGTCTGAGCTGGATCGAGACCGATCAAGCCATCATTGTTTCGAAGAAAGCTTCGCAGAGCCTCGGGCCGGTTGCCGTTGGTTGGCGGGGTTAGAAGTTGAGCGTCGTCCTTCCAAACGCTCGGTGAGATCACTTCGGTAATTCCGATCCGTCCGTCGTGTTCGAGCACGACGTCCGGCATCCGCTGCCGGAGACTTGCTTCGCCATCGGCGAGTTTCGCGCGGACCGAATCGACCGACAGGTCATCGCGTCCCGCGAAGCTGCGAAGGCTATTAAGAGCACCTTCTTTTTCGCCGGTCTTTTCGGTACGGATGTCGAAATTCGGGAGCCCGCGCTCCGGTGACAGTTCGGGCTGCGTCGACGCGGCGTGGTTCTCAGCGCTCGAGCTAAATGATTCGGGAAGGATCGCGACCGACAGAACCAACGCGGTAACGATCAAAAGAACGGTTAGCATCCGGACGGCGGGAGTTAAAAAGCTATTCATTTTACCAAATCCTCCTGGTGTGATTGGAACGAACGGTTGATGCCTTGGGAGGCTACAACGAAAAAGCGTCTGACAATGTAGGTTGATTCACGAATTGTGTTTCTGAAATTGGTGCGGCTAGTCTAACACAGCTACCGAGCGACCTCGGTAATTCTGTAATGCGCCGCTCCCGCGAACCCATTGCAAGTTATGCGCGAACCGGCTGAGCCTAGAGCTCGTATTCCACAGGCGAAAGCGAATCGGACATTCAGCGGGCGTTTAAGTAGAAATAAAAAGAGGCGGCTGAAAATCTCTTTTCCAACAGCCTCTCGTATTCTCACGAATCGGAGTTAGTGGTCGTACCGATGGTCGCATGAGCGGCAGCGGTCGGCGTATTCATGCGTCCAAAAAACATGGGTCGCCTTCTTCTTCCCGCCGCCAAAGTCGCGCTCGTAATACGAACTGCGGCCGTCAGTGGACTGACGAACCAACTGGCCCCAATTGTGCGGAGCATCGGGGTCGTCTCCGTACGCATTTTCATTGAATACGCTGAAGCCGACGGTGGTCGTGCTATCCAAGTGGTTATAGATAGCCGAAAGCTGCTGATAGTCGTGGCTATTTGGACTGGGATTTCCTAGATCGTTCGAGTAGTCCATGCACGTGTTCTGATCGGAGCCATCTTCGCTGGTGTGACCAAGGCCAATGGTGTGGCCGAGTTCCTGACACATCACATGGCGGCGGTTCGTTTCCGTATATCCACTGCTCAAATATGAGTCGTTCATCTTCGAGGAGCCTTGGGTGATATGGCTGCCGCTGATATTTATCGAGGCTAGGCCAAGCCATCCGTTTAAGCCATATGCCGCGTTACATGATCGGACCTGTCCACTGACCATCGGACAACGCTTGCGGGTCCGTGCGGTATCGTCACTGGCACCGTCGATCATATTCAACACCGTGGACGTTGACCAATCGGCCATTCCGAGGTCTAGTTCGCTGTCCCAGTCCGGCGTATTGCTATCAACGACCTTAAGATTGAACGAGCTCGTCGTCCTCGCCCAGTGATAGTTGTTCCACGAATGCGATGCGCCCGTGCCGGTAGGAAATGTCAACACCGTAACCGAAGCGATCACCGCAATGACAACGACGAAAATCTTTCTTTTCATTTGTAAGCTCCTGTTTTGAAATCCGATACAAAATGATTTGGTCGTGAAGTGACCAGTGACATAATGCCTAACCGTAATAAGAGAATAATAAGAAAAGCAGATAGCCCAAGAACAGAATTTACAATTTTGAAAAGGGGGGTGGATAGATAGTATCGCAAAAGTTAGGAACTCCCAAGCTTTTTCTTTCGATAGCCGTCACCCCGATCCGACCTAACTTTGCAGCAAGTTCGCCGAAGCTCGCAAACCGCGCGTCCTCTGTGACTCCCCTTAGATATCTCGCGTAGATCTGTTGTGCGATCACAGCGATCTTAAGCGTGCCGAAGATGTAATAGAACAGAATCCCGGACACATCGCGGCCTGACGCGGCGGCATACATCTGCACGAGTTCATCCCGAGAAATATTTTCCATTAGCACTCGCGGGTTGAACGGCATGTTCAGCATTTCCTCGCCGGCATCACGCGACATCCAATATCCGAGCGTTGTGCCGAAATCCATCAACGGATCGCCGATAGTGACCATCTCCCAATCAAGGACGGCCGTGATCCGCGTTAGGTCGTCCGGATCGAGCATGATGTTGTCGAATTTGTAGTCGTTATGAAGGAGGGCAGCTCCCGCTTCATCCGGGATATTATCGTTGAGCCATCTGATGGCGGATTCGAGGTCCGGGTGCTCATTGGTCTTCGCAGCGAAGTATCGTTTAGACCATCCCTCGACCTGGCGTCGGCAGTAACCGGCCGGCCGCCCGAGATCACCGAGCCCCGCTGTCGTGTAATCCAATGCGTGCAAGTCCGACAGGTTGCGGACAAATCTCTCAGCGACATGGTGCTGAATTTCGATCGATCCGGTCATCATCTCCGGTGCACGTCCTCGGATGATCAAACCCCGGCGTCTTTCCATCAGATAAAACTCGCCGCCGATCACAGAAGCGTCGTCACAAAAGAGGATCGGTTTTGGGGCGGGTTCGTAGACCGCTGATAGCTTCGACAGCACGTCGAATTCGCGCCGCATGTCATGGGCGGTCTTGACCGTGTTACCAAACGGAGGACGCCGGAGGACGAACTCATCCGAACCGATACGGATCAGGTAGGTCAGGTTGGAGCTCCCGGCGGGAAATTGCTCGATGCTTATATTTCCTACTGCGACGTTGGATTGTGATTCGAGGTAGCGGGACAGTTCTTCTTCGTTGATCTCTTCGCCCGCGCGTACCGACGTTGTCTCCCGGTTCATGAGTTGATCGATTCTACGTCGCCTGCCTCGGTTTTTCTAGCAGCTGGTATTGGAAAAAATTACGTCGGCACCGGTCTTGAAAAATGATCCAGAATTTACGGTGCCGACATACAGTGAAACTAACGCGTTCCTATGGTCTGGGTACTGGTTCCAGTACAACCTTACCGTCTTCCACCGGAAACCCACCGATCATTTGCCTTTCCGTTGCGTCATTAGCATTGTTGCAATCGTCGTTGTACTCGGAGCGGTCGGTCCCCAGCCAAGCCCCATAAACGATCTTGACCTGGTATCTCCGGCGATCCGTGGTTGGGGTATGTACAACGCCATACGAAAAAACCGCGCCCGGGTCCATATGTCTTGGTATCCGTACTTGCAGCAATCTGACAGGCTCCCCCCTTGGGGCATCCGTTACATCAAACACTTGTAACCACTGCCCCCTCTCGTATCCTTTGTATGGGTGAGTAGTCGTATAATTACGGACCACGCCGGATACTTTTTTCGTTCGTCCCCTCAGATTAGTTACCGTATAAAAATCGACGCCAAGATCCGTACAAATTCTGTCGGGTGTTGGAATCGCGGGCGTGGCCGGAGGTCCCGTCCGTCGAGGCGGCGGCGTGACGACGATACCACTCGTCGGTGCACCCAGGTTGAAATTGATCCGGTAAAAAACGGTCTGCTTAGCACCTACCGATATGTAAACCGTAACGAGCAGATCTTGCTGACCTGGAACTTCGAACGACGTCGCTTCTCGGAGACGGTCGGAGAGTCCGGTGGTGATGCCGAGATACGCCTCAGGTGGACAGCATCGGCGTCCGCTCAGGGTGACCGTCATGCTGGCCCCGCCATCGGGAGAATGCATATCCAACACAACATTCGCCCGTCCGGCGGAAACCATCGCTTCGGGTATTCGATAGTAAAAAGTGCCTGACCCAAGATTTCCGGTAACCGGAAAGCTGGTTATAACGGTCGGGTTGTTGATGTCCCGCGAATCCCCGAAAGCGGCTGATGCCGATCCGAGAACGATCGCAAAGGCGAAGACGCACGTTAAAGATCTGACTATTGTTTTTACCGGTGACATTGGTTCTCCTTCTGACTTATGAACGACTGCACCCGAAGATCTGTTTGATCACTTGTAAGGCCAACTATTTTTTCTTCGGCTTTATAACCGTGATCTTCACTTCAAAAGCACCGACGTTTCCTTCGGGGGCGTCGTCGTTAACAGTGAGCCATAAAATTCCGCTCCGCTTGACCTTGATCTCCTTTGCTTCGCCGTAGACCCACGTCTGCGTCGCCTGGAATTTTCTTCCGCTTCCAAGTGTGATCCGGCCGGCAAGCCCGTATCGCATTTTGGTTTCGAGTGGATAATATCCCGGAGGCTGCTCGGAGAAATTGGTTGTCCCTTCCGGTCCATGTGTTCCCCACGTGCCGCCTACATCCACTTCTCCTTTTGCTTCGAGTCGCACGGTGTCACCGGCGACGACGGTGAGTTCAGTGTTCACCCATTTAAGCCCAGTCTCACCGGAAATGGTCATGTCTTTCGACACGTCCGTCTGCGCTGCCGCAAAGGAGACGAAAAGAACGGCGACCGAAAAGGTGGTAATCAGAAAACTAATACACTTGTAGCGATATGCTCGAAGGTTCATTTGATTCTCCATTTGGATCTGTCTAATTTACGGTAGGGAATTTCGGGGTCGATATTTCTTGGTCACATTTAATCACACCTTAGGACGCCAAGGCGCAATACTTTTGCTATTAGCCGGATGCAACTGACTGTCTACACCGACCGTCTTGATATATATTCTCAACAGAAATGAATTTCGAGTACTCAGACAAGTGCAAAGAATACCTCGGCCGGCTGGATGCGTTCATGGCGGATTCTATTTATCCGAACGAGCATGCGTTCGTCGATGAGATCAATTCAGGAGACCGGTGGGCGCCGGTTCAATTGATGGAGGCTCTGAAGATGAGAGCCAAGGCGGCCGGCCTTTGGAACCTGTTCCTGCCTGGCGTCTCGGGTTTAAGCAATCTTGAGTATGCTCCGCTGGCCGAAATGATGGGACGCGTTACCTGGGCTTCGGAAGTCTTCAATTGCTCGGCCCCGGATACCGGCAATATGGAAGTGCTCGAAAAGTACGGAACCGCTGAACAGAAAGAAGTCTGGCTGAAGCCGCTGCTCGAAGGCGATATACGTTCGTGCTTTGCGATGACCGAGCCGGATGTCGCTTCCTCCGACGCTACAAACATCCGAGCATCCATCAAGGCGGATGGCGATGTCTATATTCTAAATGGTCGGAAATGGTGGTCGACCGGAGCGGGTGACGCCCGATGCAAACTCGCGATATTCATGGGGAAGACAGATGCAGATGCACCGAAGCATATGCAGCAGTCGATGATCCTTGTGCCGATGAACACACCCGGTGTGCGGGTCGAGCGGATCCTGAACGTATTCGGCTATGACGATGCACCGAACGGCCATGCCGAGATCTCATTCACAGATGTTCGCGTGCCGAAAGAAAATATTCTGCTTGGCGAAGGCCGTGGGTTTGAGATCGCGCAGGGACGCCTTGGACCTGGCCGAGTTCACCACTGCATGCGCTTGATAGGTGTTGCCGAGCGGTCGCTGGAATTGATGTGCGCCCGGGCCGAGGAACGTACGACTTTTGGCAAACCGGTTTCGAAGCAAGGAGTCGTTCGCAAGTGGATAGCGGACGCGCGACTGGCGATAGACCAGTCGCGTCTTCTCGTTTTAAGAACAGCGTGGCTTATGGATACCGTCGGAAACAAAGCAGCCCGGAAAGAGATCGCGATGATAAAGGCTGTCGTTCCCGCGATGGCTCTCGAAGTTATTGATAAGGCGATTCAGGTTCACGGCGGGGGCGGCGTTTCGCAAGACTTTCCGCTGGCGCAGTATTGGATCTATGCACGTTCGCTTCGACTAGCTGACGGACCTGACGAGGTGCACATTGAATCGGTCGCCAAACTTGAACTCGCTCAGATCTCGGAACGCCGAATGACATCAATCTGAAAATAGCAGCGGTCATTCTGACTGCAATCAAATCAACTTGCGTTTAACTCTGTAAAAAACTGTTGACACTCCACCAACATTCCTGTAAATTCTTTCAATGACGGTGACCAACACCGTTTCCCTTCGCCACCCGATGCGAAACAGTTCTCTAAGAAACAACTCAGCCCGCTGCTTGTAAAAAGCCACGCGAAAATCTGGAAGGAAACCGGTGCTAACGCACACTCAGTCGTCCTGTCAAAGTATTCCCGTCCATAGCGCTAACAGAAGGTGGCAAACTTCTTACCCCAAATGTCAGCGCCGGTTCCATTCCAAGCCTTAGAAAACTCTTCAAAAAGATAAAGATTTTGCGAAAGCAAACAAAGGAGCAAAAAACATGCTGTTCGGTAAAAAGCAAGGTGTAGCCGGTCTGGATATAGGCTCGAGCTCGATCAAGATGGTCGAACTTGACGGCAAAGCCAACAACCTCAATTTAGTCAGCCTAGGCTTCGAGAATCTGCCGGACGATTCCATAATCGACGGCCAGATCATGGAGCTCAACGCTGTCTCGAATTGCATCCAGAACGTGTGCAGCAACAATCAGGTCAACTCCAATAACGTGGTTACAGGCGTCAGCGGCCATTCGGTGATCATCAAGAACATCGTACTTCCCCCGATGAGCCGCGAGGAGCTTGAAGAGTCGATCGATTGGCACGCCGAAGAGCATATCCCCTACGACCTCGCCGATGTCAGCCTCGACTACCAGATCACGGAGAGCACTGCAGACTCGACGCACGTACTTATCGCGGCCTGCAAACGCGAGAGGATCGACAGCATCCGCCAAGCGATCCAGCTTGCTGGCAAACAGCCTGTTGCGATCGATGTCGATACGTTCGCCCTCCAGAACTGCTATGAGGTCAATTATCAGCCGGCCGAATCGGATGTCGTAACGCTTCTCAACATCGGTGCTTCGACGATGAACGTAAACATCGTCAAAGGCACGCGGTCGCTTTTCACCCGTGACATCACGGTTGGAGGGAGTCAGTTTACCGACGTTCTGCAACGCAGCCTCGGTCTTAGCTTTCAGCAGGCCGAAGCCGTCAAGCGCGGCGTCAGCCACGCGGTTGAAGGAGTCGAAGAAAAATCTATCGAGCCGTTGATGAACAACGTGACGGAGATCGTCGCGATGGAGATCCAGAAGACATTCGATTTCTACCGAGCTACGACGGAAGACAGTCACACTGTAGTCCAAAAAATCCTGATCTCGGGCGGCGGCTCGAAACTTAACGGGCTTGCTCAGGACCTCTCACGCCGGCTCGAACTACCGGTCGAAGTTCTCAATCCGTTCCGCAACATCCGGATCGATGCCAAAAAGTTCGATTCCGATTATCTAAGCGAAATTATGCCCGAAATGGCCGTAGCCGTTGGTTTGGCGATAAGGGGAGTGTAACCACCATGATCAAGATCAATCTACTGAACTCAGTTACAGAACGTCAGGGCAGCACCGTAATGGCGGTCGACCGTCAGGTTGGAAGTCCTGCTTCCCGGCTCCTTCTCTTAACACTGGCCGTCGGATTTCTCCTCGCGGCTGTCATCGGATGGGACGTAGTAAGCTCCCAGATGGCAAAGGCTAAGGCCGAGCGTGAGTTTGCGGAACAGAAGCAGATCGAAAAAGAACTTGAAGCCGTTATCAAGGAGCAGAAAGAGCTCGAAGAAAAGATCAACTCGATCGACAAGCGGATCGCCGCTATCAAGAAGCTTCGCGATGAGCAGAAAGGCCCGAGCGCTGTTCTGGAAGCAATGCGAGACAGGATCGCTATGGTCCCCGGCATCTACCTCCAGAGCATCGAGCAGAAGGGTGACGTGATGGAGATGAAAGGGAACTCGCCTGATGAATCGCAAGTCACACAGTTCGGACGGAGCCTCGAATTTTCGAACGGACTCTTTTCGAACATGAATATCGAGACCAAGCGGGAAGAGGTAGCCCCTGCAAATGCCACTTCAGCTCCTGGCAAAGAGGTCGCGAAAGTGAATCTCGTCAACTTCACAATAAAGATGGCCTATACGCCTTCGAAGGCGAGCTCTGGAAGCCAGGCCCTGCCGACAAGCGCGTCCGCCGCACCCGCTCCGGGCCAGCCTGCTAAGGTGCAGGTCCAGGTCGCAAAGAACTAGGGCGTCGAGCTCACTCAAATTGATCTCAGAAAAGAAGGACACAACAATGCTAGAGAAAATCAAAAACCTGCAATGGCACTTCCAGCTCATCCTCCTGGTTAGTATCGCAACCGTCATGTACTTGTCAGTTTGGTATTTCTTCACGAGCATCACTCGCGAAGAGGTCCGGGTAAAGAATGAAGAAGTTGCGGTCCTCCAGGCGAAGAACGAAGCCGCACGCGTTGCGACCCAACGTATCAACGAGTTTCGCGCTCTTTATGCCACCAAGTCTGTTGAATACGAAGAACTGAAAGTTCTACTCCCGGAGCAGCGTGAGATCACTACAGTCCTTCAGGGCCTCCAGGACAACGCCCGCGATGCGAGGATGATCGTGATGCGGTTCAGCCCCCGGGACGATACGCAGCAGGATGTGATCATGGCGAAGCCGGTCGAGATCGAGGTTGACAGCAACTTTAATAATCTTCGAGCCTTCTTCGACAAGATGGCTAAGCTGCCGCGAATCGTGTCGATCTCCGATTTCAAGATCAACCAGCTCGAAAAGCAGACGGCAGAAAAAAGCTTGCACGCTCAGTTTCTGTTGACGGCTTACTACGCAGATCCCGAAGCCATGAACAAGCCGGTAGCCCCACCCGGCAAGCCGGGCAAAGGAGCAAAGCCTGGAGCCAAACCGGCAGCTCCGCCTGCAGCAGCGAAGTAGAGCGTTTAACCAGAGTTAAAAACATTTCCTCAGAGAGAAAAAGCCATGACTAAAAAAGCAAACATTTTACGCTTCCTAGCTATGAATCTCGCCGTCGCCGGATTCGTACTTATCAGTGGAAGCCTCAACGAGCTGTACGCCCAGCGAGACCCATTTTCGAAGCCGGCATGGGCACAGAAGAAGGAGAAAGTCTCCGGCTCTCAAGGACAGGGGCAAGGACAGGGTAAAAAGCCCGGAGCTCCCGCCGATCTGGGAATGCCCGCGATCCAATCACGGATCGAGTACTACAAGAGCGTTCGCGAAACGGCCGCGGCGAATGGTCAGCCGATCCCCAAAGTCACGTCTGTCCTGGCGTTGAGCGAAATGTCGGTTACCGGTATTTTCCACACTCCCCGCGGATATGCGGCGATGGTCGAGGCCGTTCCTCTCCGTCTTTCCTACACGATCTATCCCGGCGAAAAGTTCTTCGACGGCCAACTGGTCGCAGTAGAAGAGAACCGCCTGGTGTTCCGCCGGGTGGTGAAGATGAGCAATGGTAAGTTCGTATCGTCGGTGGAGAACAAGCCGCTTCGTAAATACTCGGATCAGCAGCAGGTTCAAGGTATAGTCGGGACTTCGTCTGATGCCCAAGCAACGGCCGAGCCGCCTTTCGCCGGACCGCGGCCAACCGAGATCCAGTCTGGGATCGGAGCTAAAGCCAACGGCCCAATAGTCTCGCCCCTTGAGGAGATGAACCGTCAGGTCCCGGGTGACTCCGATAAAGACAAACCGAAAAAGAAAGCGGTGAAGGTCGCCAAGATCAGATAACGAACACGTCAGTAGCCCGCATTCGCGCGGCTGAAAGAACTTTCCAGACTTTCCATGAAATCTATTGACCCCAGGACAATGGATACAAACTGTAACGGAGGAAACATGAATTCTCTTCAAATCACGAGCGGTTATGCCCGAAAAACACTGATCGCTTTTCTGATCACCGCAATGCTGACCCTCGCGGTACCTGCACAAAAGGTAGCACCGCAACAGCAGGGCCGCCTTTACGGCGATGCCGGTTTTCTCGGCGAGCCCATCAATCTTAATGTTGTGAATGCGGACATCCGCGACATTCTCAACTACATCACCGAACAGTACGGCGTCAATTTCGTTATCGACAAGTCGGTCAAGTCAGTGCCTGTCACGGTAAACGTTAGCGACGTTCCCTGGAATATCGCCCTCGATTCCATCCTGCGTTCGCAGGAACTCGGCGTTCAGGTAAACGGAACTATCCTTCGAGTTGCCGATTCGAAGGCACTTGCGACGGAGGGCGAACTGTACCGGGCACAGATGAATAATCAGCTTGACGGTTCACCCCTCTATACAGAGTTCATCCGTTTGAATTACGCTCGTGCGTCGGGCACCATCGGACGTGGAGCTTCGACCAGCGGTAAGACTACCGTTGGTGGCGGTGGCGGCGGCAGCAGCGGCGGTGGCAGCAGTGCCGGCGGTTCATCATCTTCAACCACGGGTGGCGAAGGACTACTCCCGATAATTAAACGCCGTCTTTCAAGACGTGGAGCGATCGAAGTGGACGGACGCAGCAATTCTCTCATCATCACTGATGTGAGGCAGAATATTGACGCGATCAAACAGCTCGTTGCGATCCTCGACCAGCCCGAGCCCCAGGTTGAGATCGAAGCTCGGATCGTCGTTGCGACACGCAACTTTAGCCGGGCCCTGGGAGCAGAACTTTCTGCCAGCTTAACGGGTCCCAACGGAAGCGGCGGGACATTTGATACGGTTTTCAACGGTAACACCCGACCCAACACCTTGTTCGGTTTGACGACAGGCATCTTCGGTACTGCCAAGATCGACCTGTTTATAACGGCAGGTGAACAGAAGGGCCAGGCGAAGATCATCGCGGCGCCACGTGTCACGACTCTCAACAATCGAAAGGCGAAAATAGAGAGCAAGACCCAGATACCGATCACGACGGTTCAGCCGGGTGATGCGGGCGGCGATCCGATCATCACCACAACTTACGTCGACGTGCCGCTAAAACTCGAGATCACACCACAGATCACGGACGTTGGTACAGTCGTGCTCGATGTTCTAGCGGAAAACGCTTCGGCCGCGGCAGCGGGCGGCGGAAACCCTGTTATCAATACGCAGATAATGGAAACTCAGGTAACTGTTCCCGACGGTGGGACAACGGTGGTGGGCGGAGTCTTGTTTGACGATGAGCGTGAAACACAGGATCGTACGCCGGGCCTGTCGAAGATACCGGTGCTCGGACTGCTGTTCAAGCGTAAAGACGTTCAGCGAAACACGAACGAGGTCCTCTTCTTCATAACGCCGCGAATCTCGCGTCAGGACCTTTCGGGTGCTGCTGGTTCGTCAGGCGTTAGACCTTCGGCCACGATCATCCAGCCTGTACCGCTTGGCAACCCGGGATCGAATTCGGAGACAGCTCCGGTAGTCGACCCGAACGCTCTTCCGGTGCAGCAGGTTCTTCAGCCGGTTATGACGGTTCCGCAAAAGCCATAACTTGAGCAGAGGGAATAACGTTACTTCCTTACAGAAACCCGTCAGAGGCTTTGCCGCTTCTGACGGGTCTTTTATTTTGGCGAGTCTTATTAAGGGATGTAACCCGCCGGTACTGGCACGTCTCCAGCCAGACCGAAAGAAACGATCGCGACCACCGAGTCGGAACTTCTCAAGATGAACCAGAGCCCGTCTCTGAAGACAGCAATATCCGTTTTACCGTCGCCGTCAAAATCAGCTGGGACAGGTCTGTCGGTCGAAACGCCGAATTGGGCAGCCCCGAATCCCTGTGATGAGCGGTTTAGATACCATACGCTATTTGATGGCCGGAACACTGCTGCGTCCGTTTTGCCATCGCCATCGTAATCGCCCTGCACAGGCAGGTCGCCATTCAAGCCGAACCCAAAGATCGAGAAGTTAAAATCCGAGCTTCGCCAGATATACCAAGCACCGGTCGATGGCCGCCAGACAGCGATGTCCGTCTTGGCGTCCGCATCGAAATCGCCCTGCACCGCTTTGTCAGACGAAATACCGAAATGCCTTATGTCGACGGAACCGTCAGTGCTGCGGGCTATGTACCATACACCTGTCGAGGGACGCCACACCGCTATGTCGTTCTTTAGATCGCCGTCATAATCACCCGGTACCGGAACATCGCCCGTCACGCCGAACTGAGCAATGATGAAACCGCCGGTGCTCTTTTCTACATACCAGACGCCAGTCGACGGCCGCCATACCGCCCGGTCGGTTCGTCCGTCGCCGTCGTAGTCACCCGCGACGATACGATCTTCAGCGATCCCGAACTGGGTCGACTGAAAATTTCCATTCGTGCTATTCAGTGAGTACCAGACGCCCTGCGACGGCCGATACACCGCCACATCACTTATGCCATCGGAATCAAAATTGGAAATCGCCGATCCAGAGAGAGCGGCCCTCGCCGTTGTATAAACATAATCACCGGAAGGACTGCCGTCGCTGTTAGCTCCATTCCCGGCGGCGTAGAATCCAACCTTACCCTTTCGCTGCGATGGTGCGGTCCAGGTGAATGTCCACGATTTGGACCCGAACTGAGTGGAAACGACCCCGTCGAATGTGTGCTCGATATATTGTCGGACGTTGCCATCGACTATTCCGTTCAGTACTTGCATCTGAGCAGGGTTTTGCGTGGGAAGCGTAAAAGTGCCAACTGCTGCTCCGGCGCTGTCTATCGCGGTAAGTTGGAATCCGAAGATGACCGCGTCCGCCTGACTGGTCGTCGCCGTCACGGAGTATGACTGATTCGGTCGGTAGTTGGCGGGAATGCCGGTGATAGTGATGTTCCCGGTACCGCTGTTCTCAGCAAAATCGGAGTGACACGCGGTACAGCTGGCCTCGCCGGGCGCGCGCGTGTGGGTCGGCGTCGGTCCGGCGACCGATGCCGAGACCTTCGAATTATCAATTCCTGTTTTCGACAGACCAACGATCGCAACAAGTGCGACGGCAAGGACAGCTAAATACTTTGCGGTCCTTCGGCCCCGGTTTCTTGCTCTCATAATGACGTGTTCCTTTTCAAGGAGATCTTGTAGTTCTAATTGGACGACAAGATGGAGGCGAAAGTCCAATAAAAACCGACCGGCCCAAATACTTTTTTGGCCGGCGGCGCAGAATGCGGATCGATGCGAGTACAACGGGCCGACCTCCCCGATCGCTCTTCAAAATAAAAAGGCCGCCTTTTCAGGCGGCCTCCTTCAAGAAGAATGGGAACGACGATATTATCCATCGCCGTTCCGCGAAAGAGATCCACTACGGTAGGTAGCGTCGTGGGATAGCCGTATCGGTACTGAGTCCAAAGTTCTGAACACTGATACCTCCGGTCGTACGATTAAGCCACCACTGACCGTTTCGGTAGATCGCCGTGTCGTCCTTTCCGTCTCCGTCATAGTCGCCCGGAACCGGGA
>JANPJL010000145.1:0-10962 GCA_031425495.1 Acidobacteriota bacterium
CCGGTTGATCCGCGTATCGCGAATGCGCCGTTTGAATAGCTGGCCGATTATCGGGATGTCGCCGAGACCGGGAGTTTTCGACACTGACTTGCTGTCCTGATCGACTGTAAACCCGCCGAGGATTGCCGTCTTGTCTTCACCCAGCAGAAGCTGTGTCTGAATCGACCTCTTACTGATAGCCGGAACACCCCGAGCGGTCACCGACGAATCGACGTCATTCGCTGCAAGACGCAGATCCAAAGTTACTGCGGTCGGATTCCCGTTTTCGTCATCGACAACGTACGGGGTCACGGCCAAGTTGTTGGAAGCATCGACGAAGGTAACGGTACCGACCCCGCCTAGCGAGCTGTCGATGACGATCGGCAGTTGCCGCCCGACCTCGAGGGTCGTGCACAGACCGTCCAGAACGGTAGCGAACGGACGTGACTTAACTGTTATCACGCCGTTCTGTTGCAGAGCGTTGGCCTGAACGTTGAAGTCGAAGGTTCCGATAATGGCGGTAAAGTCGAACAGAGTTCCGGCTCGTCCAAGAGTGTGTCCAAGGATACCGCCAGATACGCCGTCGTTACCGGTCCCCGTGATCGAAGTTTGGACGCCGACATCCAGCAGACGGTCCTGGTTGGCCGAGTAGACCAACCCCTTGATGACAACCTGGAACGGCGGCCGGTCGGCCCGGGAAATTATTTGATCGATCAGGGCATGCTCTTCGGTGGTCGCTCTTATGACCAGGATGTTTCGTCCGGGGATCTGGGTTACAAATCGATTCGTTCTTCTCTCTTCGGTCAGTTGATTTCCCTGACCACCAGCACCGCCTCCCACTATGCTCTCGTTCATAGCGCGGAGACCGAGGATCTTTTCGATCTCGACGATCAAGTTGTCGAAGCGGTTACTACCCTGCTCCGATACAGTTTCGCCGGTCTGCCCCCCGGCACCTCCAGCGGCGCCGCCTGATGAGCTCGCACCGCCCGATCCGCCGCATCCGCCCTGACCTCCACCGCCCTGGCTTCGCCCGGCGAGATCAACTGTCCCGCCCGATGAACGCTGCAGGAATTTTAGCTTGAGGAACCGCGTCGTTACCTCGGCGCTGTCCTGTAATCGGGGAAGATCGCTGTTCTGAACGAGCTCGATCGTGTTACCGGTTATGCACCGTGCGCGGACGCCCGAAACAAAAAGCTGCGAACGGAGAAGAACGTTCCACGGGATACTGCCGGTCTTGATATTGATCGGAAGATCGCGCAGATTCGGCCCCATCAAGAAATTGATCCCGTAGCGATTATGGATCTGGTCGAGTAGATCTTCGAGCGTGAGCTGTGTTGATTGGTTAAACGTGATCTCGCGACCCACGAAGTTAGGGTCGCAGTAATTCCCGTCCGCTGCTATTGCGGAACTGGAAGAGCTCGGGCTCCAACCGACGAACGCGATTTCGGGCTTCGAGAGGGGTTGCTCGATCGGCTTGCTGTCGGCGAATGGGGCGACAAGAGTTTCGGTGAACGAAACCGTCGGAAGCGGGTCCGGCGCCACTACCGGCCAGACACCCACTACCGGTCTCAGGGACGAAGCTCGCCCGCCACCATGAAGGGCCATCGGCTCGGGGACAATCTCGATCTTTTCCCAAATACCGGGTGCCGATGCAGTCACAGGATACTGGGCGAAAAAACTGAACGTGACCAGCAGCGCCAGCGAAAGAACTATAAAATCTCTAATGCGTTTCATTGTGTTGCTCCGTACTTGCCCGCACGATAACCCTTATCAACCCGATCTACTCCTGACCGGTTAAATTCTGCGCCCGTGCACTGGCGGCCGGCTGGCAAGGTTCGGTATTCGAATACGATTTACTTCGTAATCCGTTCTGATATGCGAAAACAACTTCCTTCGCGTCAAAACCGTAAAGCGATCCGTTATAGAATCTGGTTCCCGAAGGAAAGCTAAACGTGCGGCACAAGGTGGGTGAGAAAAGCATCACCTCTTGCGCCCGGTCGCCCCCACTTGCAAAGCCGACGGGGACAAGGTCTTCGACCGCTAACACCTCTGACTCCGGTCCGACAAACTCGCCCCTCTTCGCTTTCTCTAACCAGTCGGCATATCTCCATGCGACATCATAAGACTGGGGGACCGACCCCGGTCCGCTCTGCGAAGCCATGTTAAGCGCCGACGCACCGACGCCGCTGCCGCCTACGCTCCCGGATGAACCCGCGACCTGTGTCACCGAGCTGACGGATGCCGGAGATCTGCCTGGCGACGCTGCGCCCGCGATCACTACGCCCGATAGACCGGCGCGATCCAGGAACGGATTATGCACTTCGGTCGCGGCCGGAAGAGCGTCGAACGCGAGAGCTTTTGAAAGTTCTGTCTGGATCTTCGGATCGATGACTATGACCGGAGCCACAACATCCGAAGCGCCCTCCGCTTGTCGACGGTCCGCGAGCGTGGCAAACATCGTCCACGCTACAAGCAGTATCGAAACTCCTAAAAATAAAACGACGAACAGGAGACCAAGCCTCATCGAAAGGCGGTCCCTGGCCGGCATGGATGGTTCGAGCGATCTTACGGTTCGCATTAGTTACCACCCTCCGTCTTTATAGTTGCTGCGAGGTCGGCCGGTATCGCAGGCATTTCGGCCGGCGGCGGTGCGTGGTACGCGACCAGGGTAAACCCGGCTGAGACGTCGGTCTTTAACGACACGACTGAAAAATCTTGAACGAGCAGGATCCGGGGCATCCGCGAAATGTCGGCGAAGAAACTAACGACGCGTGGGTATGGGCCCCGCACGAGCGCCGGTATTTCTCGCTCATAGAGCTTTTCTGCCGACGGCGATTTGACTGAATCTTTCACCGCCATCAAACCCGTGAGCGTCACACCATTACGCTGGGCGGCCGTTTCGACCTGACCGAGAACTTCGGAAACTTCGGTCTCCTGCGGCAGCAGCGGTTTCGCTTCGTCATAGAGATCGACGATCTTCTTGAATTCCGATCGGAAGTGCGGTTCGGCTTCGAGCATCCTTTCAGTCTTTGCGTTCTCAACCTCTTTTCTTACGACTTGAGCGCGATACTCTTCGTTCGACTGTGACCAGCCCGCCAAAAAATAACTATGGAGCATATAGCCGACACCGATCGAGATCGCTGCCATAACGGCAAGCGTAATGATCGGGCCGTGCCTCGCCGACTCGTTGACGACGCCGTCGCCGAAGCTGCTTAAGCTGGATTTTTGAGCCTTTCTCATAAAACCTGTTTGCGAAAATATCCTATTGCCCGGCGGGTTTTGCCGCAGGTGCGGCCGCCGGTTTGACCGGAGGAGCGCCTGGCTTGGCCGGAGCCGGAGCCGCGAACTCCTCCATCGGAACGTAATTTCCCTTGATGCTCCAGACGATGACACCCGGGCGTGCCTGGTTCGCTGTCAACACGGAGCCGGCCATCGCCGGAGCGGTAGGTTGACCCGCTGCTACGGCTGCGACAGGTGGTCCCTCCTGAACTTCGTACGCGAGATTTGCAAACAGCCGCGAACCGCTCTCCGGTCCGCCTGCGAACTCGAGCGATTTCAGAAACGATGCAACCGCGTCCTTGTTTCTTGCGAAGCCCTTCATCTCGACGCCGCCTGTCGGCAGGAGCTTCATGTCCGAGACGAAGAACGCCGGATCGACGGTATACGGATAGTTCGAATTCAACTGATAGAGCAATCCGATCCCGACCGGTTGCTGCTTCCTCAAGCGGCTGACCTGCTTGATGAATTCCTGGTACCACTTCAAATTTGCCTCGTACGCGTTGCGACGATCCAGGTCCGGCTTCAGCTCCTGCGTTCGCGCGGTCGCTTGCGCATCGCGGACGCCGGTCACGATGCCGGTGAAGATAAGTCCCGCGATCATCGCGAGCAGTATGGCCGCCACGGCCACGGGTGCGGCGAGCAGTGTAAAGACCGCTTGGTTGCGACGCTTCTGGGCAAAGATCACTTCGCTAAATCGTCGCTGGTCCTGCTCGGTATCCGCGAGAACCAGCAGGTCGTGAGCGAGGTCTGCCGTCGGTAGGATCGCGGCACCGACCGGTGCGGCATCGCCGAACGCGAACGACCCGAGCAGCAGCCCGCCTACCATCGCCTCGTCGACTGGTGCTTCTAGATGAAAGACCTGGATTCCGGTGGTCGATGCGTGTTCCGCGGCGATCGGCGGGATCGTGTCCGCGAAATGTGGCTCGGATGCCCACACCACTTGGGCGTAGCCCGAGAGCTCGAGCTGTTCAAGCTTCTCTTTCGACAGTTGCAGCGAGAGCTGCTCGAATGCGTCACGCACATATTTTTCGCGACGCTGATCGCTGTCGCCATCTGCCGTCGCAGACGAGAACTGTGCACCCGCCGGATGGTTTCCAAGTCGTGCGATCTCCTTCGGTGCGAGAAATCCGTATTCGCTAAAGAGACCCGCCACCGGACTCCAAAGACCGAATCGAAATCCCGCGTGGCTGATCAAAATAAACGCCGTGACTTCCGATTCCTTTCCGGCTCGCTGGACCAGCTCGCCCTCTTTTACGGCGGTCAAAAAGTAACGGGCCGTCGTCCTTACCGGCGTCTCGATCGTGACATCCACGGTCGACGCGACGCGGTCGCCCAACAGCGTCCGCACCCTTTCGCGTGCCGACAGCACATGGGCTCGCGGTACTTCGGTCATCGCAACCATGCCATTCGGCAGTCGCCGTATGACGCACGCCGTATCATCAAGCGAGGTCTCGAAGAGAGGATGATTATCCGTTCCAAGTACAACCTGCTGCTCGGCCGTGATGAGCCATTCGACAAGTGCACGATCGCCAAGAGCCAGCCGGTCGCCGTCGAGCGCGAGTATCCGTGTACGCTCTGAAAACTCCGGGATGGTCGTTAGAAAATCGGTGTCGCTGGAAAGTTGAGTACCCGCCTGACCGCCACGTCGAAGGTTGATCGCCTGTGCAAGATTAAAATCGGACGTGAAGCGTTCGACTTCCACTTCCCAGGTCCTGGATCCGTCTCGCGATGCCGGCCACGCGGCGACGACCCGGCCATCCGCGTTCCACGAGACAGCAAGTTGGTCCGCCGAATGCTCGCGGTCGCTATGCTCGGATGAATTCAGGATCGGGCTCGTGCCGAACTTGTTTCTCATAACGTAAACACCTAATTAATACTGTTCGTCGCCGACTCCACGCATTCTGTTCTGCGGCCGGATGCCGCCGACCGTTTCGCGACTCTGGAATCCGGTTCCCGCTATTGCACCCTGAGGTGATTGACCGCGACCGACCAAATCTAACAGTTCCTTCGAATTAGAAGAGATCGCCACCGCAGTCTCGAGCGTGATGTCACGTTTCCGATACAGCGCCGCCAGCGACTGGTTCAACGTCTGCATCCCAAACTTGTCGTTGCCCGTCTGCATCATCGAATAGATCTGGTGGATCTTGTCCTCGCGAATCAGGTTGCGGACCGCGGAGTTGGGTATCAAAATTTCCATCGCCATGACGCGGCCCGTGCCCGTGCTGTTCGGCAAAAGCGTCTGACACATGATCCCTTCGAGCACATTGGAAAGCTGGGTCCTGATCTGGCCTTGCTGGTTCGCCGGAAATACATCGATGATTCGAGTGATGGTCGACGCGGCCGTATTTGTATGAAGCGTGGCAAGTGTCAGGTGGCCGGTCTCTGCAACTCGGAGAGCCATCTCGATCGTTTCCAGATCGCGCATCTCGCCGACGAGTACGACGTCCGGGTCCTGCCGCAATCCGGATCTCAGCGCCTCGGCAAACGAATATGTATCGGAACCGAGTTCACGCTGACTGACGACACAATTCTTGTGCGTATGCAGAAACTCGATCGGGTCTTCGATCGTCAAAATATGCTCGTGCCGGCTCATGTTGATCCGGTCGATCATCGTTGCCAGCGTTGTCGATTTGCCCGATCCAGTCGGCCCCGTGACGAGAACCAGTCCGCGCGGTTTGCGGCAGAGATCGGCGACGACAGACGGCAGGCCGAGTTCGTCGAATGTCCGAATCAGATAAGGGATAGCTCGATAAACGGATCCAACCGTTTCTTTCTGTTTGAACACATTCACTCGAAAGCGCGACACGCCCTCGAGTCCGATCGAGAAATCAAGCTCTTTCCTATCTTCAAAAACCTGTCGCTGTTCGTCGGAGAGGAACGAACCCGCAAGCGCCGCAGCATCGTTCTCACTTAGTACCGCACGACCTTCGAGCGGCTGCAGCTTCCCGTTGATACGAACCTGCGGCGGTGCATCGACGCGCAAATGCAGATCCGATGCACCCAGCTCGATAGTCTTCGTCAGGAGTTCGGTAAGTATCTCCCGGGAGTTATTGTTGGTACTCATGCGCCCACAAAGCCTCGCTAAATTTAGTGCCCCATCAATTACCCCCTGCAGTAAGGAGTCATTACTTCAGTCACGGTAACGCTCGGATCTTTAAGGCACTTCCGATCCGAAACAAATTTTTGAAAATTCTTAACTATGGGTGTTTAAGGTTCTGCTAGTTGTACGCCCAGATATTCACGCTGTCAACATTTATTTTTCTGATCCGTAGCCCAAGGCCTGAACTAAAAACAGCGGAAATCCCACTGAAATAGGGCCTCTGGGGAATATCAGTCTCATGCCTCTCAAATATTTTTTGTTTCAAAAGCGAAGAAGTCGGGTACAATGCGGTCGACCTTCACCCATTAACAACAATTTTGCCGAACAATGCTTGACCCGGAAAGCACAGCCTTTTTGCCGACGGAGCCCGACCGACTTGACCGCATGCAGCGAGTCATTTTCGGGCGCCTTGCTCTGATCTTCGTGCTTCTGCTCGCGAGTTGGTGGTGGACGGGTAGCCATCTGCAGCAAACGACGGGCAGGTTCCCGACGAGCCTCTTTCTCTTTTTCCTTGTATCGATCACATTGACGGGCGTGTATCACGTGGTCGCCCATTTCAGCCGCAATTATTTGTGGCAAAGGCGAATTCAATTCTCGATCGATATATTCCTGATCACGTGGCTCGTCTCGGAAACCGGCGACATCGGCTCGCCCTACACATCGCTTTATATCGTGCTGATCTGCTTGTCGGGATTCATGCTTGGCAAGACCGAGTCGGTGGTGATCTCGCTCGCCTCGGCAATATCGTTCATCGCCTTATCCGCATTTACCGGTCAGCTTTTCCGGTATTCGATCTCGGGCGATGTTCCACCCTCAAAGGGCGTGCAGGTGGTCGGGCTCAACGTGGTCGCGATGCTGCTGGTCGGATTACTTGCGTCCCGGATGGGCGAACGAAAACGGATCGCCGAGCAACTTCGACAGAGCGAAGAGAGCTTTGCCGATTTGCATATTCTTCATGAACGGATCGTGCAATCGGTCGACACCGGTCTCATCACCACCGATCTCGAAGGAACGGTTTACGGGTTTAACCGCGCAGCCGAATCGATGTCGGGCCGGCTGGCATCGGACGTGATCGGGAAAAGGATATTCGATGTCTTCGGTGACGATTTCGGGAAACCGGTCGCGGGATGTCTCGGTGCAGTGCAGACCGCCGAGTTTTCGACCGAATATTTCGAGACTCGGCTGGACGGACCACCGGACGCGAGCACGACGGTCGCGGCTTCGATCAACCCGCTTTACAACAAGACCGGACGTGTCTCCGGTCTCATCGTTACGCTCCGCGATATCTCGCAGATCCGGGCGTTGGAAGATTCGCTTCGTCGAACCGATCGTCTCGCGGCGGTGGGCCGGATGGCCGCCGGTCTTGCTCATGAGATCCGCAATCCGCTAGGGTCGTTGAGCTCGTCGCTACAGTTCATTCGGGAAAAATCCGGCGTCGATTCTCCCCATGCATCCCTCTTCGACGTAGTGTTGAGAGAGGCCGAGCGGCTAAACGTGATCATCACCGACTTTCTGTCGTACGCCCGACCGCCCGCCAACGCATTGCAGCGTGTCAAGAACGAGCGTACGGACATTGACGCGGCACTTCGAGACTGCATGATGCTGCTCCAGCACGATCCGAAAGTCAGCGACTCGCATAGGTTTGTATACGAACCGTCGGTCCGGCCTGTCGAATCGGACATGAGCGAGACCGAGCTTAAACAGGTCGTCTGGAACCTGCTTCAAAATTCGCTCAACGCGATGCCCGACGGTGGCGACATAACCGTCCGGCTAAATGAGATCCCGGGCGGTCGCGTGCACATGCTCTTTCAAGACAACGGTCCGGGGTTGAGCCGGCACAACATGGAACATCTCTTTGAGCCGTTCTCGGTCGCTGCCCACGGCACCGGACTCGGCCTGTCGATCGTACATAAGATCGTCGACGAAAACGGTGGCCGCATCGACGTCAGCACCGCAGACGGAGGCGGGGCAAAGATCCTCGTCGAGCTGCCGTGCTAGGTTTTTTTTCGTGCTTTCGTTCCGGTTTCATTCCGTGTATTCGTTCTGGCTTTATTCCCGTGCATTCCGTGTATTCCGTGGTCCGGCTTGCTGAAATCACCGTGGAGATCACGAATCAGACGGAAGGCGAATTTAATTTTCTCCGTTTTTAGGTGGTTGTGCGTGTTAAGAATGACCACGGAATACACGGATTACACGGAAAAGAAAAAGAAGAAAGGAATCTGATCGACGCAATCCGATTCCGGTTTTTGTTCCGTGTACTTTCGGCTTTTGTTCGTGTGATTTCGTGTGTGTTCGTGGTTCCAGTCTGCCGGCTTGGATCTGGAACCACCAACTCACACGAAATCACACGAACAAAGCCGAACCACGAAATGCACGAAACACATGAAAAAGAAAAGGGAGTTTGATCAACACATTCCGAATCCGGTTTCATTCCGTGCATTCCGTGTCTTCCGTGGTCCGGCTTGCTGAGCGTCACCATGGGCAGGCGAATTCGATTTTTCAGCGTATTCAGTGATCGGGCTTGATGAAAGCTGACCACGGAATACACGGAATACACAGAATAAGAAAATGAAATGGCTGAGCTTTTAATTGCAGACGATGAGAAAGGATACCGCGAGGTGCTGCGCGTGATCTTTGAGGATCAGGGCCACACCGTACACACGGTCGCGGACGGCCGCGGAGCGCTTTCTCATCTCAAACGCGGAGCCTGCGACGTCGTGATCTCCGACGTCCGGATGCCCGACATGGACGGTATCGAATTTCTTCAGGCCGCTCGCGGATTCTATCCCGAGATCGGGATCGTCCTGATGACCGCATTTGGCACCATCGATACCGCACGCGAAGCTTTCAAATTAGGCGCCGACGATTTTATCCAGAAGCCGTTCAATAACGACGAGCTCAAGCTGATCGTCGAACGTGCGCTCGAGCGACGGGCGATGGTCCACGAGAATCGTGCACTCCGCACGGCGCAGAGAAAGCTCGGCAGCACAGCCAATATCATCGGCAGCTCGGACGCGATCCGCCATCTACACGAACAGATCGCGACCGTCGCCCGCGAAGAAGCGACGATCCTAATTACCGGCGAATCAGGTAGCGGCAAAGAGCTCGTCGCACGCGCCATTCACGATCTCTCGGACCGCGCCGAAAAGCCTTTCATCCCGATGAACTGCGGGGCGATGACCGAGACATTACTCGAGGCAGAGCTTTTTGGATTTATAAAAGGTTCATTTACGGGTGCGACACAAAGTCGCGCCGGAATGTTCGAGTCCGCCGACAAGGGCAGCATTTTTTTGGATGAGATGGGAGACATGTCGCCCGCGATGCAGGTAAAAGTTCTCCGCGTCCTGCAGGAGCGAAAGGTTCGCCGCATCGGTGCGGGTGCCGAGACAGCTGTCGATACACGAGTGATCGCAGCGACCAATCGTGAACTCGCCCCCATGGTCGACGAAGGAAAGTTTCGTCAGGATCTTTTCTACCGGATCTCGGTGATACCCATCAATGTTCCATCGCTCCGCGAACGTCGCGACGACATTCCCGAGCTGGCGATGCACTTCATCAGCCGGTTCTCGAAGCGGTCTGGAAAGTCTATCGGAATTACCGAAGAGGCACTCGAGGCGCTCCAGAACCGTCCGTGGTATGGCAACGTTCGCGAGCTCGAAAACACCATCGAGCGGGCGGTCGCGTTTACAGCCGAAGGCGAGTCGATCTCCGCCGCACAGTGCACCGGCAGCGCTACGACAAACGGCAACGGCAAACCACACCTGCCCCCCGAGGGCCTTCACCTGCCGACCTATCTAAGCAAGCTCGAGAAAGACTACGTCGAAGAAGCCCTCCGCCGCTCAACAGGCAACCAAACCCGCGCCGCGGAGTTACTGCAGATCCCGGTTCATTCACTGAGACATTTGTTGGATAAGCATGAATTACGGTAGTACGCGGCCGTAGGATGTTTATAGAACTTCCGCGGAGCCCGGACTGCGGCAGTCTCTTCGTGACCCAAAGAACACGGTGGACTCCGCACAAAAAAATGGAGCGGGACGAATCCCGCTCCAACATCGTGGGCACGAACCAATTACTACTGAATAGGTGTAGAACCGTTTGCGTCAAAGACGCCTGCCGCGCAGGTCGAGGCATTCGCCGGAGCGGTGGTGGTAAGAGTGGCCGCACTTCCATATATAACACCGCCTGTATTGCCAGATACTCCGAAAACGCGGGTGCCGCTACTACCCATCGAATCTGGCGTTGCGGTTGCGCAATAATTTGAACCGTCAGCAACAATGCTGAGGGCAAAGTCGTAACCGCTCTTCGTCGGGTTATCGGTTGCGAGAATTGCATCCACCAAACCGACCAGAGCCGTTTCAACGCCGTACGCCGTGCTGTTTCCTGTCGTCGCTTGATAAGTGGCTTCGGCGCTGTGATAGGTGCGAAGGGTCGAGATGGCACTTGCTTCGTTAGCTGCACGGCGGGATGCGAGCAGGTTGGGGATGGCGATGGCCGCGACGATCGCGATGATGATCACAACTACGAGCAGTTCGACGAGCGAAAAGCCCTTTTCGTTTTTCTTTAACTTCATATATCTAATCTCCAGGGGGTGAATATTTTTCTAC
>JANPJL010000146.1:0-2961 GCA_031425495.1 Acidobacteriota bacterium
CGAAACCGCATCAAAACTGGGTATTAGCGTTGAGAAACTGTTTGCGGCGTTGCTCGCGCTGACGGCGCTGCAAGATATGTGGTTTTGAAGCGTTCGGTAAGGTAGGACGGACTGTTAGTCCGTCCACGGTAACGGCGAGGAACCGTAACCCGCCCAAGGGCGGTTTGGGACGAGGGGGGACAGACTAACAGTCTGTCCTACTGGAAGAATGGACTCTGATTTCGACAAAGAAATAGACACTCTTCTGCGTAAGGCGCAGCGTGATGGCCCCGTTCTGGTGGGCGATTCGTCGTTGCATCTTGACGCGGATGAACTGTCCGCATTCGCGGAGAATGCGATGCCCGAGAGAGCACGGGCGCTGCAGATGACGCACTTGGCGGACTGTGACAGGTGTCGAAAAATTCTCTCGAATCTTCTTGTGATGAACGCCGAAGTGGCGCCTGACGCGGCGGCATCGCTGAGCGCGATCACGATCGCCGAGCGTGCTCTGCCTTGGTATAAACAACTCTTTCTCTTCCCGAATCTGGCGTACTTGATGGGAAGCCTTGTGCTCGTCTTTGGTGGCTTTCTTGCCTTCACTGTACTGCAGAATTCGGAGTTGCGTGACGGGGCGGTGGTTTCGCAAGCACCCGAACCATCGACGCAGGGCGGCCCAAACTTTCAGGTCGAAAGCGAATTGGCTGAAACAAATTCTGCAGCTAACACAACCGCAAATGTCGCCGTCACGGGCGGGATGCCGATCGCAAATTCGAATACTGCGGCCACTGCGATGAGCGACCGGGAAAGCGGAGTAGCCGGACCCCGAGCTGGCGGGGAGAATAATTTCGTTTTAGACGGATCGTCGTCAGCCGATGCCGTGGTATCGCCTCCTCCTCCGACGGTCGCGACAGCTGCTCCGCCGGCAGTGAAAGATGCTCGCGAGCGCGACGATCTCGCAAAAGAGAAGGTCGAAGATAAAGCGTCGGGCGTCGCTCTCCGGGAGCAAACAAAGAACGATGCGACGATGCTCAAGCAGCGATCGATTTCAAACCTGCCGTCGCAAAGCGGGCCGATGCGGAATAACGAAAGCCAGTACAACGCCCAGCTCGAAAACCTCGAGCGCCGCGCCGCACAGAAGAAAGCCGGATCGCGAGATGAGGACAGTTCGTCGGGCCGAAAAGTTGTCGGCGGAAAAACCTTCGAACGGAAACAAGGTGTCTGGTACGACACGACATTCCAAGGCCGTCCGACCATCAACGTGCGTCGGGGAACGGAAGAATACAACAAGCTCGATGGCGGACTACGGTCGATCGCCAACGCGCTAGGCGGTACGGTAGTTGTCGTATGGGGCGCTAAGGCGTATCGGATTCAGTAGTCGGTTGTCAGTTGTCAGTTGTCAGTTGTCAGTTGTCAGTTGTCAGTTGTCAGTTGGGACGAGTGGCGACGGCGAATCGTTTCGTGTGTTTCGTGTATTTCGTGGTTTGGACTTAAGAAAAAGAAAACCACGAAACGCACGAAAAAGAACACGAAACAAGAAAGCCGTTCGTATTTTTCGCGTGCAGCGAGGCTTAGTCTTAAAAAAAAGAGAACCACGAATCGCACGAACCCCACGAAAAGGAACGCGATTCGCGAATCAAAATCTTTCTTTCAACCATTCCTGACGGTACAATCAAACCTATGAAGACCGCACTCGTTTTTAGCATTGTGTGCCTCTCCGTCGCCCTCGCTTTCGCGCAGCCCAAATGGCAGGCAAATCTTGATTCGAAAATTCGTTTCTATCAAACAACCGATTTCGGGATCGTGCTTGCTGGAAGTGAACGCAGCCTTTACGCGCTTGATGGGCAGACCGGCGAGCGGCTGTGGCGAAGGGATACGGGCAGGATCGAGGAAACGGCGATCACACCCGTACCCGATACCGATCTGATCCTGTTCTCGCGGGATCTCGGCAGCAAGTCTCGGCTGGAGGCCGTCGATCTTCCGACCGGTGCGACCTTGTGGCAAAGCGACAAGGTGAAAGGCGATGTGCTGCAGCTGGCGGCCGATCCGGCGAACGATCTGGTAGCGGTCGTCCTGGTGAAAGATCCGCGGGGTGGTGCTACCGACGGCCTGAAACGAAAACCGGTCGTGCATGTCTTGCAGCTATCCACCGGGAACGAACTTTGGAAAAAAGAACTGGATGGCGAGATCGAGATGATGCCGTCGCGTTTTGGTGAGAACCTCCGCGAGATCGCGTACACGCTCGACAACTATCGCGCTCCGTTGCTGCTCGATGGGCGGCTGTTTTTATTTTACGAAGGCGCTACGAGCTACGACGCGAAAAGCGGTAGCGAAAAAGAACGGGAGAAATTTAAGATCAACGAGGGTGGTCTCGCGTTGACGGAAGCGGATCCGGTTTTCGACGATACGCGAATTTATATCTCGGGCCGCGGACGTATCCGCGCCGTCAATCGTCGTACAGGTAATGTCGAATGGAAGGCAGACGATCTCGGAAACTGCGCCGAGATGGCGCTCGCCGGCACGACGCTTTTTATTCGAACGGGTGGACAGTTTACTCGTCTGAAGGATGGCGAGACGGAATCGAAGGGGCCGTACGGAGTCTCGGCGATCGACGTGCGAACCGGCGAGACGCTGTGGCGATTTAAGGGTGCGGATAAAGGTTTGACTAATTTTGCGTTTGCCGATGTAAATACGATCCTCATCGCCGACCGCGCAGATCTCATTTCCATCGACGCAAAAACAGGGAAACGCGCCGGGCGGGTGGAGCACAAGATCGAGAAAGCGCAGTTCGTCCTGATCAACGAACGTGGCGACGCGGTGGTCGGAGGACGGGATGAGATCGCGGCCTTTAGGATTTCGGATTTGGGATTGCGGAATGCGGATTTCCGTCCTCGTGGGTCCGATGTCCGGGTTGCAGGTTTCGCAAATCCGCAATCCCAGATCCCAAATCCCAAATCCGCCGAGGTTTGGCGGGTTCGTCACAAG
>JANPJL010000147.1:0-2509 GCA_031425495.1 Acidobacteriota bacterium
GCTGATCATGAGCACACCCGGCAGTACGCGGGCCTGATGCGAGATCGTCGAAGTGCTCGACATTTTTGCACCGCGCGCTTTCAAAACATTCTCGAGTACAAGCGATGCAACATAATCAGGCTCGCTGCGGGACAACCCTCGCAGAGCAAAACTCGTCTGTGCTCCACCACCGGTCACAACCTCGAGCGGCTTTGTATCCGGTGCGTCCGGTTGCCGAAACGTCGATGGAACTCGCTTGTCCGACTTGAGCCACGCACCGAAGTATCGGCGGGCGGCTCGAAAGCCGAGATCCGAGTTGAAATTGCCGCTGATCGCTACCGTCGCGTTGTCAGCCGAAAGAAATCGGTCCTTTGCAAAGATGAGGTCCGCGAAGTCGATACGCTGGATGGATTCGACCGAACCCATCTGAGGCCTCCCGTACGGGAAAGATCCGAAGAGCCGTTTTGCCGCCGTCTGCTCGGCAACATAGGTCGGATCCTTCTCAAGAACGATCAATTTCGCAGCCAGCGCTTTTTTTATCGCTTCCGTAGTTTCCTTATCGATCGTCGGGTTTGCGACGGCCTGGGCAAGCGTATCGAGCAGCGTTACAAACTCGGACGACTTCGCGGTCGCGTTGATCTGGACAAAATCGTAGTTACTAATTACATCCAGGCTCCCACCGAGGTCGTCGGAAAAATAAGCACGCGAGTCGGCTGTCGGGAACAAGTTGTCGGCAAGCAACCTCATCACTCCCTCTTTCCCCTGCGGGTCAAAGGCCGCACCGCTGTGGATCCGAATGCTGACTCTAACGTCGGTCGCGGATGGATCGCTCCACATCAATAGCTTCAGACCGTTAAGAAGCTTCTCTTGGCGCGGCGTCCGGCTCCCGGGCCGCTGTCCAAAGACGGCAGGTGCAAGGATGGCATGGCAAAGGATTAGGACCGTAAACTTTTGGAATAAACTTCGAAATTTCATCGTATATACAATTTGGAAAGTGAGATGGTACCTGTTTTAGTTGCAAAATTCCATCGAAGTGTTGTAACCCTGCGGCGGTATGCAGAAGCTAACGAAATATTTGATTTTGTGACAGGCATCGTGTCAAACGGTCAAAGCATCTATCTTTGTTGAACAAGCCGGGTTTAAAGCGGTGCCGTCAAAAGGATAATCGCTTAACTTCTGTGAAAATCGCGTTATAATTAAATTCAATTTAGGATGCCCCCCCCCGGGCAAGTACATTCGAGAGGCTCTTAAGATGGGAAAGATAGTTAAGTATTGTGGATCGTGTGATGAAGGATTCGCCGAAAGGTTTGGGTTTTGTCCTGATTGCGGAGCTCCACTGCAAGCTTTCGAAATGAATCCGGTCGATAACGAAGCCGGCCTCGCAGGAGAGGCCGAGGAATCCAGCGTATTCGCCGCTCCTGTTCCGGCTGATACCGAGATCGACGCGACACCCATAGCGATCGAGCCTGAAGCTCCGGCGCCCGCATTTCTACAAGATGACGAAGAGATCGCTTACGAAGCCGACGAAGCGGATGAGGCCGATCAACCGGAAGCATACGAAGCTGACGAGGCATATCAAGCGGAAGAGGAAAAAGAGACGGCTTGGGCCGCAGCTCCAGCACCTGTCTTTTATCAAACATCCGCGATGAACGCCGACGAGCCCAGTACCTCGGCTGACGACTCCGCTCGTTGGGATTACTCGCACGCGGATGATGGCTATTACATCACCGTCATTCAGGAAAAGAATTCCAAGCAGCGCAATATGCTTTTGCTTGGTGCGGCTGCGCTTGTGTTGGTAACGGTTGTTACCGGCTGGGGCATTTCGCTATTCCAGAAGAGTCTCGATGTCGGGGCGATCGGAAGCGAGAGTTCCCTCGCGTATCTTGGCGTCGATGTACCGATGCCCGTCGACGATAAGCCGGAACCCGAAAAGGCCGACGATGAAGATGGCGGTGGCGGTGGCGGTGGTAAGAAAGAGCCGGACCCGGTGAATCAGGGTGATATTCCCGATCAAACAAAAAATCCGCTCCGGGCGCCCGATCCTAAGGTACATCGATCGAATAACTTTGAATTGGTGATGCCTACGGCCACAACCGAGGGCGATAAGAAGTTCGAAAAGAAATACGGCCAGCATGGTGACCCAACCTCAACCTTCGGCAAGCTGTCCAGCGGTTCGGGCTCGGGCGGCGGAATGGGTACCGGTAACGGCCCCGGATTCGGAAGCGGAAATGGAACTGGAACTGGTAGTGGCAGCGGCTCGGGTTATGGTAGCGGAAATGGGTCGGGAAATGGCGCGGGCGATGGACCCGGCGGCGGTGCTCCGCCTCCTTCAGCTCCTCCCAGGGTCACGACGGCGATGCGCATAATCTCGAGACCGAGAGCCAACTATACCGACGCAGCTCGTACAAATGCTGTGACCGGTAGCGTCCGACTCAAGGTGACCCTGCTAGCTTCCGGACAGGTTGGAGGAATTACACCTTTGACGAGACTTCCGCACGGGCTTACTGAGCAGGCGATAGCAGCTGCGAGG
>JANPJL010000148.1:0-24359 GCA_031425495.1 Acidobacteriota bacterium
CTCTTTCCCTTCGGCTGGCCGATCTTTAATTCCGCAAGCGATCCCACCTTTGGCTCAGCACGTCCGGTAGAAAGACCCGCCAGAAACTCGACCGACATGAAAACGCTTCTCAGCTTCGACTCAGTTGGAGAGGCAAGGACTGCGAAGCGCTGAATGCCTGCGGTCTCCTCCATCAGCCATTCCGATCGTTCGGCAGATCTCGCAGGGACCCGGACAACCGGGACCTCGGCATCGTTCGTAATACCTTGTTCGGAAAACGGCCGAAACGGCAGAACTGAATTACACTTTTTGTCGCTGCTCATTTCGACGATCAGCAGCGACCAGTCTCTGCCGGATCGATTGTCTACGCTCAAGCGAAATGCCTGATCTTTGCCGACGCTTTGTTCGAACACGGCTGCGAGAATCAGATCTTTGGTGTCGGCAGACGCTGTGGTGTTCAGAATTGCGACAGTTGATACCGTCGACGATGTCTCTACAACGCCCTTACCGTCAGGTGAGCGCGGAGCTTTAGTGAAAGTGATGCGGAGTTCGTCGGCGGCGTTCTGCGACGATGCGGAAGTCAGAAACAGCAATATTGCGAGGGCTGGAAATCCGATTTGGAAGAATTTTGTCATACGGCTGCCGGGTTATTTCTTGACTACTGAGAATGCATATTCGACTTTTGGTTTGCCGGCTCCCTCAGTGATCTCGATTGTGTTTCGCTGGTCCTTGATCCGGGTGATCGGAATAATTACGGAGATTGTCTTCTCGGTCTGACGAGTCCGTACGCGAACGTCGTTTGCTACGGCCTCGCCGTTAAGTCTAACCGAAACGGTGTCGCCGGTTTCGGCGGGCAAGTTTATGACGATCGAAACACGCGTAACTTCACCCTCAAGCTCCAAACGTTTAGCCGGCGGTGGAACGCCCCCGCGGGACATTACCGGGGTAAGGACCAAAGTCGCGATCGTCGACGGAGAGACAGTCACCGTCGAATTTTCAGGAACGCTCGAGCGGAGCTTTGCGATCTCGCTCTCAAGCTCGGCAATTCGGAGTCGTTCGGTGTTCAACTCGGATGTCAGATCACCGGACACCTCTTGTGCGTTCTCGATCTCGGCAGCAAGCTCGGCTTCCCGGACGCGTGCCACCGCAAGCTCGGTATGTGCTGATTTAAGATTCTGATTCTCGAGAAGCAGAAATATTGCGGCAAATGCGAGCAACAAGATCGCGGCGATCGATGCGAATTGAAACGCAGGCGATCTGAAGGAGAGAAGCTCCCCGAGCTTCGAAAAGAATGCAGAGCGCTCGGCAATCGTGATGGTCTTGTGTTCGGAACGCTCGGAGGCGGTGAATTCGAGTATCACCTTTGCGTTCGCAAGCTTTTCCTTGCGGGCCGGATGCGAGTCGAGACTTCGCTCAAACCGTTGCCGCTCGGATTCGCTCATCTCGCCCCGTGCGTATGTATCGACGAGTTCATTCTCGCTCTGGACGATGTCGTAGAACAATGACTCATCGCCAACAAAGTTTTCCTCGAATTTCGAGCGTTCAGCGTCGTGCATTTCTCCGTGGAGGTAACGGTCGATCTCACTCATCGCTTACATTACCTCCTGTTTCTGAGTGCCCTGGCAACTCGAATGGGTTACACCCGCGACACAATCGTTGATGCATGACTCGAGACGCATCCGCAAACGGCAGGCTCGCACCTTCAATGCGTTGAGCGTCACGCCGAATGACTCGGCCAGCCGCTTTCGTGCGGATTTGGATTTCTCATCTGCGTCGGTGTCGTAGTATCCAACGACGAGTCGCTTCTCCTCGTCGTTGAACTTCGCAACCACGCATCGACGCAGGCATCCGAGACGCATGTCGGGATCGTCGAGGAAACTCAGGTCCGGCTGGACCGCGATCTCCGGCAGGTCATCCCCGACCGCGTCGGTCCGATCTTTGCGCGAGTGCTCAAGCCAAATGAAACGCGCTACGGCTGCGGCGAACGCATTGAGATTTTCGATGTCTTCACCTGCGGCGAGCTTAGCCGCGACACGATCGAGGCTTCGATCGGCCAGATCTTCTGCATGTGATTCTGCACAGCCTCGCCAGCGTAGAAGGTGCGCGATCCTGATGCGCAGCTCTTCATATTTTTCGGCAGCGATCTCCGGCTCGGCGTCGAGACGGTCAAGCAGGAATTGGAATGACGATGCGGTTAACGTGGACATCTCAGGTCGGATCGTTTCAACAAAACGTTCAACTCTATAAATGATAGGCGTCGCATCGCGACGATTGAAAACAAATTCAACCGTCGCTGACGCGACGCCGATCCCTGGGTTCGAAATCCGGTGGATCAACCCCACCGGAAAGCTCAGTTTGCCGCTGAGGCCGATTACCTGGCTCTGGGTACGCTGAAAAGCGCCATCTTCGGATTTCCGAATTCAAAGTTGAGCTGCGGATTCTGGTTGTTGTCCCATTTTCCCGCTTGCTCGGCGACTTTCTTACTGACCTGCGCCATTATCTGCTGATAGGTCATCGTTATCGGCTTTCTCGGGGCCGGAGTCGGCGGCATGTGCTCCAGCAAGGTCGCAGTGAACAACCCCATCGGAACTCCCTTGATAGTTGCATCGAGCGAGAACTCGTCATCCTTCGACCCGGTCATCGACAGATAGAGTCCCTTGACTGGCGGCGGCGTGCGCGTAGTTCTTACGGTAGCTGGAGCTTCGATATCCAGTTCGCTAAAACGTCGCACACCGAAAACCGTGGCTAGCGACTCGGCCCTCGGCTGGGCTTCCGTCGTCTTGGCCCTGTCCACGGAACCTGAGTGACAGCTGTCGGAGATCAGGACGACCTGTGCACCTTTTCTCGTGACGGCAGAGAATATCGCGTACAGCTCGTCGTCGAGGATCAGATTACGCCACGGCTTGCCGCTCGTCTTTAGCCGGGCGTCTGCCGGAACGATCGCCGAATCGTATGTGGCACGTTCATACATCACTTCCATTTTACCTTCGTCGTTCGGTGCCTCCATGTAGATCAGATTGGTTTCGTCCTGTTCTTCAGATTTCGCATCCGGGAACAAGGTTCCATGACCCGAGTAATGGAAGACGAGAATATCGCCGACACCGGCGAGTGCCTGATACTTTTTCAGGTTATTGAGAATCCCGTCGCGCGTCGCCGCGGCGTCGGTCAGGAGCGTTGTATCAGCTTCCTGAAATCCAAACTTCGTCGTCATCGCCTCGCGCATTTTCGTGGCGTCATTTACGCAGCCACGGAGCGGGCTGATACCGCCGGTGTACGCATTGATGCCGACAAAGAGACCGTACTTCTTATTCTTGGCTGATGCGGCCGAGACCGCGATGAGTGAGATAAAGGCGATCATCAATACCTTTCCGATCAAACTGTGCTTCTTCATTAGTTACTCCTCTCGTATTGAAAACTACTACAAAATCTCAGGGCTAACGGCCGTTCTCAGGCCGTTCTAATTCCCTGTGTCAATTACCTGGAAAATCGTTTCAACCGTCATCCAGTCATTCATCCCAGAGAGCGAGCCCTTGCTGTTGCGGCTCGTCAGCGATGGCTGCTCGAGATATGAAAAATCTTCGTACGTCAGCCGGGCGGTCGAGAGTATGAATTTGAATCTATCGGTTCCCGGCGTACGGGATGCGCGAAGAGCTCCTGCTTCAACGATATCTCCGTTCTCGGCGCGACAATCATCGCCGGGCACAACCCGTTTCTCCCCTGGCTGGATCAAAACGCCCCCGGCCTCGCTCATGGTTTTTCCGCGTGGGGCAAAAACGCTCACCGCACCATCGGGTCCAAGATTGATTAGCGCGACGTAGAGCGGCTTTGTCGAGTTGTTCGCTACTTCGAACCAGAACGGTTCTCCCGGCTCGAACCGATGCGATCCCGTTTTTAGATCTGCGACCGATGTCTCCGGCGAGCCGATCTTTAGCGTGGACATCACGCAACCGATATCGCCCTTCAGCTTGATCGGCGTCACCACCACCTTGCCGTTGAGCGCCGATCGTTTATTCGAGATCGACCCGACCGTCCTTAGACCGACCAAGTGGACGAGAGCTTTTTCGAGCCGACGCGCCGCAGCAGTTTGCGACTGTTCGTCCGCAGCGGGCGATTCCATGCAGAACCTGTAGAGCGGAACGAAGTCGCGGCCCGCAAGATAGAAAACATCCCGGTCTGGTTTAGCGGCTCCGCCGGCGCCGGGGCTGTCTTCTCCGGGAACCAGGCATGCAAAGCCGGTCGACGTGCCGCCGGCGATCTTCGACGAGACATTCGAGAATTTGTCTTTCAGCAGAGCGATATCCCATCGAGTTGGTTGACCGGCCCTCGTCGTAACTAGTTCGATCTCGCCCTTCGTTGCAGGTGTGGCCGGTGTCAGATATCCGCGGACAAGTGAAACGGTTTTCTTGTCATCAGCGGACAGCTTCGCGGCGTCGACGTCCAGATCCACTTTAAACCGAAGGGCACCAAGATCCGGTGTCACAATTACAGATTTATCATCGACCGTAATCGAGCGCCTCGGATCCAACAGCTTGACCGTCGACTCCGCCGGCGTCACCGTCGTTACAATGCCCGAAGATATCCTTTCCGCCTGCTCGAAGCGTGTCGCCTCCTTTGCGTAGAACGCGACGACGGTTCCAACCGTTACGCCCTGCATCGCACCTGCACTAACTTTCAGACTCCGGGTTCCGTTCGCCGCTTTCGTCTCGCCGCTGGCGATGCGAACAAAATTATCCTCGGTACGCCCGAGCGAACCAAAGACGAAGCGCGATCTGTCGCCTTCGAGCTGCGGCGTCTGAGTCGGCTTTTCGGCGACAACGCGACGGGTCACGTTCTCCATCAGCTCACGATAGCTCGTATCGTTTCGGGCGTTCTTTAGTTCGTCGATCAGGTAGTAAGTTAGATTTCCGTATACGATCGGTCGCCTCGCATCGCCGCACTCTTCGAAACAATTTTTCTGCGAGGCAAGTTCGTTAGGACGTGCGGCCGTGATGACAATGTAGTCGTCACCCGGCGGTAGAACGCCGGAGTCTCCGTCCATCGCTTTTGTCGTACCCGATCGCGTCGCGCTCCCGATGCCCGCTACCGGAACAACCGGTGTTTTCTTTTCCGGCAGACGCCGAACATCCTCGGCGTTGCGCGTTCCGGACCCGGAATGACAGCTGTCGAAAACGTAAACGATATTATCCGTCCAGCGGCGAAGCTCGGTAGTTAATGCGTATATCTCGTCGTCGGTGATGTCGAAGTTCTTACCGGGTGCGTCCTGGCTATCGACGGTGACGAGCGTTTCGTCTTTACCATCGTCCTTCTCGTCACCGTCGGTATCGGGTGATTGCGACCCGTGACCGCTAAACTGGAACATCACCACCGCATCGCGATTCTTTGTTTTCTCGAAATGCTCGCGAGCCTTTGCGATCAGATGCGTCTGAAAATTTTCGAAGATGGTTTGCTTTGTCCCCTGGGCGTCCGTAAGCGTGACGATGTTGGCGGCCGGAACTCCCCACCTCTCGCCTTCGAGGACCTTTCGCATTTCGACGACGTCCGTCACCGCTCCACGAAGCTCGGCCCAAGTCGGCGTGTGCTTGTACTTTCCTATCCCGACTTGCAGGACGAACATCGGCGGCCGCGCAGAGTCGGCCGAAGCGACTACCCGATCCTGCGTCCCCGCGGGAATGGCGGAGATCCAGAGCGTCGCAACAAAGGCGAGCAAGACGAGATTAACTCGCAGAAAACGATTGTATGGCAGAGAGGAGGCCATCATTGATCGGTTTGTTCGTGTATTAGGGAAACCGGAATTTTTCATACCAACTCTAGCCTTACCCGTAATCTACGTCAATGTTTGCGGTCGCGACCTAACTCCTGGTCGCTGCCGCGATCCGGTCGATCAGACGTCGGATCAGGTCTTCCTTGTCCCTGACATTCCCGGTGACGATTATCTCTGCCGCCGCGGGCCTATCGTTTCTGACGAGAATTAGATTAATGGTGATGATTTCGCCCTCTACCGAGTAATCGCCGCTGGGAAGATAGGCATCCGGCATTTCGTCGGATTCGACAAACATGAGCGTCGGAACGATCCCCCTTACGACGAGACTCGCCTTTCTAAGCTCGGACCTAAAGATCCGTTCCAGACCCAGACTGTCGTATCTCAGTTTAGGGTTCGTCAGTCGCGGGCGGAGCACGAGAGGGACGGGAGTAGCAAGCGTGTTTATTTTCTGTCTTTCAACCGCAGTGAATTCGCCGATATCAAAGCTGCGACTTGCATCCGGCATTATCGTCTCTGGCCGCTGGATCCCGCCGATATGCTTCGCAAGACTTCCGACGGTGTCCTTCGCGTAACCAAACAAGAGCTCAACATCCGCAAATTGATCGTCACGTAGCCGGGCTCCCTTCATTCCCTGGAGCAGCGAGTATGTAAGCAGACCCTGACCGTACTGGCTCGCTTCGTACGAAACGCTGTCGGCCGCGCTCCCCATGAGAATGTAAAAGCCCGTGTTGTCCTTGAGTCGTTCGAGAGCACCGATCTGATCTGCGGGAACATCCCGTTTCGCGACAAAGCTTCCGGACGCGGCTCCCGCGGCGCACGTGTCGAGTATCAAAACCTGCTTCAGCGCTTTGTTCTGGCGCATCATGTCCTTCAACTCATCGCTCGACACCGCCATCACTCGCCGGGTTGCGTCCAACGCTAGAATCGAGCGATCGGTCGTCGTTGCTTCCTGCGTCAGGTAAAGGTACGTGTTCCCGGCTGCGACGCCGTCTTGTCCGATCGAAATACCGTGGCCCGCCAGGTAGACAATGAACACATCGTCAGAAGTTGCACCTTTAAAGTCGGCGAACGCGCGCTCAAAGTCCGACTTTGTAGCGCCATAGGTTTTCGAATCGGTCGTCGAGAACGCCGCTGCGCTTACTGAATTACTTGTAAGAAGGCGAACATGCACTTTGGTCCTGTCGCCTTTCAAGAGTTTTAAAGCTCCGACCTCGACGGCCTTTGCAAAATCTTCAGCGTCCTTCGCGGCAAAATTCAGGTTGAGATTCTCGGCGGCGTATCGCGAGATGCCGCCGGCGATGATGTATATATTCGGCTCCGGCCGGGATCTTGATCCGCCTTCGATAACAAATCTCTCCGCGGCGCGAGGAGTACCGCGATTGGTGAGAGAGCCGGCCGCGTTTCTGGCGACGATCTCGATCAGATTCTCGCCCTCGATGCGGAGCGGTGCGTCCTTCAAACTTATCGTCAGGTCAAGGCGCTTGACCCGGGCAGCGCCGACGGGACGCGCGTCACGGATAAACTCCTTACCGTTGACCAAAACCTGGACCTGGCCAATACCGCCGCCTCGATCGGTGATTCGCACGGGCAAATGCGTGGCGCCCGGTTTTGGCGCGTCAAACTCAACATCCGGAAACAGATCTCTCGCGGAGAAAAGCCCTATCTTCGGAAGCGAAGCACCCGAGTGGATCTTCTGCAGCAGGCCGGGCACGTAGTAAACGTCCTTCATCTGATCGAGGGTGACGGCCTCGAGTCCGAGGACATAGTGCATGCGTCGGCGGGCTTCGGGCGAGGCGTCGAAGAGTCCGTCCGGCGTAACCACAGCCCAACTCGCGTCTGTAAACGCGACAAGACTTGCCAGTTCAGTTCGTGATGCCCGATCGAAGATCTTGATCTTGCTATTTTCTTCTACTGCGACCGAAAATTTCGCAGAGACGGCGTCGTCGTCGAAGACTATTGCGGGAGCGATCTTCCTGATCGTCTCGCGATTAACGTAAACGTTTTCAAGGTCGTGGATCTTGGCCCCCGTCCTCAAATCCCATGCGATAAGTCTGTTCTCGTACAGCGTCTTGGAGGCGAGAAAATTGCCATCCGGGCTGAACGCCATTCGGAACAGGGATTCGCCAGTGCCTCCCAAATTTTTCTCAACCGCCCCGGTATTGACGTTCCAGATAAGAACCCCACCGAGATTCGAGCGCGCGATCGACAATCCGTCCGGTGTGAACGCAACCGCAGTAACCATGTCTGGCAGATGCTCGCGGGAGCCGTCGGTGAGCGTTCTAAGTAGCCGGCCGGTCGCTACGTCCCAAAGCCTGGTTGTGCGATCGTCACCGCCACTCGCGAGAAGCTTTCCGTCCGGACTAAAGCTCAAAGACAACACTGAATGGACGTGGCCCGCCAAGGTTTTTATTTCTCTTCCGGTCTCAGTATCCCAAAGCTTGATGTTCCCGTCCGAGAAGCCACCGCCGGTCGCGATCAACTTTCCGTCCGGGCTGAAGGTCGAGCACTTGAGGTCATTCCGATGGCCGTCAAGAAGGGCTACCCGAGTATTCGAAGCAAGATTCCACAGTGCCACCTTTCCGAACCCTGACACGGCTAAAATCTTTTCGTTAACGCTCAAGATCGGCTCGAGGGAAGTGAAAACGTTTCCTGACATCCGCCGCACTGGACCTTCTCGTGCCAGATTCCAAACTTTTACCGAGGCCTTGCTCGCAGCGGCAAGCATTCTTCCATCATCGGACAGGGTTGCGACGGTGATCAGATCGTCGGTCTTCCGTAGCGATTCGATCTCGGTTGCGGTCTCGATATCCCAGTATCGGATCGTCTTGTCCCAGCTTGAACTGATCAACCTCTTTCCATCGAGAGTGAAGAATACGGATGAGACCCGGTTTGTGTGCCCGCGGAAGATCTTCAGTTCGGCACCGGTCACCGCGTCCCACAATCGGACGAGCCGATCGGAACCACCGGTGGCGATCGTTTTGCCATCCGCGCTGAAGACGATCTTCGAAGTGTTGTGAGTAAACTGATCGTAGATCTTTCCGGTCAGCGTTCTCAGGTGAAGGCCGGTTGCCGTATTCCAGATCTTAATACTCTCTTGCTTCTCGCTGCTCGCCAGCAAACGACCGTCCGGGCTAAACGCAAGCTGTGCCCAGAATGTGTGACCACTCATCGAAACTATCTCGCGGAGCGTTTTACCGTCGAGAATTTTAATGCGACCCTCTACGCCGCTCAGCGAAGTCACGGCCAGCATTCTGCCGTCCGCGCTAAACACAAGTGACTCGGCGGCGTCGTGCGAGTCTTCAGGCGTTGGCGTGGTCGCAACCTTCTTCCCCGTTTCGACGTCCCAAAGCTTCACCGTTCCGTCGTAGCTTGACGTCGCAAGAGTCCGATCATCCGGGCTGAATACTACAGACACGATGCTTCGGGTGTGGGCCTTAAAGGTTCTCAATTCACGTTCAGCCTCAATATCCCAAATCTTGACCGTGAGATCTTCGCCTGCACTGGCGAGTAGGCGGCCATCGTGCGAGATCGCGATCGAGCGGACGCTCATCGTATGTCCCGTCTGGACGACGAGTTGCGCCTTCTGCTCAGGATCGGCCGATGACTGTGCCCGAATGTCAGAGGGTTGTGCCTGAATGAGAAATACAAGACACATGCCTGCTGCGATCGCATTGCGGCGAGAAATACACATAACTTTTACGGGTGAGGCGAACGCTGGAGCGATAGAATATCACGATCTTGGCCCGCCTCTTCTGTAAAATGGTGACGCAGATCCGAGGTTTGGTTACTGTTCGTTCCAGAATTGCTTGAACTCGCCCGTAAAATATGCGAAAAGTTAGCGGGCCGCTGGCGTTCACCCCGCTGGAGCTCTCGATTAAATCGTGTAACGCTTTTTATCCGGCCGACACCAACAATGTGACGGGCTGTCAGTCCTAACCACTAGTTTTATGAAACAACTGCTTCTACTAATTGCGCTGATCATCACCCTCTCTTTCGGACTTTTCGGACAGACTCCCACAGCTACACCGCCTGACGGTGAGAGCAACGAGGCGCGCGAAGAACGCATACGCAGCGAGATCAGACTGCTCGAAGCACAGATCAAGTACATGAACACGATCCGCAGCGCGTCAGGCTCGAGCGATTTTACGGCGGCGACCAGCGGCGGCTCGACAACATTCGCGACGGCTGCCCAACCGAACCTGGAAACGGTTTCTTTGAGTTACGAAGCGGTCCTCGAAATATCGCAGATGATCGATCGCGAGTTAAAACCCTCGGTATCGCAATATCGAGCGCTGGTGATCTACCACGAACCTGACTTTCTCGCCCTAACCCGTTACCGGCTCTATCTTGAACAGGTCCGTATGGCCCTCGCGAATTACGAAGCGATCGTAAAGCGGATCGAGGATGAAGCGTCGTCGGGCGCTAACGCCGGCCTTAATAACAGGACGCGACCAAAGTCGATCCGCGGCCTCGGCGGCGAAGCTCTTGTCACGGCACTCGGAGCTCCCGCGATCGCGACGTCGGCGATAAAATCCGTAGCCGAGCTCGCATCGCTTTTCCGTACGGAGACAACGATCACGCAAAGCAAGGACGTTGTCGATCGTGACTCGCTGGCTGCTGTGGTCGCGGGTACTTTCTTGAAAGCAAACCCCAGCCTCGTTGTCTATCACCCGGAACAATTCGTGCCGGAGTACGAGATCGGGAACGCCGATCCGAATTCCCTCTATTCACAAACGTCGCGGATCAATGCTGCCGAGGCGTATTTGAATTACTTTCTCGACGAAACTGGAAAGCTACCCGAAGCGGAACGCGAATCGCCGCCCCTTGACCGCATCATCGCCGCGGCAAAGGTCGTGCAGGCACAGATCCGCAATCTGGGATTTTCGGGGCCGGCGGAGCGATCCGGTGGCGGGGATCAAAGTGCGCAAGGTCAGAACCAAGTCTCAGAGTTTCGCCAAATGATGCGTGCTGAAAAACTTGATCGAGTATTAAAGGGTGACGGGACAAGGCGAGTCGGGATCATGAAGCTTCGTCTGTTGTCATCCGGCGGGGCTCGCCGCGAAAAGAAGAATCTGCTTCTCGGCGGCAAAACCGATTACAGCGGGAGTGCGGTCGTCGAGGTCGCGCTTTATGATGCGGACGGTACCATGCGTGCGTCGGAGGTGTTCTCGTACCACACCGGTTTTCGAAAGTTCAAGACGAACGACAAGCCGCGGCTCTGATCAGCGTGTGTCGATCGGGATCAGGTCTTCTGCCTCACCATCGGTTTCGACGTAGCGGATAGGCACGATCAATGGCTTTGCATCGGCGGAAATATTTCGAGCAGCGGCGAGATCACGAGCGATCGCCGCCGCTTTCTTTTTTCCAAACCGCTTTTCAAATTCACCCGCATCCTGGGTCGTGATCGATCTGATCGACCCGAACTCCCGCATCAGATCCTGCCGCTCGCGCTCGTCGAGCGATGGAAGTATCGCGGCAAGTTCATAGAAGTGCAGCATGTCACGACCAAGTCGATGCGTCCTGTTGGCAAGATCGTGCGCGTCGTCACGCATTCGGTGCAACAGCCGGGACGCGGGTATATCTCGATCGTATTCGACGCGTCGGCCATCCTCGGTAAGAAAGTGTGAGATCGAACCGTGCTGTCCTTTTGGCTTCACCGCGGTGATGACGCTGACCTTTGAACCGGCATTCGCAACGGCGTCGTTAGCCGCTCTAAGTTGCGCCGCTCCGCCGTCGATGAGAATGAGATCTGGGCGCGTGCGGGCGATCCTGGCGGCGACAAAAGCTCGGAGAGTATCCAGCTCGCTTTCCCGATCCGAGACCCAGTGTTCGTATTCAGCGGGAAGATCTTTTCCGTCTTTCCAAACCGAGACGGCGGCCGCGAATCCGGTTGCCGAGATATGAGCAGCATCGAACGCCTCGATACGAGCGGGTCGGGCTTTAAGGTCGAACATCGCCATTAGTTGGTTCTGAAGACCGGCGACGGTTAATTTTCCTTTCGTTCGATCCGTGACGAGCCGGGCCTTTGTCACATCGACAACTCGCTGGGCAGTAATGCGGCGATTTGCGTCGGTCGCGATATTGATCGCGATGCTGCGTCCGAATCTCTTCCCGAGGGCTTTTGCAAGGGAAAGGCGTCCGGCGAAATCGTGGGACACGCGAATCTCACGCGGCAAATGATAACGGTAGAATTCGTCGATAACGCTGTAAAGCGCCGGTGACACATCGGCGTCTTCGGAATTCGGAAACGCGTAAACTTTCTCACCGAGGATCCGCCGGCGCCGCTGCGAGATCAATATCACGTATACAACGTCGGCGTGGACGTCGAGCTCAACTAGGTCGGTCGAATCCTCAAGCCATATCTGCCACCGCGCTTGCGACCAAAAGCTTTCCACCTGGTGGAGCCTATCGCGAAACAATGCCGCGGTTTCGAAGTCGAGCTTCTCAGCCGCACGCTCGATCTTTTTCGATATGGTTGCATGGAGCAGCTCGCGATCGTTGCGCAGAAAAAGTCGCACGAGTTGTACGATCTCCAGATATGTTTCGCGATCGGTGAGATTGGCGACGCACGGGGCAACGCACCTCCGTGCATAATATTGCGTACACGGGACGGGGAAGCTTCCATCGATAGGGATGGTACAGGTACGCAATCGAAAGGTTCGATTCAAGAAGTCGATCAGGATCCTGACCGACGTGCGGTTGAGAAATGCTCCAAAGTATTCGTCGCCGTCGTCATTAAGAATGCGCGTTGCAAGAGCACGCGGATAAGCTTCGCGGGTTAATTTGATGTGCGGGAAGACCGGCATCCCGGTGATGGAGAATCGATCATCTGCCATGTAGAACCAGACCGCCGTCTGACAGAGCGGGGGGAAGCACGCCTTCCCGACCTGCGAATGTTGTTACCGTCCCAAATAAAATCACGTTTTGACGGTGGAGTTGCGCCGGCCGCATTCGCAGGTCCGGAAGGCGGGCTTGCCCCCGCTTTTTGCGGCGGACACACTTGCAAGTCGGGAGGGCTTCCCCAGCTCCCTTTCACTTCCCCGGGTTCTGAAAGCTGTCCAACATTTCATGGATCCTCTCAAGCGAGTCGGCCTGTTCGATCGTCTTGTCGTCACGAACCCGCGCGATCCGGGGAAAACGTACTGCGATGCCGGACTTGTGACGCGAAGACTTTTGTATCGCCTCGAATGCGATCTCGAAAACGAGTTCCGGTTTCACGCTCCGGACGGGTCCGAATGTTTCCAGCGTGTTCGCTCGCACAAAGCGGTCGACGACGCGTATCTCCGCATCGGTGAGTCCGGAGTAGGCCTTGGCGAACGGCACAAGCTCGCCGTCGCGCCAGACCGCGAATGTGTAGTCCGTAAAAAGATTCGAGCGTTTGCCGCTTCCTTTCTGTGCATAGATAAGCACGGCATCGACGGTCAGCGGATCGATCTTCCATTTCCACCAATCACCGCGGTGCCGTCCCGTACGATACGGCGACTCGCGACGTTTTAGCATGAAGCCTTCGACGCCGAGTTCGCGACTCTTTTCGCGACGAACGGCCAGGTCATCCCAGTCGGCTGCCTCTACAGTTTCGGTAATTTGAAAAATCTGTTGGAGTCCGGGATCGAGAGACGAGATCAGCTTTTCGAGCATCTCGCGCCGCGTTCGGAAATCGAGTGATCGAAGATCGTTGCCATCCAGTTCAAGCAGATCGTAAACCTGCAAAATGACGGGAACCTCGGCAAGTATCTTGGCCGACACATTCTTGCGCCCGATGCGTCGCTGGAGATCGGTGAATGGCTGCACGCGGCCTTCGATCCAAGGCAGAACCTCACCGTCGAGAACCGTTCCGTCAGGCAGTTCGCCCGCCGCATCGGCGATCTCGGGAAATCGATCGGTGATCAGATCCTCGCCGCGCGACCATGCGAACACCTCACCCTTTCGTTTTATCACCTGTGCTCGAATACCATCCCACTTCCACTCCGCTTGCCAATCGGAAATGTCTCCGAGCTCGAACGGGCCACCGTCGAGCTGATGTGCTAAATGGAATGGATACGGCCGGGCGATCGGCGTCTCATCGGTCTCGAGATGCGCATCCAGAAGGTGCGTGAAAAACTCCGGCGTCGGCTCCCATTCGCCCATCGCACGGTGGGTAATCACATCGACCGGAAGTTCGGACAGCTGCGCCAGAGCGCGAACCACCAGTTGCTGAGAGACACCGACGCGAAACGCACCGGAGATGAGTTTGTTGTAAACGAGTCGCTGCGAATAATCCATCCGGGCCCACGCGCTCGTGACTGCCTCTCGCTGAGTTTCCGGGTCGCTTCCTCGCAACGGAAGAAGCTGTTGTTCGACCAGCATGTGGAGCGGAGTCTCGTCTTCATTTCCCGTATTCGGCAACAGCAGTGCACTTGTCTCGGCTCCGTCACCGACCGTGTCTCGCGACTCCAGATACAACCATTCCGGGATTCCCGACAGTTCGACTGCCCAATCCCGAAGCAGCCTCGAAGGAACGATCTGCCGCGGCTTTCGTCCGGACAAAAAGTAAAACGCCCATGCGGCATCGGCCGTGGCGGCGCGGTCGAAATAGAAGCGCATCGCCTCGATCTTTTCGTTCGTCTTGTTTGTCTGGTCGAGCTCAACATAGAGCTCGGTAAACAATTTCATATTTCCCAGACCTGCCTCAACCACCCACTTCCGAAGACGGTTCGGCTTTTTGCTCTGACTCTTCATCCAGCATATCCGTCGCATCGTCGCCCACAAACTGCGTCTTCAACGGGAGGGCGTTCGTTCCCGTCTCGTTGAGATACCGAACCACTTCGGAAGAGAAACCGTGCGTCACGTAAACCGTTTCGGCCTCGGCGCCTTTGATAGCCGTCAGCAGCTCGGGCCAATCGGCGTGATCGGAAAGAACGAACCCGCGATCGACGGCGCGCTGGCGACGCGCTCCGCGGACCATCATCCATCCGGATGCGAACGCTGTCGACTGACTTCCAAATCGACGCAGCCACGTCGACGCTTGAGCGGAAGGCGGAGCGATTATCAGCGAACCCGCAAAATCTTTTTTGTTAGTAACGCTGCCGGCATATGTGGTCACCGGCAGGTCGACGCCCGCCTCGCGATACGCCTGGGTCAAACGTTCGACCGAACCATGCGTGTAGACCGGACCGAGCGAGCGGTCGAGGCCGCTCATCGCGCGTTGAGCCTTTCCGAGAGCGTATGCAAAAAGTATCGACGCTTTTCCGCGTTCGATATTTCGCCGCCACCACGAATTGATCTCGGCGAATGTTTGCGACGTCGGAGGCCAGCGATAGATCGGCAACCCGAACGTTGCCTCGGTGATGAAGTGGTGACATCTGACGGATTCAAATGGCGCGCAGGTAGCATCTGGAGTTAGTTTATAATCGCCCGACACAACCCATATCTCGCCCTTATATTCGATCCTTACCTGAGCAGAACCGAGAATATGTCCGGCCGGATGAAACGAAACCTCGACGCCGTTCATCACCACCGATTTACCATAATCGAGCGACGAGATCTTTGATCCGAAGTCGAGCCGGATCCGCGCGAGGCCTTCACCGATCTTTGTAACGAGATAGCTCTGGCTACCTTGATAGGCGTGATCGGCGTGAGCGTGCGTGACGATCGCTTTCGCAACGGGCTTCCACGGATCGATGTAAAAATCACCCTGTTTGCAGTAAAGCCCCCGTGAGGTGAGAGTGATAAGCCCGCTACGCTTCATTTTTTTATTCTACCTACTCGATGGAGGTTTTTGGCAATGAATGATGTACCTCCGGCTGAAGCATGAGGCAATTCAAAGAGGTGTGAGGCAATGAAAAGAGGCCATCTTTTTAGACGGCCTCCCTCGCATAGGTTCCCGCTGCAAACTATTTTGCTTCGCCGTTTAGGGTAAGCAGCAGGCGCTCATTTCGAAAAAGATTGAGCTGTCCACCATTGATCTGATACCGGTTTGCCATTTGCATGCCATCCAGGAATTCCCGCTCGATCGCCATGCGGCCGTCGTCTTCGCACGCTCGCATCGTCGAGATCACGTCGACGATCTTCAAGCTACTCCCGGTCGCCGTATAGCTTCCGCCGAACACGTTGCAGCTAGAATTTCCACCTGCACTTCTATTTCCTTTATCAAACGAAACGAAAGCGGTGCGCCCGATCGTTGAAACCGGAACACCCTTGATCGCATGGAGTGTCCACTTCCTATCTTCAAGGCCACGTCGTTGCTCGCCGTTATCGGGATCCAGTTTTGTAGGAGCTTTGAACGTCATCGCGACCCTGTTTCGGCTTAACAGATCCAGCGAGTTTCCGCGCAGTCGAAAGCGGTCGACGTTTTCCAGGGCCCTCAACAACGCGGTTTCCACGCGACGGGCGCGCGGTTCGACGCACGCCATCTTTGTCATCCCGACATTCGAAAAATCGACTCGTCGCGCCTGGATATTTACGGAGCCGAACATCCGGTTGCATCCAGTGTGTCCGGTGAACCGATTCTGCTCTGCATTCAACTCAAGATATGCTCTGGACGCCGCAGCAACAGCCGCCCCGTCTATCGCAACTAATTTCCACTGCCTCGTCCCGATCCGGTCCGCCTGTGCGAATACAGGCGCGACCGAGGCCGTCATAAGCGTCAAAAGGATAAATAGCTTTTTCATTCCAGTGCTCCCCATACTCGTTCCTCACTTCTTGCGATCTCGAAAACGGGCGCAAGTTCCCCGCTCGTCAAGAAAGAACGATGCTCCTCGCGTTTCCTTGCACGAGCAAAAAATGCGTCGCTCCCGAGTTTAATAGTTGTATAATCGCCGAGATTCTCGCGGTCATATGTTGCAACTAAGCGATTAAAATTTGCATCTTTGTTCTGGCAAAACCGCGCGGGATCCACGCTTACCCGATCGCAAAGCTCTTCCCGAATAAACCGTACCGTCCCCGGAGGGATTATGTCGTTAACGTCCAATCTATCTCGTGTATCCACCGCATTTCTGCTTCTCGCAGCGCTTTGCGTTACTGCTCTAGGAGATACTATCCGACTCAAAGACGGCAGCCTCGTCAAGGGTAAGATCGTCGGATTCAGTGGCGGCCGATTTACGATCGCCGTTGGTGGCACCCGGAAACGTCAGATGACTTTCTCTGCAGATGAAATCGAGTCCATCGTTTTTGACCCGTCCCAGGATGCTGTTTCGATCCCGACCGCTTCTTCGCGTACCGTCAAGGAAGAGCCGATCGTCGAAGAAGACTCGCAGCCGATCGTTGTGGAAACCAAACAAAACGTTCCGCGACAAACGGCAACACCTACTCAGGTTCCCGTTCCCGTCGCCGTCGCCGTCGACACCGGACGGAGGGTTTCGTTTGGCAAGCCGATCGAATTGTCTGTGAAGGTAATGGCGGACAACACGGCGAATGGCTGGACAAACTCCGGCTGGGTGGTTAAGAAGGGACAGAAGATCCGCATCAGCGGCACCGGTGAAGTTTCGATCGGCCGCGGAAAGACGACAGGCCCCTCGGGACTCTACGACCTCGAAGACTCTTCGAAGCTGCTAAAAAGTGTGCCGACCGGTGCGTTGATCGCGGTTATCGGCGATGACAACAACGAGTTTATCTACATCGGTGCCGGCCGTGAGTTTACGGCGTCACGCGATGGTGCTCTATTTCTGGGTCTAAATGAAGGCAATTTGAACGACAACAGCGGTTCGTTCGCCGTCAAGATCGAGATCTCGCCCGACGGCGGGGAATAGTCGTTACCTTGCTATCGACCAACCAAAAGCGGAAAATCGGTATCTAATCCCCAAAGCTTGGCCAAGGATATAACTATGCATGCCCTCTTTCCGCGATCAGTGTTTATCGTTGCGATTGTCCTGACTTTCGCGCTCGTCACGCCGGTGAGCTCGCTCGCTCAGTCGCGCCCGCAGCGGCCAGAACCGTCAAAAGGCGAAGGAAAGCGAAATCAGCGTCCCGCTCCAAAGACCGAGGAGGAACTGAAGAAAGAGGAAGAAGAGCGTAAACGACTGGAAGAAGAAAAGAACGCGGTCGCAGAACCGGGCGTTCTCAAGGTAGAGACGGATATAGTTAACGTCGACGCCGTAGTTTTCAATAAGAAGACGGGGCAGATCATCGGCGGGCTCAAGAAAGAGAATTTCGCGATATTCGAGAACGGTGTCAAACAAACCATCTCGAGCTTCAACACACCCGAATCCCCTATAACCGTAACCCTCGTCCTGGAATACAGTAAGTGGACCGAAATATTCGGTGCCGCGAACGGAGGTTACTTCGAACCGGGCGTGTACGAATCAGTTCGGCCGGTCGCTCAGTTTCTGTCGAAGTTCATTAAGCCGCCTGATGACTACGCGTCTGTTATCGCTTTCGATTTGCGGCCGACCCCCATCACGGACTTCACGAACGATCCGACGCGGATTCGTCAGACGATCGACATTCTATTGAAGAATAGCCCAGCGTTCCGGGAGAATAATCTCTACGACGCTTTGAAGTTCGCGTTGCTTGGCGGTAAAGGTGATTCGGTCGTACTCGAAAATTCGGAAGCTCGCACCGCACAGTACGCGGGGATGGTCGACGTCAAATCTAAGCGCCGGGCGATCATCCTGGTGGCGTCGGGCATAGATACTTTTAGCAAGATCAACTTCGGTGACGCTAGAAAGATCGTTCAGGAAGCCGGAATTCCTCTCTACATCATTAGCACGGGAAATCTCTTCTGTAAGAAGTACTGCGACTATCTCGATCCGATGCGTGTGATGCCTGGAATGCCGGACCGCATGAGCTTTCTCACGGCGAAGAGTCAGATGAATACCTTCGCAAAGGAATCGGGAGGCGCTCATTTCGAGATGACGTTTCCGAGTGAGATCCCTACGTATTTGAGCAACATCAACAGTCTTCTCCGAAGCCAGTACAGTCTCGCATACGATCTCGAGCAGCCGCACGAGCCGGGTAAAAAGTACAAACTCGAGGTCAAGGTGGACGTAGACGGCGACGGTAACTTCGAGGACAAACAGTTCATTGTTCAGCACAGGCCCTTCGTTTCTTCACCGAAGGAAAAAGAACCCAAGTCAAAGAATTAATAAGACTTGAAACAGATATTTGACGGGTGAAGCGGTGCCTCACCCGTCACGTTGCTTTGCCGGAAGGTATCCTTCTGATACCCTCTGACATTGCGAATTTATGAGTCGAAACATTGTAGAAAGCTATAAACAGAAGCTCGCGAGCGAGGAGGGTTACACCGTAAAACGTGGTGCCGGCCTCCGTATCGCGCTCTGTTATCCGAACACGCATGCGGTCGGCATGGCGAATCTCGGGCTGCATACGATGTACGAGCTGTTCAACCAGATACCCGAGGTTTCATGCGAACGAGTTTTCCTGCCTGATGCGGATGAGTTGAAGGAATATGAAAAGTCGCGAACGTCGCTTTTATCGCTTGAGACACAGACACCGGTTCGCGATTTTGACGTAGTAGCATTCTCTATCTCGTTCGAAACCGATTATCTGAACATGGCGCGAATGCTCCAGCTCTCGGGAATCCCCGTTTGGGCGTCGGAGAGAAATCACTATCACCCGCTAGTCGTGATGGGGGGAGCTGCTTCGTTTCTCAATCCCGAGCCTATCGCGGAGTTCACCGATATCATTGCTGTAGGCGAAGGTGAGATCCTTGCTCATCAACTCGTCGACGCGATCCTCGAAAAGGAAGGCAAGGACGAGATCCTGTTGGCGCTGGGACGCATCGGTCGCGGATTCTACATCCCGTCGTTTTACGATGTTGTCTATAACGACGACGGTACCGTCTTCGATTATCTGCCAAATCAGGAAGGCATCCCACGACGGGTGGGCCGAGCTCTTGCGTCAGTAAATCCAAAGGAAGGCACGCTTCGACGCGCGATGAAGCGCGGCGAAACTGAACTCGCCGATTTTCTTGTCAACCAGGATATCTTCTGCCCCTCAACGTCGATCTGGTCGCCTAAGGCGGAGATGGGCGATCGCCTGCTGGTCGAGATCTCGCGAGGCTGCTCGCAAGGCTGCCGCTTCTGCTGGGCCGGATATAACTACTACCCGCCGCGTGTTGTGCCAGCTAAAGACATTCTCGCAAAAGCAGCTGAATGGCGATCAAAGACCGACAAGATCGGTCTCGTATCGACCGCTGTATGCGACCATCCGGAGATCTCGACTATCCTGCGCGAGTTGCGTGCGATGGAATACCGGATCACTGTATCTTCGCTTCGGCTGGATCAGATATCGGATGAATTGCTCGATGCGTTGGTCGAGTCCCGCGACCAGCAGATCGCCGTCGCACCGGAAACCGGATCTGACCGACTTCGTCGTGTCATCAACAAAAACCTGACGAACGACGAGATCGTCGATATTTGCGGTGCTGTTTTCGACCGCGGCATGTTGACCGTCAAACTCTATATGATGGTTGGGCTGCCGACCGAGACGCAGGAAGATCTGGACGAAATGTTCGTGCTCGTCGAGCGGATCAAGGATCGAATGCTCCAGGCGGGTAAGAAGTTCGGGCGGGCGGGTAAGATCATTCCGTCTCTCAACGGATTCGTGCCTAAACCGAACACCCCGCTTCAGTGGGATGCGATCTGCGATGAAAAGGAATTGAAGAAGCGGATCAAGTACGTTTGTAAGGGTTTGTCGAAGATACCGAACGTCGATGTTCGATTTATGTCTGCCCGGATCGCACATGAGCAGGCGCTGTTTTCGTCGGGCGACCGCACCATTGCCAAGCTTATCGACCGAGCCGCGTCCCTGGGTGGCGACATCGGTCGGGCCCTGCGTGAGAGCGATGTCGATCCAGCTTTCCACACATCGCGCGATAGGGATTATGGCGAGTTTCTGCCGTGGTCGATCGTCGATTCAGGCCTTTCGTTCGAATTCCTCAAGACCGAACATGAAAAAGCACGAGAAGCTCTCTCGAGCCTCCCGTGCCCTGCTGTCGAAAAATGTACGACCTGCGGTGTCTGTCCGTCGACCTGGCTGGCTGACGCTCCCGACGCACTGGTTCAAATTCAGCCTGCTAAGATTCGCGCCGCGCTTGCGGCGGTCTGATGTCGCTAATTCTTTAAGAGATAACCTTGCGGCCGGGCGACGTAATCAAAATTGTAATCGTATTTGTAGATTCCAAACGGCAGCATGTTGACGCTACGCGAATACGCAACGTGAGCTTCAATTATACCGCTCACCTGTTTTACGTCGACATACGCGTCTTCCGGAATATTATAGTCTCTGGACGCTTTCTTGATCGACGCCTGAACAACTTCGAGTGGCTTTATCCTTCCGGACGCCGCTAATCCCTTAACGACCGCCGTATCCATCTCCTGCCGGAGACTCGCACCCTCGTACGCCACCGGCACGTAGTTCCAACCGGCATGCGCCGCGAGTGCTATGACGACAAACACCAGCGCGGCCTTTATAGTCGCGCTCCCTCTTTCGGATCTTCGATCACTAATCGTTTTCATTTTGATATTTCCTCAATGAAAATGGCTTCTCAACGTTGGAGAATCGACTTAAGGCTGGTTTTTATCGCTGATAGCGGAATTGCGGTGTCCGGTACGATCATCGGTTTGCCAATGCCACCAAGGAGAACCCAGTGCAGAGAATTGCCAACCCGTTTCTTGTCGTTTTTGAAAGCCTGTAAAAGGTCTACTGGGTCGATGCTGTTGATTGCCGGAAGAATACCGGCCCTACGGACAACATCGTTCAACAAGTCTACTTCATCGTGACCGATTAATTCAAGCCTTTTCGACAATGTCGCGGCGAACAGCATTCCGTAGCCGACGGCCTCCCCGTGGCGTAGATACCTGTAGTCAGTTACCTTTTCGAGGGCGTGTGCGAGCGTATGGCCAAAATTTAGAATCTTTCGGGAACGCGGAGAAATGTCGCCGATGGACTCGGACTCGTCATTTTGAACGATGCCTGCCTTGAACCGGATCTGTTTCGCCAGTAAGGATACGAGCTCGACAGAGAATTTGGAATCTGGGAAGTACCGGCGAAGCTGAGCAACGGGATAGGTTTCGAGAAATGTGGACGTTTGACGAAACAGGGCTTTCCCGCCAATGGCCCCTTGTTTGATCGCTTCGCAAAATCCTGCGGTTAGCTCACGTCGCGGGAGTGTCTTCAGCACATCGGTATCGATAAGAACGCCATTCGGTTGGTAGAAGGTGCCGACCAGGTTCTTTCCAAACGAATTATTCACCGCCGTCTTTCCGCCAACCGACGAATCGATCATCGCCAGAAGGGTGGTCGGCACCTGCAGCAGAGGAATACCTCGCTGGTAGATCGAGGCGGCAAAACCCGCCAAATCGCCCACCACACCGCCTCCTAGCGCGACGACCGCGTCGGAGCGGGTGAATCCATTCTCACTTAGGGTCTGGAGTGTGTCCTCGAGGCTTCGGAAGTTCTTGAATCGCTCGCCGTCGCCGATGAGGTGGACGTGCGGCGAGAAACCATTCGCGGTAAGGCCGCGCAAAACGATGTCGCCATAGAGGGAAGATACCTTTCGATTCGATACCACCAGGATCTTCCCCGGGCTGGCGTCCAGACATCCGCGGGCCCAAGTCCCGGCGCTCGCAAGAACGTTTGCTCCGGCGGTCACGTCGTAAGCCGCTCGTCGGGGCGGCATCCGGACAGGTATGATCGTGCTTTCCATATCCAGGCACTTCTCCCTAAAACAAAAAGGCCGCGAGACCAAACTCGCGGCAGGATCGATAAAGTTGTGCAGGTGAAGCAACGTGGAAGTGCACCGCACCTGCCAATTCGTAACAACCGTCCTCACCCCGGTCGTCACTGGAAACGGAGGTTCCACCTACCGTTTCGGTGGGTTTAATATACACACGAAGCTTTTTCTTTGCAACAACTTGTTCGGTGATCGTCAGAAACCAGCCGAGATCTATCCGAGACTCTGCCGGATGATATCGGCAAGGCCGGCGGCTTGTCGCTCGATCTCAGACTGATCATCTCCCTCGATCATCACCCGTGCAAGATTCTCCGTTCCGGAGTACCGAAGCAGCAACCGCCCGTTGCCGGCAAGCTGCTTTTCGATCTCACGGCTCGCCGTCTCTATGTCGGTGACCTCATCGAAGGGCCGTTTCTCGCGGACTTTTACATTGACCAATACTTGCGGATAGCGAGTAAATCCAGCCGATAGTTCCGAGAAACGTTTTCCGGTTTCTTGCAGCGCCTCGAGAATAAAGATCGTTGTCATGATCCCGTCTCCAACGAAACTCTCGCGCGGAAAGATCACGTGTCCGGACTGCTCGCCGCCGAGTTCCGAATCGGAGTTGATCAGCTCTTCGAGCACGTACTTATCACCGACCGCCGTCCGGAGTAGCTTGACGCCGATCGATGAAAGCGCGATCTCAAGGCCGATGTTACTCATCACAGTGGCGACGACCGTCCGATTCTCGATCCCTCCGCGGGCGAGCAAGAAACGCGACATGATCCAAAGAGTCGCGTCACCGTCGACAATAGTTCCCTTTTCGTCGACAAACAGTGCCCGATCGGCATCTCCATCAAAGGCCACACCAAATACGGCACCTTCGGATGTGACCGTTTCTCCAAGCTTCTCGACGTACAGCGAACCGCACTCGCGGTTGATATTCTGGCCGTCGGGCTGATCGTTAACGGCAATCACGTCAGCACCGAAACGTCTGAACAATTCTGGTGCGAGCGTCGACGCGGCTCCGTTTGCACAATCGACGATAATTCGCATCCCGTTCAGGGAAAGATCCGGTGACTCGCCCGCAAGATGGCTGAGGTAAGCGTTTTGAAATTCGTCGGACCTCGCGGCACTAACATCGGCCGACTCCGGATGCCCATTGGACGCCGATCGGGAAAGGATGTCGCTTTCGATCTTCTTTTCCGTTCCCTCGCCGATCTTCCGGCCATCCGGAGCAAATATTTTGATCCCGTTATCTTCATACGGATTGTGCGACGCGCTTATCACGATACCGGCATCGAATCCGAACTTGCCAGTCACAAATGCGATTCCCGGTGTTGTGATCACACCGGCGGATTCGCAAACCGCGCCGGCACTCGAGGCCCCGGCGTGGAAAGCGGCCTCGATCCATGGACCCGACTCTCGCGTGTCCCGCCCCGTCACAAAGCGCGGCTGTCGCCCGTGTGCAGCCCGATATTGATCCGCGAGCGAACTCCCAATAGTGCGCACGGTTGCTGCGTCGAGCGGAAACTCACCAGCCAGACCGCGTATTCCATCAGTGCCGAATAACTTTTTCATAGACTGTTTATCTATAAGTTAAGCCCGACGGTCGAGCCACGCAACGTCCATATAACTTATCTTTGTAGTTTGTATAAATCACCGCTTTTAATTTGACAACCTTTCACTGCCTGGGCGAATCTTTACTTACGCGGACCCACCATAGTTCGCACCGCGACGACACCCTTAACCCAGTAACCTCCATAAGATTATGACATTGAAGTTTGTGTGCGCACTTTCGTTTGTCCTGGCAATAACCTTTATCGCAGACGCTCAGTCCGCGGTCGAGCCCACGCCGACGCCGGTGAAAGTTGTGGTCACAAACTCCATGCCGGCGTTGAAGCCGAATGCAATGCCTGCGCCGCGCGTTACTCCGACCCCGATAATCGTGGGCTCGGCCGAGACCAA
>JANPJL010000149.1:0-18912 GCA_031425495.1 Acidobacteriota bacterium
CCGGCGAGATCGACAAACGCTTTCGCAAAACTGATCTGGATGATTTCTTCTACCTGTTCGGGTCTTCTAAAGTATCGGCCGGCGAGGACGGCGACCATGCGCTTGTGCCGGTCGAAGATCTGTTCGAATGCAAACTCATCACCCGCGATAACAAGATCGACGAGCTGACGATCCGAGCGCGCGACGCGCACGGCGTCGACGAGTATCTCTTCGTCAGCACGTGATATTACATTCTCGTTTTGCAACGCGGTTTGATAACTGCTCATTCGAGTTCTCGAAAAAATAGAAGGGCCGTCGATTAAAGGACGGCCGCCGATGCGGATCGGTTACGTGAAATTTTTACGAGGAATGAGGTGCGAATGTTTCCGCGGATCAGTTGCTTACGTTGACGATGAGCTTTCGTCGTGCCTGGACAAGCAGGCCGGGGCGCTTTGATGTGACTTCGATATTACGCTCAGCTCTGCCGCCTGTCTCGGCAATCGGGATCTTAGGAGTGTATGTGACCACGTAGTTTGCGTCGATCATCTTCGCCACGAGCGCAGTTTTCTCGACCATTTCATCCAGGCTTTCCGGAATAACCGATGTCCCGTTCGTGTTTTCGGCGAGTGCTTCGAGTTGCTTTTCGCTGCTTTCAAGATCGGCTTTTCGGGCGCGCACTCTTCTCAAAAGAGTGCGGTCGAGGTTGATCGTTTTCGACTTAGGAGCAGTGGCAACGTCTCGCACACCGTTCGGAAGCTGGGCCGCTACTTCGGGCGGCATCGCCCTTGGCGGAGGCGAGTTAGTGATCATCTTTGTCCGCGGCTCGATATCCACCGCTTCCATCCGCGTGTAGCTAAGCACGTGAACACTTATCTCCGTCGAAAGCAGTCGTCGGAATGCCTCGCGCTTCCCCGTCTCGTTTCCGTCACTATCTGTACCGTCAGTGATCAGGACGAGATGCTTGTTCTCGAGCGGATTCTTCACCAGAAAATCCGTCGCCAGTTTGAGGGCATCTACAAAGACCGAGCGCCGCCCGAATTTTGTCCGGCCGATCGCACGCGAAACCTGCTCTTTGTCACTGGTCCATTCGACGACGATCTCCGCAGCATCTCCATACTGCAAGACCGCGATAGAATCTTCGGGTTTCAGCGCCGACACGATCGCACGTGCGGTCTTGCGAGTCTGATCCAGACTCTTCACCTGCCGCATCTCGCCACCAGTGTCCATTACGATCAGCACATTTGCCGGAATGCGCCGGACGCTGTTCGGCTGATGGAGAATGTCGTTCTCGGTGATGACGAGATCGGATCCTTTTACATCAGTGACGAACTCTCCGCTCTCGTTAAAAGCTACGACGTTGAGTTTTATCTCCTCGGTCTCGACGCGGATGGTGTCGCTATCGTTCGGTGTTGGCGTCGGTGTCGCGGGTGGCACACGGCGGCTTTGGGCACCAGCCGGCGAAAACAAAAACAGAAGTGCAACCGCTGCAGCAAAAACGACAAAAGCGTTAACCAGGTCGCGCCGTTCGCGGGAACGACGGTCGTTCGATCGATAACCAAAGTAAGAGGCCACGGACAGAAGCGAATCCGCTAGGAAAGAAAGATTTTTGCCAGAAGACTCCATAACGCCCCCACTATGATGAGCGAACTATAGTACCGGATGCTTTTCGACGAAGCCGATCAAGTTTGCTGCGTAATCGCGAAAGTTCGGACAGCTGATCCCGTGCGGCGCGAGAAGCACACTGGCCTGGCTCGTGTCGTAGGTTTGCGAGAGAAAAAAATAAGGCACTGCGTAATGCGGAAGACCGGTTAGCGGTGGCGAGAACGGCAGCATCAGGGATTTTTCGATGAGCTTCTGCAGAGGCGTTACCACCGACCGCTTTTTCGTAAGAGTCTCGGCGATCGTATCAAACAGTTCGGCCGTGGTTAGCGGATCCGGATCGGCGAGGGCGAGTGTCTTGCCGACTGCGTTCTCATCACGAGCGAGCGCGGCAATTCCCTCGATCACAAAATCGACCGGCACGAGATTCAAGCGCACCGCACTGTTTCCGACGTTCACGAACCGGAGCAGGCCGGGAGCTTTTCGCAAATACTGGATCAAATAATAAATGCCGTCGTACTTTATGGTCTCGCCTGTCTGCGAGTCGCCAACGACTACCGACGGACGAAAGATAGTGACCGGCAGATCGGCTTTCAGTTTTTCGACTTCGACCTCGGCGTGATACTTGGTTTCTTCGTAAAAATTCCTGAAGCCGTCCGGATGCCGGAGATCAGTTTCAAGTATACGTCCGTGATGCCGGCCGGCGACGTAACAGGTGGAGACATAGCTATAACGGCGAAGATCGGTGACACCTCGACAAAACTCGTTCACGTTGCGTGTGCCCTCTACATTGACTCGGAACGCCGTCGCTTTATCGACCGCGAGATCGTACACAGCTGCGAGGTGAAAAACGTCGGTGGTTTCATTTCGGATGGTGTCGAGATCGTCGTCCGAAATGCCGAGGTTCGGCTGGCTAATGTCCCCCTCGATCAAAGCAAAATTTTCAAGACGTGTTTGCGTGCGTGCAGCTATTCGCTCGACGGCCGCTGTTGCCTTATCTACAAACTGCGGTTGGACCAGGAGGAAGAATTGAGTGTCCTGCCGCGAGAGACGTTCAACAAGCCGCTCGGCAATAAAGCCCGGAAACCCGGTGACGAAGATCGTTTCGCTGAAAGACATCTGTTCTCATCTTAACCTTTAACGCAGAGTTCGCGGAGATCGCGGAGAGAAGAATACGATCTCTGTGTCCTCTGCGATCTCCGCGTTAAAACCTTGGCCTTTTAGCGAATTATCCACAGGTGGAAAAGCTGTGCTACGCTTTTTACGAGCATATGAGTGAAGCGACCGAAACAAAACAGGCGGAAAAGGTTCTCAGTGAGCTCGATCTGCCGCAGTGGTCGGTTGTCTCGTTCGACATATGCGAGGCCGCCGGTCTGACCTACGCCGAAGCCGTGAGGCGCCTGATCGAAAAGGAAACCGCGGGCGTCTACGGTCTATGCATCCTCACCGACGAAGCCGCAGCCCGCGTAAAGATCTAAAATCTAGCCTCTCGAATCTAGAATCTATTCAGAAGCCTTCTTTCAAATAGATTCTAGATTCGAGAGGCTAGATTTTAGATACCGAACTCCAAAACAATCTTTCCAAAGCTGTCGTTCGACTCCAGGTATTCGTGAGCAGCTCTAACATCCGGCAGATCGAAAACGCGGTCGAGATTCGGACGCGGTTCCTTTTTCTAAAAGCGGAATGACGTTCTGCGAAAATGCGTGAGTGACATCAGACTTCTCCTCCAGCGATCGAGCTCGGAGCACAGTTCCCTTTAGCGTCAGGCGTTTTGAAAGTGCAGTACCCAGATTGATCTCGGCTTTAGCGCCACTCGTCAGTCCGACGAGCATCAGCCGCCCTCGGAGAGCGAGAGCTTTCAGGTTCTCTTCGAAATATGCACCGCCGACGAGATCGAGGATCACATCTGCGCCGCGGCCGCCCGTTATCTCGATCACCTCATCGGCATAAAAGGGCGGGGCGCCGACCGCGATCGCGTGGTCGAGACCAAACTCTGCACATCTCGCGAGCTTATCCTTTGTGCGTGATGTTCCGATCACGCGGTTCGCTTTTGCGTTCGCAAGTTGGAGAGCTGCCAGGCCGACACCGGAACCGGCCGCATGAACGAGAAGCGTTTCGCCGGTCGCGAGTTTGCCCTGGCTGAACACGGCATCGTACGCAGTGATGAATGCCTCGGGAATCACGGCCGCTTCCGTGAAACTGAGATTATCCGGCACCCTTGCGAGTACGCGATGATCGATCTTGAGAAACTCGGCCTGAGCTTCTCCGGTGGTGATCCCGAATACACGATCGCCGGGTGTATATCCGTCGACGCTCTCGCCGAGCTCTATAATTTCGCCGGCGAACTCGAGTCCTGGAATGTTCGGCGAATAGCCGGCGGGCGGCGGATAATGGCCGCGGCGTTGAAGCAGGTCGGCACGGTTCAATCCGGCGGCACGCACCCGGACGAGCACCTCATTTCCCCTTGGCTTCGACGGATCCGGAACCTCACGGATCTCGAGGTTTTCGGGTCCGCCGAATTCTTTTATGTAGACAGCTTTCATTTGTACCGCGACGCCTTAGTCCGCCGAGGACGGACTAACAGTCCGTCCTACGTAGGACAGACTGTTAGTCTGTCCTGGACTGGTGATCGACAACCTGTAGCAATGACCGTCAGCAGGTCGCTCCGAGATTCGAGGTGGTCGAAGGGACGGACTAACAGTCCGTCCTACGTCCGGACGGACTAACAGTCCGTGCTACCTTAATCGCGCCTCGACGTTGTTGGCTTTCAACGAATTCCCGGTCGCGCGCTGAAGATCGGAGATCGCCTTGTTGAGCTCCGTCTGTGCACGCAACTCGTTGCTTCTCGCCGTGGTGAGAGCCGTCTGACGTTCAAGCACGCGATAAATATCGGATTGTCCGTTATCGAGTTTCCGCTGTTCTGATTCGTACTGCTTTACCGAGTTCTCACGCGAGATCGCAGCCGAACGCAGACGAGCCTCTGCCGTTCGCAAAGTCTGCAATGCATTACGAACATCGACCTGGATGTTCTGCTCGATCTGCTGACGCTGAGTCGCGATCCTTTCGCCTTCGACGAGCGCACGCCCTAGTTGTGCCCCGGCCGTTTTATCACCGAACAGCGGCAAATTGAACTGCACACCGATACGATACGTCGGATACTTATTAGAGATAATTCCCCTGTACGGGTTGCCGGTTAGCAACGCAAGGTTCGCGAGCTGCTGTTGGCAGTCAGGCGAGCTTGGATTAGTTGAGCATGGTGTCGGAAAGTTGGGATCAAAACTCGGATTCTGACTGCCCCCGATACCAGCCGAACTATAGCTCGCGATCAAATCGATCTGCGGTTTTCTGAGATCGCGATACAACCGTTGGTCGAGAGCGTTTATATCTTTCTGCGCGTCGTTTATTTCAAGCTCCGGTCGGTTTTGAAGTGCTGCCGTGAGAGCTTCGGTTAGCGTCGTCAAGGGCGGATCTATGTCGACCGAATCGACCGGCGTGACCGACTCGCTCCAAAGTGAGGCGGTCCGGTTCGGTGCGATTAAATTCTTAAGAATGTTTTCATTTACCGTTACGACATTCAGCGCGTCGTAAACAAACTGTTCAAAATTTGCGACCTGTGTTTCCGCAGCAACAATATCGATCGGTGCGAGCTGACCCTCCTCGACCAATCGCCGGTTGTGTCCCAGTTGGTCTTTAGCGTCGCGAACACCGTCTCGCTGAACCTGAAGATTTCGAAGTGCGTACGTCAGATCCCAGTACGCACGCTGAACGCCGGCTATGGTTTCTATCGAACGCTGGCGAAATTGAACGTCAGTCAGGGACAAGTTGCGTTTCGCTATCTCTATGACGCGGCGGTTCTGATCAAACTTGCGCCCGCGAAAAAGAGGTTGCGTAATGCTGAAACCCAGATTCGCAGTGTTCTGTGGGCTCAGCACCGAAATTGGGTTGTTTGTTCTCAAGCTAGTGTTATTAAAGTCGCCCCGAAGTACAGTACCGAAACTTGGAACGTAGGCCGTGACACCGGAGTTCGCGACGAGCGAACTCTGCGTCGTCGATTGATTCGACGAGAAGATGCTCACATTTGGCGCGGTCGAACGCTCGTAAAAAGTCTGACCCGTAAGGCGCGGCTGAAATACGCCGCGAGCCGCGAGCAGATCAAACTCGGCGATCCGCACGTTCTTGCGCGTGACCTCAATGTCCTTATTATTTTCGAGTGCCAGCGTGATCGCTTCGTTAAGCGTCAGCGAACGCTGATCCGCCATGTCCACGCCGACGCGTCCGAGATCCGGCATGCTCCGGTCCTCCGAACTGTAAGTAGGCGCGATGGCCGGAACGCCCTTTAACTGATCCGGTGCGACCTCCTGTTTGTCATCAACGACCGGAGTGGATTCGGGGATTGGCGTAGGCGTCGGCGTTTGAGCCGATGCCGCACCGAGGCACGAGGCGAATAAAATAATTGCGAATAAACCTCTTTTCATAAACACCCTTTCATAATTCTTGGATCGGTGTGCGCGACGCATTTTCTTCTCTTCCGGCTACGCCGCGACGTGGCGGCGTAGCCGCCGTAGAATTACTGTACAAGTCGGAAAAGCAGAGCTTTTCCGCCCACCAAGGGGTGAAGCCCAAATCTCAAATCTCAAATCTCAAATCTCAAATCTCAAACCTCAAATCCCAAATCCCAAATCCCAAATCCCAAATCCCAAATCCCAAATCCCAAATCCCAAATCCATTACGGCTTCCCGAAAAACGCACTCGCCGCCGTCTGAAACTTTCGTTTCAATCCGCCAAACAGCCAATCCGACACCCGGCCGATGCGCCGAAAAATATGCCACTCCGACGCGTCGTCGAACAGCGAATAGAACACGGGCACCGCAAGCAGCGTTAGCAGCAGACATAGCGACTGTCCGCCTACGACGAGGACACCGATCGAGCGGTTTGTTCCCGAGCCAGCACCAGTCGAGAGGACGAGTGGGATCATGCCCGCTACAAGGGCGATCGTCGTCATCAGGATCGGCCGAAGACGATCGCGATTCGCCTGAATGATTGCGTCGTACCGGTTCATCCCCTGCGACCGCAGATTCATCGTGTGATCGATCTGCAGGATCGCGTTCTTTTTCACGACACCGAACAAAAGCAAAAGCCCGAGCCCGGAAAAGATATTGACGGTTTGGCCCATGATCAAAAGACTCACGATTCCAAATGGAATCGAGAGCGGCAGCGTCAGAAGGATCGTCACCGGGTGGATGAACGATTCGAACTGCGCCGCGAGCACGATGTACATGAATATGAACGACAGCACGATCGCGAGTGCAAAGTAGTAGAGCGATTTGCCCAACTCCTTCGACTGTCCGACGTAACCCTTCGTGTAACCCGGGGGCAGTCCAAGCGTCTTTACAAACGCATCTATCTCGCCCGTAATACTCGCTGCCGATCCGCCCGGTCGTGTATTCGCAAGCAGCGTCACCTGGCGTTGGCGATTCGTTCGATCGATCGAACTCGGTCCCGTTCCACTCGAAACTTTTACAAGCCGGTCGAGTGTAACCAAGCCGAGCTTGGCGGACGGGACGATGATGCGTTTCAAACCTTCGATATCCGATCTGTAGTTGTTGATCGCCCGAACGTGGACTTCGTACTGATCCGTCCCCTCGTTGAAGGTCGTCGCTTCCTGACCAGCGACCAGCGTGTTCAGAGCCTGCGATACATCGCCGATCCGTACACCGAGATCGGCGGCAACATCGCGGTCGATCTCGAGCCGAACTTCGGGCTTACCACTGATCAAGGTCGAATCGACGTCAACGGCATCGGGGATCGACTTCATTTTTTCCAGGACTTTCGCCGAGTATTCCTGAAGACGTTTGAGGTCCGGGCCGGCGATCAAGAACTGAACGTTCGCGTTCCGGAAACCGCCGCCCGAAAACGCGGCCACCTGTTGGACTGCCGTACGAAGCTGAAGCTCGTCGGGAAACCGCTGCTTGTCCGTGAAAAGCTCGCGTGTCGCGGCCATCATCTCTTCTTGCGACCGGTCGCGATCTCCGACGTCGGAGAGTTTGACGTATATCGAACCGCTGTTCACGACCTGCTGTTGGCCGCCGCCGACCGTCACGAGCGTGTCGGTGACACCCGGCATCTTGCGTATCTCGGCCGCTGCTCGTTCGAAGATCTGAGCGGTCGCGCCGAGACTCGAACCCTCTTTTGCACGTATCGTGACTTCGTACTGCGATTGATCATCAACCGGCAGGAAGTTCTTCCCGACACCGCTCCAGCCCGTACCCGGGATTCCTACAAACAGAGGAAATATTGTTGCGAAAACAAAAACGCATAGGAGTACGATCACCCATCGATGGGCCATCGAGAAGCGAAGCAGAAAGGTATAAATAGCATCGACATGCCGGAACCAACTCTTATGTTTCGAATCGCTACCAGAGTCCCTGGTCCCAGATCCGTCATTTTCTAATTCGTAACTCAACTCCGCATCACTTGGGAGCCGGGACTTGGGACTGGGGACTTCTTCTTCCAGTTTCGATTTCTGACGCTTGATCAATCGTGCCGCCAGCATTGGCGTCAGCGTGAATGAAACAAGAAGTGAAATGCCGACCGCGAATGATGCTGTCAGCCCAAAGCTCGACATGAATCGTCCGACGATGCCTTGCATGAAACCGATCGGAACGAACACGGCCATCAACGACACAGTCGTCGCGAAGACCGCCATTCCGATCTCACGTGTACCCTCGATAGCCGCCTGGAAGGGCTCCATCCCTTTCTCTTCGATAAAACGATAGATGTTCTCGAGCACGACGATCGCGTCATCGATCACGATGCCGACCATCAGCGTTAGCGAAAGCATCGTGATCGAGTTGAGCGTGTACCCCATCGCATACATCAGCGCGAACGTAGAGATGATCGATGTCGGGATCGCAAGGGCCGCGATGACTGTCGCGCGAAAATTCCAAAGGAATAAGAAAACGACTATGGACGCGAGAATTGATCCGACAATCAGATGTTCCTCGATCGCGTCGAGCGAATTCTCGATAAAGATCGAGTTGTCCCCGATGATGCGCAGTTCGAATCCCGGCGGCAGCGTTCCCGCGATATTTTCTTCTTTGTCGCCAACGATCTCCTTCAGTCGCTCTTTGATCTCATGAGCGACCGCGACAGTGTTTTGACCGGACTGTTTCGAAACGATCAGTGTAACGGCCGGTTTGCCGTTCAGACGCGCCTCGGATCGGATCTCTTCGGCGCCATCCTCCGTGTAGCCGAGATCCTTTACCTTGACCTGGTAAGTTCCCCGCGTCGCGACAACGACATCGTCAAATTCCGAGGGCTTTTGGATCTTGCCCATCGTCCGCACGCTGGTTTCTTTCTGACCCTCGTCCAGGCGTCCGCTTGGAAACTCGATATTTTGAATTCGAAGTGCGGCAGAAACCTCTGCGGGCGTAACGCTGTACGAACGCATTTTATCGGGGTCGACCCAGACGTTTATCTGCCGCTCTTGTCCGCCGATGATCGTGATCTGTCCGACACCGTTGACCGATTCGATCCGCTCCTTGATACGGTTCTTTGCGACCTCCGTCACCTCGCGGAGCGAGGTCGGCGCGGAGACAGAGATACGCAGCACCGGCGCCGCGTCCGTGTCGAGTTTCTGAACCGTCGGTTGCTCAGCCGTATCCGGAAGATTCGGGATAACGGTTTGCACCCGGTTCTCTACCTCTTGTGCCGCGACGTTCACATCCTTCTCCAGGACAAACGCCACGAACACCTGCGCGATGCCCTCGACTGAGGTGGACCGAAGTTCGTCGATACCGCTGATCGTGTTGACCGCTTCCTCGATCTTTTCGGTGATCTCGGTCTCGATCTCCTCGGGCGATGCACCAGGATTGAGAACGGTAATTGTGATCGTCGGGAAGTCGATCTTCGGAAAGAGGTCGACGCCCAGCGACACAAAGGAAAACATACCGACAACCACGAGTGAAAGGATCAGCATCGTGGCAAAAACCGGCCGCTTAACGCAAATTTCTGCTAGCCACTGCATAAGGGTTCAACGTTCAAAGTTCAAAGTTCAAAGTTGCAAATTCGTTGTCACTGGAACTTGCTTCCTCGCAGATCCGTTTGCTGGAGGTATTTCATAAATCCGGAAATGAGTCGGCTCGTCTGCAAAAGTTTCTCAGTTAAATTCCTAAAAGCTTCCTCATCGACGTAGTTTTGATCCAATGCGATATAGAGCTGCGCTCTGACTTCGCCGCACGATGCTTTGGCCACCGAAAGGAACTAAAGAAACTCTTTATTGCCTCCTCGTTCGAAACCCTCCGCAATGTTGGAGACGATAGAAATAGACGCCCGTCGCATCTGGTTACATAATGCGAAGTCCCGGCAGAACGGTTCGGCCTTGGTCAGGTCGTAAACTAGTTTGGCGACTTCACGGGACGCCTTCCATGCTTCGCTGTCTTCAAATCTCTGAATTGTAGCCATACCGAACCTTGAACCTTGAACCTTAAACTGGGAACCCCTTACTGCCTCACAAAGACGCCATCGGTGAGTTGGTTGAGATCACTCACTACGACATGATCGCCCTCGATTACGCCCGACTTGATCTGGATCCGATCATTCTCGAGCAGCCCAAGCTGAACAAATGTTTCGCGGGCGATACCGTCTTTAACAACGAAAACTGAATTGGTGTCTCCGACGGTCCTCACTGCTCGGACCGGGATCATTACAGCGGGTTCCGGTTTCGACTGCGTGATACGAACCGTCGCGAACTGGCCCGGCTTGAGTAGACCATCGACGTTCTGAATCTCAGCCTCGACCGTTAGTGTTCGCGCTGTGGCATTCAAGCTCGGCGAGATTCGCACAACCGTGCCGGCAAAGTTTCGGTCAGGCCACGCACTCGTCTGGACTGAGACGCCCTGGCCGGTCGCGACTTTTGCGATGTCCTGTTCGGGAACATCGATACGGACTCTCAGGGTTGACGTCCTGACGATCGTCGCAAGCTTCGTGTTGGGTGTACTCGGTGAGATAAATTCCCCCACGTCGGCAGTCCGCTCCGCGACGTAGCCCGAGATCGGAGCGAGAACATTCGTGTCGCTCACAGCTTTTTGGGCCGCGCTGACCTGTGTCTGAGCGTTCGCCACTCCTGCTTGAGCCACGCCGACCGAGCTCTTAACCGTCTCGTAAGCCGCTCGGGCGGTGTCGATCGCTTTGATCGCTACCGCCGCATTAGAGCGAGCCTCATCCATCTGACCGAGGAGCGAATCGCGCTGCGATTTGCGCTGGTCGTAGATCGAGCGAGACACGTCACCCGTTTCCAACAATCTTTCGGACCGTCGAAGCTCTTTGTCGGCGAGCTCAAGTTGAGCGGCGATCGACTTAACCTGCGAGAAATCTTTTATCTGAAATGTCTCGCCGTCGCGGACGCCGAGTCGTGCCTGCGTCTGGCGGAGCGTCGCGAGCGCCTGATCGGCGTTCGCCTCAGCTTGCTGGACAGCCTGTCGCTGTTGCTCGACTTGTGCACGGGCCTGTTCAAGCCGAATCATCGCATCGCGCGGGTCCAGCCGGACCAGAACACTTCCCTGCGTTACGTAACTTCCGATATCGAAGTTAACCTCGACGATCTTGCCTCCGACTGCCGGAGCAACATCCGTCTGCGCATCGCTCGTCAGATTCCCGGTTGCTTCAATGTAGGTCGGTATCGGAACGACCTCGGCCTGCGCGGTCGTCACGTCTACGATCTCCAGCCGGGTGTTTGCATTGCCGGCGGTCGCGGAATTCGCGTTCGATCCGCAGCCGGCCAGAAACGTCGCTCCGAAGACTACGGTTAAGAGAACAACAAGGAGAGCAAATTTACTTCTCATTTCGTTTTAAAACCCCGCGGGCTGTTCGAAGCATGTCTATTTCAGGATGCCGCGAAGGACGATCTCCGCAAAATTCTTTGCGGCTTCCTCGTTTGTAATATCGAGGAGGCGCCGCGTTTTATCCCAAAGGATGTTATTGAGCGAGTGGTGAATAAGCATCCCAAGGAACGCTCGGACGACGACGCGCGGTTCGACCTCCCGGATCGCTCCTTCCTCCTGGCGTTCGCGGATGTATTCGCCGATGAATCCATAGACCTGTGATACGAACTCGCCGAAAAAACGATCCGCCAGTTCGTGTTCTTCAAGCGCCGAATAGAACAGCAGCCGCATGAAGTGCACGTCTTTCTGGTGGTTAGTCATTGCCTCGAGCGCAATGTTGTAGAAAACGGAATAGTCGTCCCGCACTCGAATTGCTTCCTTGAGCACTTCGTTGCCTTCCCAGGGAAACTTGTGCAGGCCGTCGGCGCATGACTTGCTGTGGAGAATGGCTCCGTAAAGCTCATCCTTGGTTGCGAAGTGTCTGAAAATGATGGCTTCGGACACACCGGCCGCTTTCGCGATCTCTTTCGTGGTTGTGCCCTTGAATCCCCGCTGGGAAAAAATACTCACGGCCGTCTGGAGTATCTGCTCACGGCGAAGATCTGCCGGCATCCGTCCTGAGGGGTCGCAATTTAGTAACGCTTTAATCAACTGGTCTCTCCTAAGTAAGTGCTTACTTACAACTAAGCGTAAGACTCTCACTTCGCGAAATAGGTTGTCAAGCGGCTGAACTTATTTGAAACAGGTTCGTTATAATAGCCAAGCGGCCATAGTGCCGCTACTAACTAGGGAAGGAGAAAAAGTATGTCGGAATTCGATAGTGAAGTTAAAAAAGCGGAACAGGAATTGGAACAGGGCCTGATGCCGATCGTTCCCGAGCGAACGGAGGCAGGGTTAATGGATGACGAATTTTTGGGAGATTTAAAGATGCAGGCACAGGAATACGGCCAGCGGCTGCAGGATGCGGCTGCCAAGGCGAAGGATTTTGCGGGCGATAAGTTTGTTCAGGCGGGCGATAAGTTCAAGGAGCTCCAGAACAAGGATCCGAAGGAACTCGTAGAGGACGCCAAGGAATTTGCACGACAAAAGCCGGGCCAGACGATCTTGATCTCGGCGGCGATAGGCTTGGTTATCGGTTTTCTTCTCAAGGGAAGAAAGTAAACCCGTCGACAGACTTAAAACAAAAAAGGCGGCTCCTTCCGGCGCCGCCTTCCTCATTTTATCTAACAAGTTCCTAGATCTGCTCTTGAGCGTGGATCAGACGGCGTGTTCGGTCACCGAACAATACGTCAATCTTCTGCATCTCGAGGACCGCAGTCACTTCGCCCTGCCCGAAATGCGTGTGCATCATCGCCTGGCCTTTTTTATATTTACGCGTACGATCGTACGGCGAAGCCGCTTTGTTCGACTTACCAACCGCCACCGAGGTTTTTACGCCACGGCTGAACGTGCTTGCCGTTGAGCAAACCGTGCACATCGCCGAGGTGATTTTCCCAAGCTTAGTCACGGTCTGCACGCGATGGTCCTGATCGACATCGCAGGCTGAGCACATCATCGTTAATGAATCACCAACAGAATACTTCTCTACTTTCATTTCTCGATCATCCTCAATTTATTTACGGCGACGGCCGCCGTATGAACGAAAGGTCCTGACAGGAGCCCGTCTGGCTGCCGTGGGAACGGGTGGGGCGGTAAAAAGTTCGCCTCCAAAACCAGGGAGCAGCGTTCGCTCGACGTGCTGACCGGTTAACCGCTCAATCGCCCGCATGGAGTGTTCCTCGGCGGTCGTAAAGAGCGTTATTGCCCGTCCTTTGTTACCTGCACGGCCAGTTCGACCGATACGATGGACATAATCCTCAGGTACCAATGGCACGTCGTAGTTTATCACATGCGACACCGAATCGATGTCGATCCCCCTGGCGGCCACGTCAGTTGCAACCAACACCCGGGTTTTACCGGATTTGAAGCCTCTGAGAGCTGCCTCACGTTGCGATTGTGAACGGTCGCCGTGGATGCGATTGGACTTATGTGACCGCTTTTCGAGCACATGAGCCAACCTGTCCGCTCCACGCTTGGTTCTGGTGAAGATAAGAACTCGATCAAAATCTTCCTTGTCCAGAAGCTCTAAGAGCAAGGGCATCTTGAACTGCTGACCCACCGGATATGCAGTTTGTTCGATCGTTACGGCAGCCTTACCACGCGAGCTGATCTCTACGTAATGCGGATCGTCCATTAACGAAAGAGCGATTCGTTCGATCTCGTTTGAGAGCGTCGCCGAAAAGAACAATGTCTGCCGATTCGACGGTATCGCCTTACTTATCCGTTTGATCGCCGGTAGAAAGCCCATATCGAGCATTCGGTCCGCTTCGTCTAGCACTAGCGTGTCGATCGTTGAAAGATTCAACATGCCCTGCTCCATAAAATCCATCAAGCGTCCGGGCGTAGCGACTATTATGCTTGCACCGCGACGGATCGCGTCGATCTGATTCTTGTATCCGGCTCCGCCAATAATCGACGCACACCGAACGTTTTTCGGTGCGATCTGCCGGCAGGCGGCATCGGTCTGATTCGCCAGTTCACGCGTTGGTGAAAGGATCAGCACCGTTGTGCCCTTTTTCTGACTTATGGCCAGATTCTGGAGGATCGGAAGCAAAAACGCTGCCGTCTTACCCGTTCCGGTCTCAGCCGTTGCGATGACATTCTTGCCATCTAAAACTAAAGGAATAGCCTGTTCCTGAATAGGTGTAGGCTCAACATAACCCAATGACTCGCATCTATCCGTCAAAAACGGCTGCAAGCCTAAATCTTTAAAACTCATTTTGTATTTTCTATTATCTCTTTATCGATCGACCGTATCTTGATTCAAAAACAACGCCCCGATCTATTCGATCAAGTAATTGCAGGTGTATCTGACTTCCAAGGGCGAGGTCTAAGGTTTCGATTTTCTAAGAAGTTATCTTACGGTGGGTAAAAACTTTCGGTGTAACGGTAGCAGCGAAGGACCAACGCGAGAAAGGCTCAGTTAAAAAAGCTTGAGCCGCTTCTGACAGTTATAAGGGAACCATCTCTCGAATCTGATCGCTGACTCACACTGAGGGCGAAATTACCGTCGACAAAAGAGAGAAGGTAAATATCAAACTGTGAGATTACAGTAGCTTAGCGAAAGTTGCAACCTATTTATCGCGAAGCCATTCCTGGGCCACTTCTCGCGGCAAGCGCTTTTTCCCGTCCACCTCGTAGTTCAGCCGCCGCATCTCCTCCGTCGATATGGCGTTGGCAAGGCCCAACAACACGCTATCCAAGATCTGGGCCTTGTCGCGACGAGCAATGAAAACGGCCTGGTAAGGCGGGAAATAGCTGCGATCGTCTTCAAGCTGAAAGAGGTCCAGAGCGGCAATAAGCCCGTCGGTCGAGTTGCCGGCGATGAGATCGAGATCGCCCGATCTTAGGGCCCTGTATGTCAGTGAGAGATCCATTTCCCGCGGTTGCTTGGCAAACTTGAAACCGTAAGCTTTTGAGAATCCCGGATATCCGTCCGCCCTCGACATAAAGTCCTGCCCGAATCCTGCCTGCCAATCGGCAGAGATCGCTACCGAGTCCGAAATAGTCTTTAGGCCCTTATCACGGGCCACTTCGCCGCGGACAAGGATCGCGAAGTCGTTAGCAAACCCAAGCGGCGGGCTCAGGATAAGCCCGAACTTCTCGGCATATTCCGCTTTCGTTTGCTGGTAAACGGCGGCCGAGTCCGTGAGCGGCGGGTGTTTGAGGATCGCCGTGAACGCCGTCCCTGTGTATTCCGGATATACGTCGATCTGGCCCGACAGAAGGGAATCATGCGGTAAGTTTCCGCCGAGTTCGAATTGACGCTCTACTGTTATCCCCCTTTTCTCCAGAGTCTGGCCAAGGATCTCAGCGAGTATGATGGACTCAGTAAAATCCTTGGATCCGACAACGACGCGCTGGATCGAAAAAGCCTCCTCAGAGCCGTCACTGGACCGCGTCAACGGAACAAATGCGGACGCGATAATGACGGCCAATATCGCTCCTGCTCCGGCAAGTGCGGCGATCCGTCGAACGCCGCCGCTTGGAGCTCCGATCTCAAAGCCTTTCGCGATCCGGCCCAGAGCAAAATCGAAAATTAAGGCTAGAACTGCTGACGCAAGAGCTCCGGCGAGCAGAAGGTTATTGTCGTTCTGACGAAGACCGCGAAAGATGTACGTTCCGAGACCGCCTGCCCCGACCGCGGCCGCCACGGTGGCGACGCCGACCGATATCACAACCGCAACGCGAACCCCGGTGAGCAATACCGGCATCGCGAGCGGGAGTTCCACCATCCGCAACCGTTGGGATTCGGTCATTCCCATAGCGACCGCCGCCTCGCGGATCTTCGGGTCGATGCCCACGATTCCCGTCACGGTATTCCGGATCACAGGCAGTAAAGCGTAAAGGGCAAGCGCGATGATCGCTGTCCGGGAGCCGATGCCGCCGATGAACGGTATCGGGATCAGTAATCCGAAAAGGGCGAGGCTCGGAACGGTCTGCATTACGTTGGCGCAGCCAAGAATTGGTGTCTGGAGCGACGTGATCCGCGTCAATACCACGCCAAGCGGGACCCCGATAACGACAGCGAGACCGGTAGAAATAGCGACGAGCAAAACGTGCTCGCGAGTAAGCGTAAGCAACTCAAACCAGTTCTGTTGTAAAAAATCGAAGAAGTTCATCTGGTCGCAATCGTTTCAAGATAAAGTTTCGCGAGTGGGAGATCGGACGCCGCGAAACCCTGGGGTGTGTCGAGCATTGCGATCTTTCCCTTATCCATCAGCGCAATGCGTGAGCCTAGAAGCATCGCCTCATGCAGATCGTGAGTGACAAAGACAGCAGTCTTGTTGAGCGTTCTAACGAGCTCCTGAAACTCTTTTTGAAGCTTGGTCCGCGTAATTGCGTCCAACGCACCAAACGGCTCATCAAGAAGTAATGTGTCGGGATCGGCCGCGAGAGCACGGGCAAGTCCCACCCGTTGTCGCTGACCCCCGGACAGTTCGTGGGGGAACCGTCCGGCAAATTTCGCCGAGGGAAGTCCGACCAGCTCGAGCATTTCCGTAACCCGAACTCGTTTTCTCTCCGCCTCCCAATCCAAGAGAGTCGGGACCAGGCCGATATTCTCTTCGACACTAAAATGCGGCAACAGTCCCGCGTCCTGCAGCACATAGCCGATCCGCCGGCGGAGCTCGATAGGATCCCAATCCTTAGTCTTTTGCCCCTCGACGATTACCTCGCCTCCGGTCGGCTCGATCAGCCGGTTGATCATCTTTAGCGTCGTGGTCTTGCCGCAACCCGATTCACCAAGCAGCACCACGGTCTCGCCGTCGTAAATGTCGAGATCGATCCCGTGGAGTATCGTCGTCTCGCCAACCCGATACACCACCGAACGAAAGCTGATTTTCTCGTTTTTCTCGGTCATTTGATAGTCCAGAGAGTTTACCATCTGATGCAAATCCCATCGGTATTAAGCGTTCCAGATCGACGGACGCAAAAAGGTTTAAATCGTGCGTCATTCGAACGAGCCGATAAAGGCGGCGAACATTATTTTGGTGGATAAGGAAATGGCGATCATAAAAAATCTTTCGACAAGAATCGGAAAATTGAGCTTAATGTTGGTGCTTGCAATTGCGTTAATTGCATCAGTGAATGTGTCTGCAAACGAGACCCCTGCCAGTGCGCAGCAAAAACGAGCAGCTCGGATAAAGGAAGCCGAGGAGATGCTTACCGATCTCGGTTATTGGATAACAAAGGTGGATGGGAAGACCGACGATTCCACGCGGCAGGGAATCATCGCTTTTCAGAAGGTCGAAGGACTAAAGCGGACCGGTGTTCTGGACGACAAGGTCTTGCGGGAGCTGCGCCTCGCGACAAGACCAGTTGCAAGGCATAAGGGTCCCGCACACGTTGAGATCGATATCTCTCGACAGGTCATTTTCCTCGTGGACGACATGGGCCAGGTCACAAAGGTACTTGCTACATCGACAGGTAACGGAGAGAGATATTTCAGCGAAGGCAAATGGCAGCGGGCCAGCACGCCACGCGGAACATTCAAGATCCAGCGTCAGATCAAGGGTGTGCGAAAGGCCCCGCTCGGTACGATCTACAACCCGAGTTACTTCAACGGCGGCATCGCGATCCACGGCAGCAATTCAATCCCTGTAAAAGCCGCAAGCCACGGCTGTGCACGGATCCCGCGTTTCGCAGACAAGGAATTTGTCGAGATGGTGGAGGTGGGTATGCCAGTCTACGTTTACGATTAACGGATGAGCGGAGTCACTAGAATGGGCATGCGGACTTAGTTTGCATGCCCATTTTCTTCGGAGCAAGGTGAAGATACTTCAAGCCGTGTCTTTTCCGCGAGCTCGCATAACAACTCGATCAACCTCGTCGTATCGACTGGCTTTGGTAAGTGGTCGTGAAAGCCGGCATCGATGGCGAGTTTTCGATCCTGAACGCTAACGTATCCGGTGAGAGCAATTGCCGGCGTCATGCCGCCGTCGACCGCGGAAAGTTTCCTTACCTTTCGTATAAGATCGTACCCATCCTGCTCCGGCAGTCCGATGTCGCTTATCAAAAAGTCCGGTCGTAACTTCGGGAGCGTGTCGAGCGCCTGGTCCGCCGACTCGACCGAGACCATATTTACCCCACAAAGCTCAAGCGCAACCGTCAGCATGTCACGGGAGTCTCTGTCGTCTTCTACGAGAAGAACGGTGAGCGATCGCAGGGTACCGCCGTCGTCACCGAATGCTTCGGTCGGTTGGTTGGAAGCCGTGGACGCTGACGAGGAGCTTCTTGCATCTGCCACCGGCAGTGTAACAATGAAGGTCGCACCCCGATCCTTTCCCTCACTCTGTGCACGTACATTACCGTGGTGAAGCTCGACCAGATGCCGTACGATCGCGAGTCCCAGACCGAGCCCCCCGATCCTGCGGGTGTAGGTACTGTCCGCCTGCCGAAATCGTTCGAAAACATGGGGAAGGAATTGCGGGTTGATGCCCTGACCGTTGTCCTCGACGGACACCGATACCTCCGATCCGACACGCCTCAGCCGAACTGTGATCGTCCCGCCTTCTGGTGTAAACTTCGCCGCGTTTGTAAGAAGATTCAGCAACACCTGCTTTAGACGTTCTGCGTCGCCCTCGATGGGTGCCGGATCGTACCCCGCCGTGTCGACTTCCAATGCGATCGATTTGGCATCGGTTGAAGGCTTGATCATGTCCGAGACCATGTTCACGACTCCGCTGATGTCCACTGGCTCGCGCTTGATCTCAAGTTTGCCGGTAATTATTCGTGAGACGAACAAGATGTCGGAGATCATCTCGGACTGGCCGTGAGCATTCCGTTCGATCACCTCGAGTGCGTGTTTTGTCGCCGCCTCGTCCAACTCTCGCCCGCGCATTATCTGGATCCA
>JANPJL010000150.1:0-22980 GCA_031425495.1 Acidobacteriota bacterium
AAAGAGGGCGACAATCCGAGCGCTCTTCTATTCGTGGCGGTTGATGATAGAAAGTATTTTACTCAGGTAAGCAAGGATCTCGAAGACGAGCTGCCTGATGGGCTTGTCGGTAGCTTGCAGCGGCAATATCTGGTGCCGGAATTTCGTAAAGGCGATTACGGGAAAGGGATCGCCGATACGATCGACGCGTACATACGCACGATCGAAACGCGGACAAGCGGCGGCGTCGCACCACCTGTCGCGGAGACCGAAAAGAGACCGCGGGGCGGCGTATCGCAGACCCTCTCCAGCGGATTTTGTTGTCTGGCTGTGATCGTTGTCCTGGGTTTGATAATTTTGTCGAATCGCGGAGGCCGGTCCGGCAGAGGCAGAGGCGGCGGTGGATGGGGCGGCGGTGGATTCGGCGGCGGAGGCGGTGTGCTTCCGTGGATCATCGGCTCAGCGATAGCGAATGCTTCGAGCTCATCATCATCCGACAGCAGTTGGGGAAGCAGCGATAGCGGTTGGGACAGCGGTGGCGGTGGAAGCGACTGGGGCGGTTTCGGCGGCGGCGGCGATTTCGGCGGCGGAGGCGGAGGCGGAGACTGGTAGGAGGAGTTGATAGTGGAAAGTTAATAATTGATAGTTCGAGTTGATAGAGGCTGAGACCGCAACATATTACGAATCTATCAACTATCAATTACCAATTATCAACTACAGAGACCTATGCAACATCAATTTGCAGCATTTATCGACGACCTTCGCGCGACGCACGGAAAGAATCTTGCGTCCGTGATCCTGTATGGATCTGCGGCGACAGGTGATTTTATTCCGGAGCATTCGAACTACAACATTTTGATCGCGTTGCATCGGATCTCGCCAAAAGACCTTCGCAATGCGCATGCGTCGATCCGCGAATGGCACAAGCTTGGGCATCCGGTGCCGGTTTACTTTACGGTATCGGAGTTGGAGAACGCGGCGGACGTTTTCCCGATCGAGTTTCACCAGATGGAGGCGGCGCGAAAGGTCTTGTACGGAAAAGATGTCCTCGCGAATCTGAAGATCTCGGACGCGTATCTGCGTCATCAGGTCGAGTACGAGCTGCGTAGCAAGCTGATACTTCTCCGGCGACAGTATATTCCTGCGTCGGAGTCAGTTGATGGATTGAAAAATTTGATGGCGGAGAGCCTGTCGAGCTTTGCCGCCCTGTTTCGAGCGGTACTGCTGTTGTCGGGCATCGAACCGCCGACTAAGAAACACGAAATAGTCGCGCTCACCGTGGAGAAGCATGGCCTCGAGGGAGCGGTGTTTGAAAAGATATTCAACATTCGCGAGAACAACTTTGCCGAGCAACTCGATGACGTCTCGGCGAACGCGCTTTTTGCGAGTTACATGGAGCAGATCGACCGCGTTATCGAGGCGGTCGACAAGGTAGGACGGGCTGTTGGCTCGTCGTAAATTTACGATGGGATGAACAACGGACCGCGGTCCGTTCTAAACAAGGAGAAGATAATGAAACGAGGAATTCTATTGACGATCGCGATGTTCGCCGCCTTTGGACTTAGCGGATGCAGCTACAACGATCTGACCGCGAAACAGCAAGGCGTCAAAGGCAAGTGGGCCAACGTCGAGAGCGCGATGCAGCGGCGGGCCGACCTGGTGCCGAATATGGTAAAAGCGGCCCAGATGGCAGGCGTCCAGGAACAGGAAGTTTTCGGGCAGATCGCCGATGCTCGGTCACGACTGCTGAACGCTCAGCAAGCTCCACCCGCGGGCACCGATGGCGATAAGACTCCGGAACAAAAGCAGGCCGTGATCGACGCGAACAACAGCTTTGGCGGAACGATCGGGCGGCTGCTCAGCCTCCAGGAAAACTATCCGGCACTGAGATCGGTTGACGCGTTCATGAATATTCAGACCGAGCTGGCAGGTACCGAGAACCGAATCAAAGTCTCACGCGACGACTACAATGCCTCGGTAACCGATTACAACACGACCCGGAATCAATTTCCGGCAGTTCTGACAGCAGGGTTATTTGGATTTAAGGAAGAACCGTTCTTCAAGGCCGAAGAGGGTGCGACGAGAGCTCCCGACATCGGCGATCCGAACGCAATGAGGCGAAATCAGGCTCCGGCGGCTAATGCACCGGCTCCCGCGGCTAATCCTCCGGCGACAAATAATTCGAATGTGCAATAACTAGAAACCGCGCGAACTACACATCGCGCAGTGATCGCAAGGCCTGCCGTTCGGTTCGAACGTGCAGGCCTTTTCCTTTTGAAGACCGGCAAATATTTCATCGGCGATCGCTTCGGCGACATCGAACTTTTCAACGCTCGGATGAATTAAATGCGGATTGAGGATTGCGGACTGCGGAATCATCCCAGATTCCAACTTGTCCAGGCGATGGTTAAGCTTTTCGATACTCGCGTACAGCGACGCCAGGTCGACCGGATGCGGTTCCGTCTCCAACAACTTTGCGATCTTATCAGCGAGCTTTTTTGTTTCGGGTAGGGCCATTTACTTCTTTTCGTTAGGCAGGAGATCAACGTAATCAATGATGCCGACGATGGCGGAATCTATTGCAGCTCCGGGACGTCCTGTTGCCGCAGTCGAGGCCGACCAGCCTTCCTGAGCAATTATGACGAGATCGCCTTCGCCGGCGGATACGGAGTCGAGGGCGAGACACGTGTAAGCCATGTCTTTACCTTCCGGCGTGACCTGCCGGCAAAGCATCACACGTGTTCCCTCGTAACGCTGATTCTTTTGCGTTGCGACGACATTTCCGATGACACGAGCGATTAACATGTGAATTACGAATTTCGAATTACCAATTACGAATTAGGACTTCGGACTTCGGACTTCGGACTTCGGACTTAGGACTACGCAAAAACGCATTGGCGTTCGTAATTCGTAATTCATAATTCGTAATTCCCTACATGAGCTTCTGAGTCGATGATCCCGACTATCGTGCAATCGGTCGGGGTTTCGTCCCGCTTGAAGGGAAAAGACGCTTCCTTCCCTCGGCACCAGAATACCAACTCACCGACACCGGCCCCGACCGAATCGAGAGCGATCATTGGCCTTCCTTTGTCTTTTAGATCGGCATCAAGCGTTTGCACGATCAGGAGCTTCCGTCCGTCGAGGGCGGCGTTCTTGACAGTCGAAACAACCGTACCGATGACGCGTGCGATCTGCATGAGTTATTTCCTGTAGCTCGAGTAAGCGATTGCCAGAAAAGACGCGATTAAGAGGACGCTGTATTCGATCCCGTTCCGCCCCGCACCGACCACGAACCAGCCATCTTTCCAATGAACAAGCCAAGCACCGATCAACAGGTGTACCGCAAAGGCGACCGCAACGATCCAAGTGTAGAATCCCGCCGCGAGCAATACACTTCCAATGATCTCGAAGAGCGTGATCGCCCAAGCCAAATAGAAGCCGAGCGGAAAACCTTGTGACCCGAGGAATCCGCCGAAATCGTCCACCGTTCCGTTTGCGATCCGGGCGGCACCATGCACGAACATCAGCGCTGCAAGGACCACGCGGAGAATGACCAGGGCCGTTGTCTTATTGTCGGAACGGAACATCAGTGTTTACGTTTTCTTTTTTAGATCCGCGATCGTCGTTTTCAGTCGATCGGCGTTGGGTGCTTTCGGAACCAGCTTGAGATATTTCTCGAGCTCCGCGGCGGCCTCAGCGTTCTTTTTCTTTTGCGCGTAGATCTGACCAAGGTAAAGATGTGCGAGTGCGAGTCGACCGTCTCCGGGCGTCACGATCGACTTCTTCAAGTTCATCTCCGCCGCGTCCAAGTTCTTTAGGTTAAACAGTGAGATGCCCAGATACATCTGTGCATCGCGCATGTCCGGCTTTTGCTTTAGAACATCGTCGAAAACCGCCGCCGCGACTTCGTAGTTTTTCTTCATGTAGTGGGTGTACCCAAAAGAATATTTCGCCTCCAAAAAGTCCGGCTTGATGGAAACTGCTTTGACGAAGGCTGCGAGGGCCGTATCGAGTTCGTTTTGCTTCAGTAACACGGCTCCTTTTTCATATGCCGCAGCGGCAAAATTCGGATAGAGTGCGAGTGCTTCGTCAAGCAGTACCAAGGCTGCTTCTGGATCGCTCTTTTCGAGCTTTTCCATCGCCTGTCCATACTTGCCAAGCGGTTCCTTAGGCACATCCTTTAGCAAGGGATTGGGCAATGCCTTCGCACCCTTCGGCTGGCCGGGCGACCTCAAAAAGAGCCTCATCACATATCCCTGGTTTCTCGACGCGTACATGTCGATCGTAAGCGAGTCGATAGCGGTCTCGTACCCATCGGCTCTCGCATGAACGTTATAACTTCCTTTAGGAAGGTCAATAAACGAAAATCCACCATTCTTATCGGTGACCGTTTTGGTGCTTCCGAACCCGAAACCGTTTATCGTGACAGTCACTCCCCCGGCCGGGCTGCCGTCCGGGTAGGAAACCTTTCCAGTAACAGAATGCGAACCAGAGCCGCCGCCGGTCGCGCTAGTTCTGTTTCGATCACCAATTGCCTGGGAATGGGCCGTTGCCGACAAAAAGCTCGTTACTACTAAGAACAAACAGCACAACAAAAAACGCGATTTGTACTTCATTTCCTTTACCCTCCATCATTTTCAGTTCGTATCGATCGTATCGATAACGCCGATGATGGCCGCATCGATCGGGCAGTCCTTATTACCTTCGGCCATGCGCGCGGAAGACCCGCTCACGACCAGCACCTTTTCGTGGAATCCGGCGCCGACCGTGTCAACGGCGACGACATAGCCGCTCTGGTCCGAGCCGTCGAGATCGATCGGTTTGACGATGAGAAGTTTTTTTCCCTGCAGGCGTTCGTCTTTCTGGCTGGAGACGACGGTACCGAGGATACGTCCAATAATCATTTGCAGTTGTCGGTTATCAGTGGTCAGTTGTCGGCGGCAGAAGATCTGACAACTGACAACCGACCACTGACAACTATTTCATTACTACCGGCAGCGTTTCATCAACCGCCGAGTGCGGACGCGGGATTACGTGAACGCTTACGAGTTCCCCTACGCGGCGTGCGGCCGCGGCACCCGCATCAGTCGCGGCCTTTACGGCGGCGACATCACCGCGGACAATGGCCGTCACAAACCCGGCCCCGATCTTCTCGTAGCCTACAAGCTGTACGTTGGCGGCTTTCACCATCGCATCAGCGGCCTCAATCATTGCGACGAGGCCTTTGCACTCGACCATTCCCAATGCTTCCTGCATTTAATTTGCTCCTGAAAGTTTAAGTGATTCGAAAGTGTTGCTAGTTTAACTCAATTTCGCCGCCTGGCTCAAAAGATCGATCAATTCTTCGCGGGTGAATGAAACCTTGCCGCCATTCAAGCCGCCGGTCGCTGATTTGTCCAAAGAACAACTGATCTCGGATTCGTGGAGATACCCGCAAGACTGGCAACGGGCCTCTGCGGTCAGGTAGCCTGCCTTTTCGCGAATATTGATGAGCTTTTCGATCGCATCCTGTGGAAGGTCGTTTGCACCGCCAAGAGCCTTGGCGAGGATCGCGATCCGCGCTGTGTGCTCGAGCGTTTCGAGCCGGTCGAACGCCTGCCACAGATCTTCCCCGTAAGCGACCGCACCGTGATTCGCCATCAAAAGCGCGTTGTGGTACTTAACGAACGGCCGCATTGCCTCGGTCAGCTCGTCAGTTGAGGGCGTCCCGTAATCTGTGAGGGGGACGCAGCCGAGAGTGAGTATGACTTCGGAAAGAATAGGTTTGTCGATCGCAAGGCCCGCGACCGCGAAGGCGGTTCCGTGCGGAGGATGAGCGTGGCAGACGGCCTTGATATCGGGCCGCTCGCGGTAGATCAGCAAATGCATCGCCAGTTCGGACGAAGCCCGCTTGTTCCCGAGAGGCTTCCCTTCCATGTCGGTCAACGCGAGATCTTCCTCGCTCATCCGGCCCTTACACATCATGGTCGGCGTCGCGAGGATCGTATTCTCATCGAGCCGGATCGATACGTTACCGTCCGAGGAGACGACATAGCTCCGCGCGTAAAGAAGCTTGCCTATCTCGCAGATCAGTTTTCTGGCACTTGATTCGTCCATCTATCGGTAAAGTGAAACGTTTGTATTAGCCGATCGGGCCCAGCAGAAATAACTAAGCCACAGATTAACACACATATAACTGCGTATTAACCTGTGGCGTTATGCTGGTGAATCAGACCTTAACGGTCGTGGTTGCTGATTCCGTTTCCTGAACCGTACCCAATCCCCTTTCCACGTATGCGTGGCGGTGTTGGCGGATGAGGAGCTTCCACTGCCACCGGCGGAACTGCGCCCTGAAGCAACACGTCGGTATCAGCGATCTGCCGACGAAGCTCGGCATTCTTTTCGACTTCTTCGAAGTATTTCTGGCGAATGTCCTGGCTTTCCTGTCGGAGCTGTTTGTGCTCGCGGCAGCGGCGGTCGCGACGGTTGCTACGCCATTCGGCCATATTCGGCAGAGCGATCGAAACAAAGAAGCTCGCGAGCAATAGCCCCGCGCCAAAAGTAAGAACAAAAGGTATGACCCGCTTTAACAGTCCCGTGTAAAACATAAAAACCTCACCTCTTGAGAACTACAAACAACAATACGGCGAACATTCGATTTCGGTTTCAATCCCGCGCCGCAGTTTAATATTAAACCTTTTGCCCGCGGTCTGAAAGTTTTCCAGCGAACAATATTTCTATTAGATCCTGAAGGCCGCCGGATCGATCCCGAAACACCATCTATTACGTAGATGCACGTTTTTGCCTTTCGGTTCCTTATCCAATATTCTTCTCAAAATGATCGGATTTCTGTCGGGCAAAATTCTCGAGAAAGAGGCGAATACGTTGTTGATCGACGTCGCGGGTGTCGGTTACGAGGTAACGATACCGCTCTCGACCTTCTACGAGCTTGGCGAGATCGGCTCGGATGTGTCACTAAGGATCTTCACTCACGTCCGTGAAGACGCGTTACAGCTGTTTGGCTTCAAGACGATCCGTGAACGCGATCTCTATTTGAAGCTCATCTCTGTCCAGGGAATCGGCGCCAAGTCCGGGATCACAATGCTGTCCGGGATGAGCGCGGACGAGATCGTCTCGGCCATCCGGACGAACAATCTGGTCCGGCTAACCTCGATCCCGGGCGTCGGTAAGAAGACCGCCGAACGAATGGTCGTCGAGTTGCGGGACAAGATCACGGAGCTTTCCTTGGGAGCCGCCGCCGGTGGTACTTCGATTGCCGGGGACGGGGATAATCCCGATTCCGTCTTCGACGATGCCCTCTCAGCACTCGTCAACCTTGGATATCAGCGAAACGCCGCGGAAAAGGCATTGCAGGAATCGGCTAAGGGGGGCCCTGATCAGACGGTACAAAAACTCCTGCGTAGCTCACTGCAGAAACTGGCTAAGTAAAATATCAGAACTCGGGTCCTTGTTCACGAGGAGTGCCGAAAAGCTCCGCTCCTTGTTTAAGAGGGGAGCCGCAAAGCTCCCCTCCTTGTTTAGGAGGGGTGCCGATGCTTCATCGGCGGGATGGTAGTTCTGAAAGAATCAGATTTCTTATTGAACGGAGGGGAGCTTTTGTTTGAACTACCACCCCGTCAGCCGAAGCGGCTGCCACCCCTCCTAAACAAGGAGGGGAGTTAAGCAGAAGAATCAGATTTCAATTGAACTACCGCCCCGTCAGCCGAAGCGGCTGCCCCCCCTCCTAAACAAGGAGGGGAGTTAAGCAGAAATCAGATTTCATTTGAACTACCGCCCAGTCAGCCGAAGCGGCTGCCACCGCTCCTAAACAAGGAGGGGAGTTAAGCAGAAATCAGATTTCATTTGAACTACCGCCCAGTCAGCCGAAGCGGCTGCCACCGCTCCTAAACAAGGAGGGGAGCCTTGTCTCGAATGCTCAATCTCATCGACCAATTTAGAGCCGACATTTCCTTGCTCGACCGGAAGGCGATCTTCGCACTCGTTTACACCGCCGCCGGTCTAACTGCCATCTTTTACCTAAAAGATCCGAACGTGCCGACACTGCTTCTCAAGGGATCGGGGTTCGACAAGGTTGGCGAATACATTGCTCACCCAGCAGCGAATAACCTGCCGGCACTTGGGTGGTGGGTCGCAGTCGTGACGATTTTTTATTTCATCATCCCTGCCTTGTCGGTCAAATATTTTTACCGAGAAAGCCTGGCAGACTATGGACTCACGTTTCGTGCCGAGCCGGGATTTGCCAGATTATTCCTTACCGTGCTGGCGTTCATGCTGCCGGTTGTTTATTTGATGTCGCTGACGGACAGCTTTACCGCGAAGTATCCGTTCCTGAAGATCTACGACGGCGAACCTTATCTCGGGGCGACACTGTTGGTTTGGGAGTTGCTGTATCTCGTCCAGTTCCTAGGCCTCGAGTTTTTCTTCCGCGGATTTCTTCTGCACAGCCTAAAACCTGCGCTGGGCTTCTATTCCATCTTCGCGGTGACGGTGCCTTACTGCATGATCCATTTCGGTAAACCGCCCGCCGAGACGTTCGCCGCGATCGCGGCCGGAATTTTTCTCGGCTGGCTCAGCTATCGCAATGGAAATATTTGGATGGGCCTGCTGCTCCACGTGACGACTGCGTTTTCGATGGACGTGCTTGCCTTGTACAATAAGGGTCTGTTGTTCTGAATCTTTGCGAACTTTGCGTGAGAAAGAAATTTCACGCAAAGCTCGCGAAGGACGCAAAGCCAGAAAAAGCCGTGACAATTATCGCCGAAATGGATATCAGGGACGAATCGCTGTCACCCGAGGAATCTAAGCTTGAGGCGACGCTGCGCCCGGCGAAGATCGCTGATTACATCGGCCAGAAAAAGGTCAAGGACAATCTGCGCATCTTCATGACCGCGGCACTCCGCCGTCGTGAAGCTCTCGACCATATCCTACTCACGGGCCCACCAGGCGTCGGGAAAACGACGCTCTCGAATATTGTTGCAAACGAGATGGGCTCGGCATTAAAGTCGACCGCCGGGCCGATCATCGAGAAAGCCGGCGATCTCGCAGCGATACTTACCAATCTGGAAGAAGGTGACGTGCTCTTCATCGACGAGATCCACCGGCTCAATCCCGCCATCGAGGAGATCCTCTACCCGGCGATGGAGGATTACAACCTCGACATTATGATCGGCCAAGGCACCGCTGCACGTTCGATAAAACTTGAACTCCCGAAGTTCACGCTTGTCGGTGCCACGACGCGCCCCGGTTTGATAACGGCTCCATTGCGTGGCCGGTTCGGCATAATTTTCCATCTCGATTTCTATGGCTTCGACGACCTGCAGCAGATCGTCGACCGCTCGGCCGGCATCCTGAATATCGAGATCGACGAAACGGGTTCGCGTGAGATCGCTCGACGTTCGCGTGGTACTCCACGAATCGCGAATCGTCTACTGCGTCGGGTTCGGGATTACGCCGAAGTCGACCACGACGGACGCATCACTGCCCATGTCGCACAAGATGCCCTCGACCGGATGGAAGTCGATACTTTCGGCCTCGATGAGATGGATCGAAAACTACTGATGACCATCATCGAAAAATTCGACGGCGGTCCGGTCGGGCTTGGAACTATAGCCGCTTCCCTTCACGAAGAGAAAGATTCGATCGAGGAAATCATCGAACCATACCTGCTCCAGATCGGCTTTCTAAACCGCACACCCCGCGGTCGATTGGCGACGCGTCTCGCATACGAACATTTCGGTCTCGCTCCGCCGGCACGGGCCGGTGATACGCCAACGCTACCCGGGATCATTTAATCCATCGGCCTGATCACGTTCGAGACAAGCCGGTCCGGCGATCTGCTTTGTACCCGACCGCGCCTTACGCGATAATCTAAACATTATGAAAAAGGGAATCTTCGCTTGCTCGGTACTGCTCACGTTCGCGTTCTCCGCTTTCACTCAAAATAAACTCGAAGGCTACAACATCCTCGTCGATGTTCCGACGAACCATCGCACCCCAACATGCGCGGTCCGCTACGTGCCGCCATCGACTGTGATCACGGTGACGGACCTCGATCCGTCAACACCGATGAAGCTTACGTCTTGCGAAGGTTCGGACTCGAGCTTCACGCAGAGTTCGGCCACGAACGCCACGATGCGAGCGAGTGCGACCAACTACAAGTGGTGTTTTCGCGGAGAGGACGAACGCTATAGAGTCACGCTCGCAATCCCTGGCGGCCCGGTCACTTATGATTGGTTCGCAAGTAAGAACGAACGGCAACGCGGGTTTTATAACATTCGCGATTTCGGCGCCGCGGGTGACGGCCGCACCGACGATACAAACGCTTTTCGGAGCGCGATGGCTGTCCTTGCCTCCTCGAATGGCGGCACACTGACTGTTCCGGATGGGGAGTATATCGTGACAGCTCCCATCGCTCTGCCGTCCGGCATCATCATTCAGGGGACGAATGGGCTTCATTCTATGGCGTCGACAAGCGACGTCGCGAGAAAAAATCCGAGCCGCATAACGCTGAAGGGCACTAACAAAGCGCTCTTTCGTATAGGCGAGTGCGTTGAAAATGTGACGATCCGCGACATCGAGCTTTATTCGCAAAGCAGCGACGGGACGAGCGGAGTCGAAGCGGTTGGGGCTTACACCTCATCGCAGGGGTTCATCTTCGAGCGCGTCGTATTCCATAATTTTAATCGAGGTATAAATGCATACGGCCTTCCGCAGACGGACCTCAATTGGCAGTTCGATTATATAAAGATCACCGCGTGCCGTTTCGTTTTTAACAAGGATACCGGCATCTTCGTAAACATCCGCAATACCGATTGGAAGATCGAATCAAGTCTTTTCATAAATCCGAAAAGGGGACCGAACCAGAACGCGAACGGGATACATCTTGAGCGTGCGGGCGGGGTGCTGATTCAAGACACATTCAGCGGAGGGTTTCCGAGCGCTCTGGGCGGAACATTTATTAATATTCTCGATGCCGGTGGCTTAACGATCATTGCATCGCAATCGGAAAACATGACGAACTCTATCGTCTACAACGGTGTGAACCATCCCCAGGCCGGTGATTACTCCTATCCGATCACGATCGTGAATTCAGCCTTTGGCGATCCGATCATTTTCAATGCACGCCGCACGTTTGTCTCAACTGGCAGTTCATACGGCCCGGCCACATTTAAAATGGACGAGCGAACCCGCGTCTATTCGACCGGTGATCGATTCTGTTACGACGGTTACACCCTCGGATGTCGCGGTGCTAGGAAGAATAACTTTGATAAGGCCACGGTGGTCTTCATGACCGGCCAGCCCGAAGAAGGGAGCGTTCCCGGCCATCCGACATTTTTCGGAACCGATGTCCGGTTTGGAGCTCCGGCGCAGATGCCGCCCTTCGCGGCGAGTGCTCTGCCGGCCGGAAAACCAAACGGCTCGCTTGTCTATTGCAGTAATTGTCGCCGTGCAACGACCACTTGTCAGGCCGGTGGATCGGGAGCTCCCGCGATGATGGTCGGCGGTGCGTGGAGTTGTTTGTAGTACAAGGATGAGGACTTCTGTCTTGCCTGGTGTGGTTCGTGGTTACGATTTGAAAAATATAACCATGTGATACGCGGGATATACTTAAAAAAAGATAACCACGAAACACACGAAACAAGAAAAAGACAAAACTCGAAGAGAAAACCCGTGTGCGCTTCCCGAATGGAGTGTTCTCGTTTAGGGTGCGCGATCTGTCGCGTCGCGTCGAGGAATAACGCGGTGAATGGCGCACTCTGAACGCTTAAGGAACGAATGCATTCGCGATCGGGCGATCGCCGGTTGCTCCGAATTGCTGGATCAGCGTTCCGGCCGTCGAGCGGTTAACGAACCAGGTCGCTGACGACGGCCTGAACACGGTCGTGTCGAACTTTCCATCACCGTCGTAGTCTCCGGGCGAGGGAATATCGCCGGTTGTCCCGAACGGCTGCGAGTAGAAGCTGAAATCTTCTGATCTTAGGATGTACCATTCGCCGCTCGATGGTCGCCAGAATGCGACATCCGTCTTTCCATCGCCGGTGTAATCACCCTGGACGGCTTTGTCGGTCGAAATCCCGAACTGGAACACGATCACTCCGGCAGTCGAACGGCTCAACCACCATTGACCGTTCGACGGCCGATAGATCGCAACGTCTGCTTTTCCATCACCGTCGTAATCGGCGGCAACCGGCATATCACCATCGGCTCCGAACTGTGCGATCGTCGTCCCACCGCTCGATCTGGAGATATACCACGTCGCATTCGACGGACGGAACACAGCCGGATCTGGCTTGCCATCAGCATCGTAGTCTGCCGGTACGGGAATATCGCCTGACATTCCGAACGGGAAAGCAAAGAACGAACTATCTTCCGACCGGAGCACGTACCACTCCCCCGAGGACGGTCGGAAGAGAGCAACGTCTGTCTTCCCGTCGCCGGTGTAATCAGCCGGTGCGATGCGATCGGTTGAGTTGCCAAACTGTACCGCGGCCGTATTCCCGGTGCTGCTTCGATTTATCCACCACTCGCCGACCGTAGCACGGAAGATACCGATGTCGGTCCTCCCATCGCCATCGAAATCGAAAGGACCTTTATTTCTCTGTCCCGGGATCGCCCAGAACCCACTTTCAAAATTGAATTGGCTGCCGGTAGATCTCTGGCCGGCAAAGCCCTGTCCGATCGTATCGACTAGCGAATAATTGCCGCCACCGGTATAACCGCCGCCGAACGATGCGACCTGCTGCTCGGAATAAACGGGCACTATCCCGCCGACCCATTCCGGCGCCGCGCCGGCCGATATCGGAATCGTGCCTAGAATTCCGCCGCTCGCCGATATCTTATAAATTCCAGCAACGCCGCCAAGTCTGGCCGCGTTGAGAAGTGTTGAATTGTCACCCGTCCAGACGAGGCTGTAGGTGAAGCCTTCCCCGGTGGGCTGTGTGAAGAATGTGAGTTGAGTCCTATTCGAACCGTTTGGAGAGATCTTGAACAGGTTGGTAAAAAAGTATGGCTCACCGCGCCCAGTCGGAAAAGCTGCGAAGGCGATCGTTTGCCCGTCGTTCGACCATGAAGGACTCAGATCTCGGCCGATCGTGTTCGGAATCTTTTGACGATTCACCAGCGTGTCGTAACTCAGGGTGTAAAGTCCGCCGTCAGCATTGTCCAGAAAGTTTTGTACTAGCAGGAGATTGTCCGTCCCGCGCACGCTGGGATGACCGGCCCCTCGGATCGGGTCAAGATTCGGTATGTTTGAGCAGACACGGCCCGTGCCGTCGATGTTCATCAGGCAAATACCTGCACCGTCCGATTCGACGATCTGATTCGCGCCTCGGTTTGTCTCAGGCGAAAAGTAATGGCCTGAGGACGACTGAAAGTTGTTCGCGATCTGCGTCTCTCGATTTGTGGCCAAGTCCCGCATCCACCAGGAGGGTGCAATACTGAAGGGCAGACAGAGAGAACTTGGATTAAATCGCTTGAACAGAATGTATCGACCGTCCGGCGAGATCCGCGGATGATGTCCCTGCGTGATCAAACGGTCATTCGAGCCATCCTGCCCGACGGCCCATACGGTTCCCGTATCGCAATTACCTTCAACCATAGCCGCACGGCTGTAGATTATCTCACCCGGTTTCAAGACTGCAGCATCAGTTACTCGTGCGAGCGAGAAAAATGACGCGAAGAGAATTATTAAAGGCAACGCTGTGAATTTCATTATTTGAATTTTCATTGTCCACTTCTCCGGTCCCATTCTCAGCGCTACTAAAAGATGTAAATAAAAAATTCACTCGAGCCGCCATTAGTAGTTGTATCGTCGATCTCAAGCGTAGTCGGGTTCGGGTAACTTGCTAGCGAAACCGTATCGTTATAACCAGTCAGTGCGATGAAGCGATTGTTCACGGGAAAACCGAAATTGACCTGTACCTTGTCGCTGAGGCTGACAAGGCCTATTGAGATTCCGCAAGTAGGAGCAGAAGGTAATGCGACACCGCTGAAGCATCGGACGACAGTGGCTGTAGCTGAATTAGTCGGAAAGCCTGAGCGAGTGACGCGGATGAGAGCCATTGCTTTGACAGCTCCGCCAGCTGTGCTAAGTTGCCGGATGTCCCCGTCAAGATATAAACCGCCGGTCGCCTTGAGATCGCCATCATTGACCACATTCAGACGTGCGTAACTTGACGCCGAAGCGTTACCGAGTGAAAGAGCGTTGGTAGCCGTTAGCGCCGTCGTAGCGTTCTGAGCATTGACTGCGTTTGTCGCATTATCGGCATTGGTCGCACTGCCTGCCCGAACGGCATACGGTACGACGGTCAACTGCTGTCTGGGCCCGAGAATCGTAAATGCATTTGGCGAACCCGAGGGGCGAACGCCGATCTCGATAAATATGTTGTTGGGGTTGCTGAACGCGCCAACGCCGAAATCCAGCGTGACGCTAAAGACGCCGTTGATCAAGGTCGTGTTTGGACGGGTAATCGTCGGGCCGATCTGGGTTCCGCCGGTGACCGCGGTTAACAGACTGAACTGCAAGTCGTAACCTCCGTTGGCCGGATTTGCTCCGTCATTAAGACGTCCTTGAAAGCTAAAGGCGCTGCCCTGCGCCGACGCCGAAATGGCGAAGAGGAAAAGAGAGAGAATAATCGAGAGTGTGTGTCGTTTGACCATCGTACATTTCATAATTTTATCTGTTCTATTCGGATTCGGTCCGGGACGATAGTTTATTAATTTTCGGTCAGACTTTTGCCTTCACTAGATAACGCGACGAAATTTGGAAACAGGGATAGATGTTACTGAGCGAGTTACCGGGGATTTTCGGCTCGGTAGACTGTCGCCCGCATTGGGAGCTTAGTTACGCTCTCAATGTGACCCCGGGCTCTCGCCAGGGGTCTTATGCCGTCGCTCGCGACGCGAGGTGGCTCGCAGGTTGTAACTTGGCACCTTTTGGGGGTTGGCCACTGTTCCCGATTCTTACCTCGTACGTTTTCGTGCAATATTACGCAATCGCTCGCACCTACAGGCAGTCCTATCACTCCGGCAAAGTGAGCCGAGTTCCCGTCTCTAAACCGCACAGTGTGGCGACTACATTGCCGTTGGGTAGAACCACCTGGATCGATGCCGTCGCAGTATAAGAACCGCTCATTTGATTCATACCAACCTGCCACTGTGCGCGTGTCGTGCCAATAAACGAACCGTCAGCCGCGAACCGGAAGAACTGTACTGCGTAACGGAAGGCGTTGCGGCCGGAGTGGTCCCAGACGCCCAATGCCGTGGTGCGTTGCGATGCCGGAAGGCCTGTGCTGGTCTCAACGGCGGTGCCGCCTTGGTTGAAAGAGGCAAGCTTTGAAAAGTTTTGCAGCGTCGTGCCGTTGCAATTGGTAACCGAGGACTGTACCGTCCACGTTCCGATAAGTGCATGCGGGTTTTCGGCGGGCACTACCTCCGCCTGTACGTCGTCACCGTTGTACTCTTTCACCTCTTGGGCAAGACCGAAAACATTGAGCATTGCTGCGAGGGTCAAACACATAAGTGCCCGAAAAATGTTGATTCTTGTAATTTGCATGATTTACATCTCCTACTTAGTTCTTTGGTAATTTCTTTGCAACGAAAACCTGGCGGATGTTAAACTTGTCGCCGTTCCCTGAAGAACGGTTGGCCGCTGTCCTCATCGTCAGATCTACCTTGCGTAATGAGATTAGTCGCGCCGCGAGCGACGCCCTCGTCTTTCTTCAAGTCCCCTCCGGACATGTGATAATTTAGAGTCCGAAACAGAAACTTCTATTCAATCGAAGCGTCCGTTTCACTGATGACTGCGGCTAATCGTGACTATAGGCGAGGGCTCCTTAGGCGTCTTGAATCTAAGTTCAATTTTTCGTTAATTTTGGTTAAGCATGACGAAACGGCCAGATCAGTTGGTTTATAAGTTTGAAGACTTCCGGCTGGATGCAGCATCCGCAATGCTATACAACAACGGCAAGGAAGTTGCCCTCCCTCCAAAGGCCGTCGAAACTTTGCTTGCGCTCGTTGAGCGGAGCGGTGAGATCGTACCTAAAGCTGCACTGATGGAAATTATCTGGGCGGATTCGATCGTCGAAGAATCAAATCTTTCCCAGTACCTTCACCTCCTGCGAAAAACACTCGGCAAGACAAAAGCCGGTGACCCATTTATCGAAACGTTGAAAAGGCGCGGCTACCGTTTCAATGGCGATGTGTCGTTGTCTGAGGCGACAAACGGGTTTTCACCGCGGATGAGCGGAGACGCGGAGAGGATCAAAGATCCTGTTCCTGTCGATGGCCGCGAAGCCAATAGTCACATTCAGAGCTTTCGTCGGATTGAGCGACATGGCAATGTATTGGCTGTTGCGGATTGGCAGGAAAGCGAGAAGGATGTACTTCCTGTTGAAAACCCACGAGCTCGATCTGAAAAGGCCTTGAGTCAGCGGGTCCAGATAACCGGCCCGGCGTTCATCGCTACCGCGGTACTTGCGATTCTGTCGCTTGGAGCGTTTTTGGCATCCTGGTTCTTTGGGGCGCCTGATGCTAAAACTTCGGCGGTCAAAGAAGAGCAGACCATAGTCAACCTCACGAGCGGTGAGGACGTTGACTTCGCAACTATTTCGCCAAACGGAACCTATTTCGTCTATGCATCACCGGATGGCGACCGGTCCCGCCTGTGGCTGCAGCAAACCGGACAAGCCACCCGCAGAGAGATCATCGAACCAATTGCTGGTACAATTTTTGGCACAACCTTTACTCCGGATTCCCAGTCAATTTATTTCCTTATCGATGTCAAGGGTCAATACACGCTCTACCGGGTTCCCGCACTCGGCGGCGTCCATACGAAGTTAATAGCCGACGTTGCCTCGCCTGTCTCTTTTTCGCCTGATGGCAAAAGAATGGTCTTCAGGCGGTTGGACCCCAAAACGGGCCGTGAGCGACTCATAATCAGCTCGAGTGACGGTGAAGGGCAAACCGATTTGCTCCCGCAACCGGACGAACCGGATACTATCAGAGCTCTCAACCCAGCGTGGTCTCCTGACGGCAAGTCGGTTGCGTTCAGTTACTCGAGGATGGACAGACCGGAAGGTTCGTGTACGATCAACTCAGTCGATCTCAATAGTCGAACAGTCAAGGCGCTTTCGTCCGAGACTTGGGATGGCTGCTTTCGAATGGCATGGACCCGCGACAGTCAAGGGCTTGTGTTTATCGGGACGAGATTCAAAGAATCATTTTCGACGCGGCGCGACCAGGTTTACTATCTGTCGGTGAGTGACGGCCAGTCGCGCCGGCTGACCACCGCTGGAGGTCGTTACCAGTATGCGAGTTTGGGGCTAACCGACGAAAATGAAGTCTTCGCCGTTCAGTTCAATCGTCTTTCGCAGATTTGGTCCATGGACGCCAGCGGCTCAGCTGGAACAGCCGCACAGATATCAAAAGGTCAAACAGATGGGCGCGGTGGAATTGCACCGGTTGCCGACGGGCTCGTTGCTTATTTAACCCGAAGCGGTGACGGTTTCAGCACATGGGTGATGAACGCCGACGGTTCTAACAACCGGCAGTTGACGACCAGCCCGGCCGCGATAGAGGAGCTTCGTGCACCTCCGGATGGACGTTACTTTATTTTTTCCGCAAAGGTCGATGGCTGGAGTCATCTTTATCGGGTGGATGCCACCGGTGCAGATCTCAAACAGCTAACCTCAGGAAACAGTAATGAAGTTGATTCGAGCGTTTCGCCGGACGGAAATTGGATCATATTCCATTCGAAATCGTTTGAAGGGAATTCAGACGAGGGCGCGCTTTGGCGAATTCCCTCAGGTGGGGGTGAATCGGTCCGGTTGACGGACGCCGATTGTGAAACACCGCATTTCTCTCCGGACGGAAAATCTATCTCCTGCGTCTCCATCGCTTTGAAAAGGATATCGATAGTTTCAGCAGAAGACGGCACAACCTTGCGAACATTCGACGCCGTCGAAAATTCTTTCCTAAACATCGGAGCTCGTTGGACACCGGACGGGAAATCTCTCACTTACATAGTCGCCCGCAATAATGTGGGCAATCTGTGGTTGCAGCCGATCGAGAATGAAGCTCCTCGGCCGCTTACCGATTTCTCAAGCGGTGATATTTACAATTTCGCTTTTTCCGCTGATGGCTCCCGCCTCTACACGGCACGCGGGTACGGAACTCGAAACGCAGTCCTGATCAGAAATATCAGATAGCTTTTTTAGTTATCCGGCTCCGAGTGCGCGATTCACTCTCGAAGAGAGGACTTTTGTTCTCGTAAGCAAGTGAAGCAACTAATCGTCGTCCTCATCTTCGACAACAGCGAGCAGCGACGCGCTTGTGACGCGATCTTCGTCGCCGGTCTTGATCAGCGTGACTCCTTGAGCGCTGCGTCCGGTTTCGCGGATCTTATCTACGCCGAGACGAATGAGTTTCGCCTGCTGCGTGATGATCATGATCTCGCTGTCCTCTTCGATCGGGAACGAAGCGACGACCTTGCCGGTCTTCGTCGTGGTCTTCATGTTGATCACGCCCTTGCCGCCGCGTTTTGTCAGACGATAACTGCTGACGATCGTCTGCTTGCCGAACCCGTTCTCCGAGATCGAGAGGATCTTCTCAGTTCCCTCTTGCGACACAGCACAGACCGAAACGACCTCGTCGCCTTTGCGTAGATTAACGCCGCGAACGCCTCGTGCAGCACGACCCATCGGACGCACGTCTTTCTCATTGAATCTCACGGCCATACCGTCGTGAGTCGCAATGAAGATCTGGCACTTACCATCGGTCCGGATGACGTCGAGCAACTCGTCACCTTCGTCGATATTGATAGCGTTGATGCCGTTTGCCCGGATGTTCTGAAAGTCGCCGAGTGACGATTTCTTGATCACTCCGTGTTTCGTCACGAACGTGAGGTAAACCTCTTCGCCAAAGTCTCGGACCGGCATGACTGCGACAAGCTTTCGCTCGCTGGAAAGCTGGACCAGATTAACCACTGCTTTCCCGCGTGCGGCCGCTGCGGCCTCGGGGATCTCATGGACCTTGATCTTAAAGACCTGGCCATCGTCGGTGAATATCATCAGGTAGGCGTGCGTCGAAGCAATGAAGAGATGCTCGACGAAATCTTCGTTCTTTGCGGTCGCCCCAAGACGGCCCTTACCACCCCGTCCCTGACGCGAATAGGTCGAGACGGGCGTACGTTTGATGTAGCCGGCTTTCGTGACCGTGATCGCGACGTCTTCGTCTTTGATCAGATCTTCTATATTGAACTCGGCACCCGCATCGACGATAACTGTCCGTCGCGCGTCGCCGAAATTCCTCTTTACCTCTTCTAGCTCATCGATGATCACCTGCCGGAGCACGGGCTCGTTAGCGAGAATATTCTCGAGCTCGGCAATGTGCTTGATGAGAGCTTCGTATTCGTCGAGGATCTTCTGACGTTCGAGAGCGGAGAGGCGACGAAGCTGCAGATCAAGGATCGCCTGCGCCTGAATATCCGAGAATCCGAGTCCCGAGATAACTTTGCGAAGATCCTTGACGAATGCATCCGTCGATTTTTCGCCCGTCACGCCGCGCCATTTCTTGATCTCACCGACGGCGTCAAACTTCGCCGTCAGCCAACTCTTCGCTTCATCGACCGATCGCGAATTTCGGATAAGCGGGATTATGTAATCGAGTGCGTCGATCGCCTTGTTCAGGCCTTCCAAGATATGTGCTCGTGCTTGCGCCTTGCGAAGCTCGAATTCCGTTCTGCGGCGGACAACTTCACGACGGAACTGGAAGAAATACTCGAGCATTTCTTTCAGCGTCAGCACTCTCGGCTGGCCGTCCACGATCGCGATGCTAATAATGCCGAACGATGATTGAAGCGGCGTCAGTTTGTAGAGCTTATTGAGGACGACCTGCGGAACGGCGTCCCGCTTCAACTCGATGACGATCCGCATTCCCTCGCGGCTGGATTCATCTCTTAACTCGGATATGCCGTCGAGCCGTTTCTCATGGACAAGTTCGGCGATCTTTTCGATCAGCCGTGCCTTGTTAACCTGGTACGGGATCTCAGTGATAACGACTGCGTCGCGTTCTCGTTCGCCGCGTCCGATCCTGTCGATCGCCGCCTTGGCCCGCATCTGAATGATGCCGCGGCCCTCGCGATATGCCCGGTGAATTTCCTCTCGCCCATAAATAAATCCGGCGGTCGGAAAGTCGGGACCCGGGACGATCTTGATCAGCTCATCTACCGTGATCTCGGGATTCTGGATGACCGCGATCGTCGCGTTCAGGATCTCGGTCATGTTGTGCGGCGGGATCTTTGTGGCCATGCCGACCGCGATTCCTTCGGAACCGTTTACGAGCAGGTTCGGAAACCGGGTCGGCATCACCGAAGGTTCCGAGAGCGAATCATCGTAATTGGGCGTAAAATCAACGGTCTCTTTCTCGATGTCAGCGAGGATCTCGTTCGTAAGCTTCGCCAGGCGGACCTCGGTATAGCGCTGTGCGGCAGCATTATCGCCGTCGATCGATCCGAAATTGCCCTGACCGTCGACGAGCGGATAACGCATCGAGAAATCCTGCGCCAGACGCACAAGCGTGTCGTAGATCGACTGGTCGCCGTGGGGGTGATACTTACCCATACAATCACCCACGACACGGGCCGACTTTTTATACGGCTTGTTAAATGTATTGCCGAGTTCGTGCATCGCCCAGAGCACCCGGCGGTGAACAGGTTTGAGCCCGTCGCGAACATCCGGCAGCGCTCGTCCGATGATCACCGACATCGCGTAGTCGAGATACGATCGACGCATCTCGTCTTCGATGTTTACTTGGTTACGTTCCAGAATTGAATCCATTGTTAATTCTCGTTTCTTCTTAAGCTTTTATAAATTTGCGGTAGCCAGGAGTGACCGGCGGAGACTAAAAAAATCTAGAAATATTTTCCTTTTGATGCTATGCTTCATTTTACAGGCGGACCGGCCTGTTTAGCAACTTGCCCGGCCTTCGCAAGCACCCCGCTAAATCCTTCAAAACACAATCCTTTCATAAGACGACGCCTCGCCACGTAAGGGCTCGCTCAAAGCAGAAAAATGTCAAATACCGCAACCGATCAGGACAGTCGCCGCATTCAACGATACCCCCTTGCCCTTCCGGCGCGTATCGAGGTGAAGGTGGACGGAAAAGTCGCGTGGTCAGAGATCACCCGGCTCGAAGATATCTCGGCTTTTGGCTCGGGATTTAAGCTGAAGCGCCCGGTAAAGCGCGGAAGGCTTCTGGTCATGAGCGTTCCGATGCCTCGCCAGCTCCGCTGCTACGACTATCTTGAACCGCAATATAGAGTCTGGGGCCTCGTACGGCGTTGTGTGCCCCTGGGTAGCGGGGGCGTCGCAGATTCGTATGCCGTCGGCGTCGCGTTCATAGGAAAGAACCCGCCTGGAACCTACGTCGATAATCCGTCTAAACTTTACGACCTCGCCAACCGCGAGGACGGCGGACTGTGGCAGCTTATAGAGGCTCAAACTATTCCCGATGAAACCGACCTGCCCGGTTACCTCCGGAGACATACGCGTTTCGCAATACCGGAATCGCTACTTCTGGAGATGCTTGACGAGAATGGGGACGTCGCGGCAAGTGAGGTTAGCGTTACCGAGAATTTGAGTCTCGGAGGTGCCGCCGTATTTACTTCGTTCAATGTCGAGCCCGGAGCGTTCCTGCGGGTGAAGAGCGAGCGACACGACCTTAGTATTATCTCGATCGTACGGGCGAAGCGGCTTGGCGACGACGGTATAGTCCGCCTCCATCTTGAATTTATTGATCACATGTTCCCTCTTGAGGGCATCGAATAAAATAGTTTTGAAAGCTCGCGCTTGCCGATATTTTTTGATCGGTCGATACAGGAGATGTTTTAATGTCAGTCCGAACCGAGCTTCCCAAAGAGAAGGCGAACTTAACAGCTATGTCGTTGCACGCAGTCGTAAAAGGTAAAGATAAAGATTCCCACGAATGGAACGAGGTGGCCGATCTGCTAACGGTTTCTCCGACCGGATCTAGCTTTAATCTGGGCCGGAGTTGTGAAGTCGGCACATTGATCTCACTAATGCTCCCGCTCCCCGCGCACATGCGCTGCTACGATCACGACAAAGAGCTCTACCGAGTGTGGGGCCTTGTCCAACACTGCTCTCCGATCACCGCAAATGACCAGAACGCGTTTTATGTTGGAGTCGCGTTCATCGGGAGGGAAGCTCCGGCGAGCCATAAGGCAAACCCGAACCAGTCCTACAGAATATCCGGCGTAGGCGAGAATGGAATGTGGAGCGTCAACGAATGGCAGACTCCATTCAAAAAGAGAGCGGACATTCGATTCTGGAGTCCCATTGATCTATACCTTGCCATTGTCGACACAAAGAATGGCGCGACCGGCGGCGAACGCACGATCGCCGAGAACGTTAGCAAGAGCGGAGCCGCGGTCTACACGACACTCGATGTCGGGATCGGTGATCGCGTTAAGTTCATCAGCGAAGAGTACGATTTCTCCGGGCTCTCCGTCGTGTGTAATAAACAGACGGGCGACGACGGCCGGACCCGACTACACCTTCGGTTCATCGAGGCCAACTTTCCCATCGAGCTCGTGATGAAAACCGTCGAGATGTCCCAACAGGTATAGTTTTTTAGACTCGCTATTTGGAGTTTGGAGATAATCTTGCGGAAAAACAATGGCGTCGGTTCAGGTCTGTGACTAGTCGGAGCGTCCCTCTTTAGTCGGAAAAATATCGAGACCACTGCGTGACTGCCTGACGGCATAAGAGACTAATTAAGCAGCTTCTCATCAAACCAGCGTTCCGTCATGTCGCACCAGATCGCCAGGCCCTTCCATTTACCAAACTTTTTATAGTGACGCTCGATCTTTTTATCAGGGCACACTTTCTCGCGATTGTGCTTTTTGTAGAATTGCGAACGCAGCCACGAGTCCAGTGCAAGTCCGTCATAGCGGCCGAGAAGCTTTAGCAGATTGTCCGCCGCGTA
>JANPJL010000151.1:0-8413 GCA_031425495.1 Acidobacteriota bacterium
TCCATCGCCGCACGCTGGAGCGCGTTCGTATCTTTGACTCCGCGAACGTTCAGGGTCGAGCCGAGCAATCCTTTCCGCGCCATTTCGAAATGCTCGGGCCGTGCAAACCCGCGATAATCACCATCGAGCTGCTGGAGTTGACCGAGCTTTTCCGCCAGTGTCATTTGAGCGATGAGCGCGTTGATGCGTCTCTCGTGCTGTACTTGTTTTACTTGTGCCTGTACGGCTGTCGGCAGCAGTACGACGACAATGGCGAACCAGATTATTCTCAGGGTCTGCTGCATACGCTGAAGGATGAGGACGCACGGGTTCGGACCCGCGGCCGGTCAATACCAGGTGGTCGAAGATGCGGATGCGCCTTCGACGCACCCGCGAAACCAGGGTTAGATCTGATCAGAAATTAAATCGCACTTGCAATTCGGCTGTACGACCCGACAGGGCTCGTTGGGGTATTCCGAACTGCGGACGATCGGCTCTGGTGCTGTCGTCATCGAACTGAAAATTATCAAAGTTCAGTTGATTGAAAATATTGAAGAAATTCGCACGCAGATCCAGTCCAGCTCCTTCCATCATTCCCGCCAGTCCGTTCAGGCGAAATCGCTTGACGAAGCTGATGTCGAGTGCACGATACTTCGGCCCGCGAAAAACATTTCGTCCTATTCCCGGGGGGTTGATCAGGTATGTCGGCGTATTGGTAGCGTCGCGATTTACTCTGGTGAGGAAGTACGCGCTGCAGCCCTGCCCGCCGCCACAGTTATTGGAAATAATGTTGTTAGGGAAAACACCGCCGTTGAGAAAATTCGCGTTGGTATTCGCGAGTGGTTGTGTGCCGTAATAAGCGATCGGACGGATCGGACCAAAAAAGTCTCCGCTCAGTGATCGGACGCCTTCGCCAACCTTCGGTGTCCATGGGAAGCCAGTATGGTAGGACCAGATCCCATTGATCTGCCATCCGCCGAGCAATTTCGAAGCCCACGAATCGCCCTTGAACGGAGTCGGGATATCCCATAATCCGGAGATAGCCCAGTTGTGCCGAACATCGAAATCCGACGGACCCTTCTCAGTGCTATTGTCCACCGGGTAGGTCTGATTCGTTACAAAACCCGGGCCTTCGTATGAAAGCGTGTCGATGCTCTTGCTCCAGCGATAGATCACATCAAACTGAAAACCATCCGAGAATCGTCGCCGCATCCGGGCATTCATCCCGTTGTAGTTTGTGTCAACGTCGGGCGTAGCAAAGTATGTGGCAAAGAAAGCAGGGTTCGTCCGCGCGTAAATGTAATTCTGATTTACAAGTCGCACGAAATTGCTGCCCGAGCTTCCCTGGTAACCGAGGCTACCGATGAGCTTGAAGGGCAGTTCGTATTCGGCGTCTAAAGAATATCGTCGGACAGATGCGGTCGGGAGTTCCTGCGGAGATCCATAGATCTCGACCGGGCCGCCGATCGGAGCTCCGGTTGTCGGATTGATACCCTGACCGAGAGCCGGATTCCGTGGATAACTAGCAGGTGAATTGCTTGAACCTAAAACGTAAGTGATCCGACCGTTCGCGAACGGCTCACCAGTATGGCCGCAGCATATTCCGAATCGTGCAAAGAACGGCGGGTTACCTCGTGCGTTAAGAAAGATCGTATTCGGCAGGCGGTTATACCCGATACCGAAGCCGCCGCGAACAACCAACTTGTCATTGAACATTTCGGGCGAGTACGCGAATCCGATCTGCGGGCCGAAATTATTCCAGTCGGACTCATACAACTGGTCGACCGGTCGGACCTGTGCATCAATAAGTCCGTTCGGACCGAGGAACAGGTTGCTCTGCTGACCGGACTTGTCGGTGAGCGGTGAGAAGTACTCCCAACGCAGACCCATGTTTAGTGTAAGGTTCGGACGGACCTTCCAATCGTCCTGAACGAAGAGAGCGAAATTGTTGCTCGAGAATTCCCGTTCACCAGTAGCCGGCCCACCTGTTGCGGGATCGGCGTTGATAGCTTCGAAGATCGGTGCGTCGTTCGCGAGGTTCCAGAGGCCGACGAACGAGTACAACGGTCTGGCACCTCCGATCAAACTATTCTTGTTTAATTCCTTTCGCCATTCGCCTCCGATCCTCACGATATGATTTCCGATCACCCAGTTGAAGACGTCCCGGAATTCCATCTGACTCTCGTTATAGTCTCCGGGTGTACCCTCGGAGCGGTCTGCGCCGAAGCGAATTCGGTCGAACGGAAGTCCTTCGATCTCAATCCGAGGAATGCCGTAATTGACATCCGGATTCGACGTAATCTCGTTGAACTTCCACTGGTTCATGTTGAACCGGAATTCGTTGATCATCGACGATGACAATACGCGGGTGTAGATCGCGGTCGCCGCCCAGTTCAGCCTCGGCGAGTTTATATCCGCCATCGGCCGACTCCTGCCTGCCGTATTCGCGGTTAGACTTTCTGTCGGTGTGATGAATGTCGAAAAAGCAAAAGAATCTCGGGTGGTCGGCTGAAAATCTATGCGTGTGTTGAACTGGTGCCCCGTGAACTTGGCCGGGTTGGCAAGTTGCGCAAGCTGTATATCGGGGACGCCGTCGAAACCGGCTCCGATCGACATTCCGAATCCGTCAATATACGGATTAAGCGGTGTGGGTCCCGGTCCGATCGACCCGAGATCCAAGCCGCCTGCAACGGTCCGACACCGGTCAGCCCCGAGATTCAGGGTTGCACATGTCGTCCCGATGGTCGAGATGATGCGGGGTTCGATACCAGTTGCTCGAAAGATCTGCGCGGTCGTTCCGTTTGGACGTAAGGCGGTTACCCGGTCACGATACTGCGAAGTTTCGATCCAGGCATTGTATGGAACATTGCTCTTGTTGGTAGCACCTTCGTAAGTGAAAAAGTAGAAGAGCTTGTTTTTGAGTATCGGTCCGCCGATACTTCCACCATACTGACGAAACTTGTTCTCCACCCGCGTGCCCGGCGCGCCGAACCGGTTGTAAGCGTTGAGACTCGGGTCGGCATATTTGAAGAATGCACTTCCATGAAGATCGTTCGTACCATTCTTACTTACGACCTTAACCACCGCACCGGAGTTTCGTCCGTCTTCTGCCGAGTATGTACTCGAACTTACCTGCACTTCCTTGACCGCTTCCTGACTCGGTGTGATGACGGCCGCACCGCCCCACGTCTGACTGTTCACGCTAACACCGTCTATCTGGAAACTGTTCGCCGAGACTCGCTGTCCATTCGCGGAGATCGGCACTTGATTCTCGGTCTGGAAGATCGACACCGACGATCCGCCCGGCCCGGTCGTATTAGGAAGACGGACTGAGCCGCCGCTTGCGCTTCGTGCTCCGGATCCAAAAACACCTGGTGTCAGACGTGCTAGCTCGTACGGATCGCGTCCGACCTGCGGCAGCCGGAGTATCTCTTCCGTTGAGATAGTTTTTCGAACATTCGCGTCCTCGGTCTGGATCCCGGTGTTCTCAGCTTCGACCGTAACCGTCTCTGAGATACCGCCGGTTTCTAGTACTACGTCTTGACCCCTCACGGCCTCCGCGTCGACCTTTACCTCATCGACGACAGTTTTCTTGTAGCCCTGCTTCTCAACCGCGATCGAATAAAGTGCGGGTGCAAGGTTGGAAAATCGGTAGAGTCCTTCCTCATTCGTCTCGGTCTGCTGGGTCTGGCCCGTCTCTTTATTCGTCAGCACGACCATAGCCCCGGGCACCAAGCCTCCGGCGCCGTCGCTGATACTCCCTTGAATACCCGCTCGAAACTGGGCGTGCCCGATCCCCGCAAAAAGCATGCTCAGCGCCAGACAGCTAAGCAGGGTCGCGATCCTGAAACTTGTTTCCCGCATAAAGATTCCTCCAAGAAATTGGTGTAGACCGAAGTGTTGTTTGAGAACCAGAGCCCGTCGAACCTGATAAAGCTGAGATTGGGTCTTGCCCGACGTAAGATTCCAAAGTAAATCGATTGAGTAAATCGGTTTAGTAAATCGTTTTAGTAGGTTTATAACACCCTTCGATTTTCATTGTCAACATTATTTGTGAAACACATAAACGATTGTTAGATAAACCACATTAGTTTATTTGGTAACACAAATAAAGTGCTGAATTTGCCGGGGACGCTTTCTTGATTTGAATGATACCGTGTGCCACTATCTCTGCCATGCCGCGAAAGTCCACGAGCAGCGAACGCCCAGCTGCGGGCGGTTTACCCAAGTCGGATGGCGTCAGTCTGAAGCAACTGGCTGCGCATTTGAACCTTTCTACGACTACGCTTTCGCTCGTTCTGAACGATGCACCGACCGCTGTCTCGATCCCGCAAGAGACAAAAGACCGGATATTCTCCGCGGCACGTGAGCTCAATTACAAACCGAATTATCTTGCTCGATCGCTCAGGGTTCAGCGGACGCATACGCTTGGTGTGATCGTTCCGGAACTTAGTGACGGTTACTCGTCGATGGTGCTGAACGGTGTCGAAGCCGTGCTTTCAAAGCAAGGATATTTCTATCTGACCGCAAGTCATCTGCATCGCGAGGACCTGCTCGTTGAGCTGCCGCGGATGCTCGGGGAGCGTCAGGTCGAAGGCGTCATTGCGGTCGATACGCCGATCCGTTCCGAGCCAAATCTGCCGACGGTGAATGTATCGGGTCATGAAGACGTCGCCGGCGTCACGAACGTGATACTCAATCACCAGCACGCCGCGGAATTGGGCGTCGGACATTTATACAACCTTGGCCACCGGCGAGTCGCCGTGATAAAGGGACAGGAGTTCAGTTCCGACTCGAACGTCCGACTCGAGACGATCAGCGACGCAGCCCGAAAGCGGGATATGCCGATCGATCCGAAATTGACGGTTCAGCTTCAGGGCGATTCGCCGTCACCTGAGGTCGGCTATTCTGCGATGAAGACGCTACTGGCAACCGGCGAGAAGTTCACCGCAGTTTTCGCATTCAACGACATCTCGGCGATCGGTGCGATCCGGGCGCTGGAGGAGATGGGTCTGCGCGTCCCGGCCGATGTTTCGGTTCTCGGTTTTGATGACATCTATGCCGCGGCGTTTCACAATCCCGCTCTGACCACGATCCGCCAACCGCTTTTCGAAATGGGAAGCCTCGCCGCACGCACTCTACTCGAGCGGCTTGCCGAAGGAAAGGACGCAAAGATCCCCGAGGTGTTGAGCGTCGAGCCAACCCTTATCGTGCGCAACTCGACCGCTCGCGTGACGAGCGACAAGTAGATTTGGTTGTACTTGCGGCGTCTCCGTAACGTGCAAAAGCCCGCGCGTAAGCAAGGGCGATATGCTCAACATAGGGTAACGGCGGCGGCGCATCCACACGGTGCAAAAGCCCACGCGTAAGCAAGGGCGATATGCTCAATACCGGGTAACGATGCTCGATGCCCACTCGGGGTAAAGGGCGATATGCTCAACATACGGTAACCCGTACCCGCCTATTCTATCGGGGGTTCCCACTTCTCCATCCACTCCTCAAACGGAATCCAGCCTTGGCTGTATAGAACATAATCTATCGTCCCGAAGACATGCCGCGGTTTCCATAGATATCTGGAACTCTTGCCACGCGACCACACCTTTGACTCGGGTTTCACTAATCCCTCCTCACGAAGCTTCCGCGTTGCATACGCCTTGAACGCGTTTACTATGGGCTCCGGTTTGAGCTGTGCAGTCACAACCGCATGCGCATGGTTAGTTCGTGCATTGACGGCGCAAAGAGAATAACCTCGGTGCTGACACACTTCACTTATTGCGCGTTCTACTGCTTGACGTTGAGGTCTGTTCAGAATGACCGGTGGCTGGTTCATCTCTTCAATCATCGCCTCCTGTAGAGGAACATTAGGCTGGATCAGTTTACTTTCTCGCGGCAATGGGCGACTGCGACCGACGGACCATCGAATATCACCGTGAAGCCAGGTACCGAAGGTTCGGAAGGTTAAAAGGTACGCGAGAGGAAATTCGTTTTCCTCGTAGAGTTCAAATCCGTATTCATCGAGCATGGGAGTGTCTCGCTATTTATCATGAGTTCGTATCGCTGCATGGGAACGTCGTTACAGTATGTTGAGCATATCGCCCTTGCTTACGCGTGGGCTTTTGCATCATGTGGGTCTCTAACCGAGTTACCCAATGTTGAGCATATCGCCCTTGCTCACGCGTGGGCTTTTCCATCGTGTCGCCTCTACCCTAGTTACCCAGTATTGAGCATATCTCCCTTGCTTACGCGCGGGCTTTTGCATCGTGTCGTAATCGCCATGGCACCCCGGTATTGAGCATGTCGCCCTTGGTTACGCGTGGGCTTTAGCATTTTGTCGCCACGATGCACCATCACTCGGTGCTCACCGAATCATCGTGATCTCCGTTACATTTTCCGGCAACTCGACGCGGACGCGTTTGGTCAATGAGTTGTATGTGTGGTCTACCTTCCGTCCGTCAACCTGTACCTCACGCGGATCGGCAGTGAGGCCAAAGGCTTCGAGGAAGCGAAGTCGCTGACCTTTAAAATCCCCGATCCTTGTTAACTTCACCGAGCCCTGGCGATGTTCGATTCGGATCGTTCGCCATTCGCTGTGTCGGTAGCCGTACCCCTCGCCGGAGTCTTGATATATTTCGGTCTTTGCCGTTTTGCCCGGATCGATTCCGGCGGCGACGTTCAGGGTCAGCGATGCGTTTGGCATTTCTCGGGTATGTTGAATGACATCCTGCGTCGCGACGATCGCCCCCGCGCGAATAAAGATCGGTAGCCGGTCGAGCGGGGCATCAACTCGATGCTGCTTGCCACCCTCGAGTCGCTCGCCTGTCCACCAGTTGATCCACGTGGCTCCGGCCGGAAAGTATGTATCCCGGTGCCGCATTCCTTCTTTTACGATCGGCGTGACGAGAACATCGCCGCCGATCATATACTCGTCGCTGATCAGGTACGTCAGCTTATCGTTTGGAAACTCGTACCACAGAGGCCGCATTACCGGCTGACCGGTGCGCTCATGCTCGCGGAAAAGCGAGTATAGAAACGGAAGAAATTTATATCGCAGCTCGATCGTCGCGCGATTGATCGGGGTAAATTCGTCACCGTATTCCCATGGCTCTTTATTTCCTGCCCAGCCGACCGAGTGCGACCGTAAGAACGGCGTCAATGCCGACGCTTGCAGCCAGCGGGTATAAAGCTCGCCGCTCGGCCGATCGTTAAATCCACCGACATCACCGCCGACGAACGGTACGCCCGAGACGCTCAAGTTTGTGAGCATCGGGATCGAGAGAGCGAGATGATCCCAACTTGCGTAGTTGTCGCCCGTCCAAACAGCGGAGAAACGCTGGACACCCGCAAACCCCGCCCGCGTGAGAACGAATGGACGTTTCTCCGGTCGCAGCTTTTTCACACCCTCAAACGTCGAGCGGGCCATCTGCATTCCGTAGACATTGTGATACCGCTTATGCGTACCGGGATTTCCGTCGCCCGCGTGCGGCGTATCGTACGGAAAAGTTTTGTCGGGGTGATGGAACGTATCGGGCTTCGCTGTCCGGTCCGTCAGAAAGACGCCCGGCTCATTCATGTCGACCCAAAATCCCGCGATGCCTTCGCTTATGTGCGATCGGAATTGCGCTCCGAACCATTCGCGCGCTTTTGGATCGGTGTAATCCGGAAATGCCGATGCCTGTGGCCACACGTTCCGATTCAATTCACTCCCGTCCGGGTTCTTCACGAACATGCCCATCCGCTTTCCTTCAGCATAGATCTCGTACTTCGGGTCGACCTTTATACCCGGATCAACTATCAACACCGTCTGAAAACCGTCAGCTTTCAGATCTGCGACAAGCTTCTCGGGATCGGGAAAACGCGCCTTGTCCCAGGTGAAGACGCGATAGCCGTCCATGTAGTCGATGTCCAGATGAATAACGTCGGCCGGGATCCTGCGGCTCCGAAATCCGTCTGCGATCTCGCGGACACGCGTCTCCGGAAAGTACGACCACCGCGACTGATGATTCCCGAGCGCCCATATCGGAGGCAGCGGCGTCTTGCCGGTCAGGTTCGCATAATCTTCGAGGACCTTTTTTGGAGATCGATCCACCCCACCCGTGAAAACGAAGTAGTCGAGCTCACCGCCGTTCGCTCCGAATGAATATCGCTCCGGGGAGCTTTTGCCCATATCGAACCAGGTGCGGAAAGTGTTATTGAAAAACAGGCCGTATGCCTTTCCATCGCGTAGTGCGTAGAAGAACGGGATCGACTGATAGATCGGATCGGTACCGACCGGATATGAGAACGTATCCGTATTCCAATTGACGATGAACTTCTCGTTCCGCGACATCTCGGGAAATGCCTTCTCGCCAAATCCGTAGTAGGTCTCAACTTCGCCATTGCGAGTTTTCGTCGTCTGGATCTCACCGGTTGTTCGATCGAAAAGGACCGGGCGACC
>JANPJL010000152.1:0-1969 GCA_031425495.1 Acidobacteriota bacterium
GTCGCGAACCGTTAGTGCCTGAGCAGCAGCTTCGCCCGACAGCTCGGTCGAGAAGGCATGTTCGATCGCGGCAAATGTCTCCGCTCGACCGAGCGAATCGAGACCCAGGTCGATCTCGAGATTCATCGATGGGTGGAGCACTCCGGCGTCAGGAGCGTTCGACTGTATGATCGATAGCACCCGCTGGGCAGCTGGCGTATCAAGCAGGGTTTGATCTTCGTTCGAGATCTCCCAATCTTTCTTTTCCCGTACTTCTCCGTTAGTCGCTCCGCTCTCGATATCCTTCTTGAGCTCGAAACGCTTTACCTTCCGACTACCCGTTCGCGGCAAAGGTTCTGCACGGATAATGTAATCGCGGACGCGCTGATACTCCGGCAGATCGCGTCCGATGTTATCAAGTTCGTACCGGATCGCTTCCTTCGAGTTGGCGACTTTAGTTTGTCTCAGATATGCGAAATCCGGAACGACGACGGCCACAAGCTTTTCTGCTCCGGCGTGCTGGGCAGCTTCGTCACGAACGCCGATAACCGCCATCTCTTCAACAAGCGGGGTCTTGAGGTAATGGATCTCGAGGTCTTCGGGATGAACATTTTTACCTGACGGAAGAACGATCACGTCCTTTCCGCGTCCAACGATAAACAGATGCCCGTCGTCATCGAACTTTCCAAGGTCGCCACTCCGGAACCAGCCTTCGTCTGTGAAGGCTTCGGCCGTAGCCTCCGGATTCTTGTAATAACCCGTGAAAACCATGTCGCCCTTGATGAGGACCTCGCCGACACCGTCCTTGTCGGGACTATCGATCTTTACCTCTGCGCCTTTCATAGCCTTGCCAACCGAACCGACCCGATTGTCAGTTTCAGGGGTGGCGGTTGCGGCACCGCTCGTTTCAGTCAGACCGTAGCCCTGAATGATCGTAAAGCCGAGGTTATGAAAGTCGGTCGCGACTTCTTCGTCGAACCGGGATCCAGCCGTGATCGCAATTCGAAGTTGTCCTCCGAACGAATCATGCACCTGCCCGAACAAACGAGGACCGAGATCGATCCCGAACGCGTTCCGCAGAGATCCATTAGCGGCGAGCATCCCCTTGAACAGCAAACGTACCGGTGCAGGTTTCGCGGCGACGGCATCGAATATTTTCTTATGAAACAGGTACCAGAGTCGGGGCACGGTTGTCAGGATCGTCGGTTTGAACACTTTCATCGCATTTCCCAGCTCAGCCGGTGAAAGCTCCTTTAGATAACCGACCTCACAGGCGTACGTCGTTGCGACCCATAGATTGACGATCTGCAGGTACGCGTGAAAAAGCGGCAGCAGGCTCAGGATCTTTTCATTCTCACCAAACTTCAAGACCTCGTTTACACCGACAAGCTCGGCGAGTATATTGCCGTGCGTCAGCGGGACACCCTTCGGCGTGCCGGTCGTACCGCTCGTGTAGATGAGAAGTGCGGTATCGTCGCCGGCCGGTTTCGGAACCTCTCGTGCGTAGGACTCGGGAAACTCTGTAGAGACGAGGGTCTGAAAGTCTGTACCGCCGACGTCAGCCGCCGGTGCCCCAGGTTCTGACGAATCCCACACCGCCACAGGAAGTTCGCGTCCCAGGCGTTTTTCTATCTCCTCGAAAGTTGCTTGAACTTCCGATCCGATGAATACGAGTTTAGCTTCGGAATTCTCGACGAAGTTTGTCAGCGTTCCGACCTCGCCGTGCGGATCCATCGGCACGCACACGGCGCCGTGATACAGGATGGCGAGATACGCGATCGCCCAACACGGATGGTTTTCTCCGATGAGCGCGACGCGATCGCCAAATCCGATGCCTTCCTGCTCAAGGCTGTAAGCAACGGACCGGATCTGCTTCAACGTTTCGCCAAACGTATAAACTTGCGAGTCGTCGCCGACGATACGCATCGCGACTTTATCGGGACGCGCCTCAAATGCCTCAATGAGACGTTTGCAAAAAGAATCGGACATA
>JANPJL010000153.1:0-4610 GCA_031425495.1 Acidobacteriota bacterium
GGAAGTGCGGCTCGGCGGTGATTATCAGCGCAAATGTCTGGAGTGGTGTTGTGACGCTTATTCGGGAATCGAATTCGAAAAATCCCCGACGTTTTATCTCTCCGAGGTTGTCTGCCTGGCCGTCGGGCGAGATCGCCCACAGGACGTACGTTGCATATCCGGCCCCGAGCTCGAACGGGCGCGGCATCTTCGAAACGGACAGCTCGACCTCGGTCCCGTTCCGGCTGGTTCGCCGCATCTTCGCCTCGCCCTTCATCCGCGGAAAGCGTGTAGTACCGCGAAACTGCACCATCACTGGTTCGTCCAGCGGATATGTGATCGCCGTGGTACGACGCGGCACATCAAGCTGTGCGAACGCGACACCCGCAAATGCCCCGATCAAGAAAAGTGAAACCAGCTTTCCGAAAGGTCGTGAATTTTTCATGCTTTTGATCTCCGAATAAAGGAAGCGCCTTAAGAAAGATGCCACAACATATTGAACCGTTGCAAAGAAGGTCTGCTTGGACAAACCACCGGGCAAACAAGTATATTCAACCTTTCCCGACTCCGGATGAACGAATTTCGCCGCCTTCTTAAATACGTTCGGCCACACTGGCTGACCTTCGTCGCCGCCCTTGTGGCGATGATTCTGGTCGCGATTTTCGAGACCGCAACTGGTGCTTTGTTGGTTCCTATATTCGGCCAGTTCCTCCCGAGCGCCGCAGGACAATCGGAGACTCTATTCGATCTGCATCGGTTCATTCCCAAAGAACCGTGGTACCAGGCGTGGCTTGCGATATCGGTAATGCTGCTGTCGTTCACCGTGCTTAAAGGTATTGCCGAATTCTTTTCCTCGTACCTGATGGCAAAGATCGGACAAGCCGCAGTACTCGATCTTCGCAACCAGCTCTACGATCATCTGCTCAGCCAGCCGGCATCGTTTTTTGAAAAGCATCGCACGAACTATCTTGTATCGCGTCTGGTCGTAAGCTGCTCGGCGATCGAGTACGCAGTGACAGGAAACTTGCGCGACGTTCTCCGCGAAGGCTTCATGCTCATCTTTTTCTTTTCCGCGGCGTTCTATTTCAATTGGCGTCTTATGCTTGGCGCCCTGATCATCGCTCCGATCATTGCGTTTCTCACGTCGAAGTTCAGCAAGGCACTCCGTCGTCTGGCGGAGGAATCTTTCGAGGGAAACAAGCTACTGACCGATACCGCCCAGGAAACACTATCTAATCAAACGATCGTAAAGGCATACTCCGCCGAGCCGCGTGAAAGAGAGAGGTTCGGCCGTGTTGCACAAATCATCGCAAAGGCGAACCGCCGTTCAGGTCGGATAGCCGCAACGTCACCTCCGACCATCGAGATAATCGGCACGATCGCGATGCTGATACTTTTCTATTTTGGTCTTCGCGAGATAAATGCCGGGCGGATGGATGCCGCTCAATTCTTTACGTTTCTGTTCTTCCTGTTTCGCAGCTACGACCCGATGCGAAAGATCTCGCGGCAGCATAACGAGATCTCGAAAGCCTTCGCCGCCGCGAAGGATGTTTGGAACATTCTCGACGAAGACGAGGTGCTACCGGAGAAAAGCGACGCGGTGCCGCTTGCTCCGCTTGCCGACGCGATCGAGCTACGGAACGTGTCGTTCAGCTATGACAATGATCCGAAAAAGATCCTCGACGACGTTTCGCTCACGATCCCTAAGGGAACGATGGTCGCGCTCGTCGGTGAAAGCGGTGGTGGCAAATCGAGTCTAGTCCGTTTGGTCCAGCGACTCTACGATCCGACCGCGGGCTCGATCCACTGGGACGGTACGGATATACGTGACACGAGGATCGCCGATCTTAAAAAGATGATCGCGCTCGTCACGCAGGAGACGGTTCTTTTTAACGACACGATCAGATACAACATTTCATACGGCCGACCGGATGCCACCGACGAAGAATTGCACCACGCTGCGAGTGTCGCTTATGCGGCTGACTTCATCGATGAGATGCCGGAGAAGTTCGACACACTCGTCGGCGAGCGCGGTGTATTTTTATCGGGTGGCCAGCGTCAACGGGTCGCGATCGCACGTGCTGTCCTTGTCGACGCTCCGGTCCTTATCCTTGACGAAGCTACATCGGCACTCGACGCAGAGTCCGAGGTTCTAGTTCAAAAGGCTCTTTCTAATCTCATGCGCAACAGGACATCGATCGTCATTGCCCACCGGCTATCCACGGTTCGAAAGGCGGACAAGATCGTCGTCATGGAGCGCGGCAGGATCGTCGAAACAGGGACGCACAAGGAGCTGCTCGATAGCGGCGGCAAGTACAAGCGGCTTTACGAACTGCAGTTCGCCGACGAAGATTACGTGGGACGGACCGTTAGTCCGTCCGGCTAGAGGCTCGGTGGCCAATTACATTTTATGAAATCAATGACAGGCTTCGGCCGCGGATCCGTAAACGAAAATACCTTTTCCGTCTCGGTTGAGCTCAAGAGCGTCAACAATCGCTTTCTCGATGTGAGCCTCCGGCTGTCAAACGAGATGCAGTCCCTCGAGACCGAGATCAAACGTTTGATCAGCGGCCGTCTCTCTCGCGGCCGAGTCGATGTAAATCTGCAATACGAGCGTAGTGAAGAAATCAGCTACGAAATAAACAGTCCGATGATCACCGGCTATCTCGCCGCTATGAAAAAGATGCAGGACGAGTTCGGACTGTCCGGCGAACCGGATATAAACGTGATCGCTAAGCTGCCGAATGTAATGGTGTCGAAGAAAGACGACCTCAGCGAATCATTCGCATCCGGCGTCGCCGCGGCGGTAACGACCGCGCTCGATGACCTTGAGAAAATGCGTCAGAGCGAAGGCGACATGCTCGGCGCCGAGTTGGCATCGCGGCTCGACGAGATCGAACGGCTTCTGCCTGCCATCGAAAGTGAGGCCGCGTCCATCGGCGACGAGTATCGCCTGCGGCTTACAAAACGAATCGGGGAGATGCTCGCAAAGAGCGAATCGCAGATCGAGATCGATCAGTCAAGGCTCGCTCAGGAGATCGCCTATCTCTCGGACCGGGCAGACATTTCGGAAGAGATAGCCCGTCTGAAAACACACATTGAACATTTCCGGGCAATAATGAAGGAAGATAAGGAAGTTGGAAAGCGGCTCGACTTTCTGACGCAGGAGCTCAATCGTGAGGCGAATACAATCACGTCGAAGACCAACAACATGGTAGTCAAGGAAAACGCACTCACGATCAAAAGCGAGATCGAGAAGATCCGCGAGCAGATTCAGAACGTTGAGTGATCGTGGATCGTGGATCGTTGTTCTTTGTTCGTTGTTGTTGATTTGTCGTTAGCCATCGTCGTCGAAGCAACGAGCCACGAACAACGAACAGCGAACAACGATCAAAGATCCACGATCAAACCAACATGAAAGGAAATCTGATCATAATCAGCTCGCCGTCAGGAGGTGGGAAAGGGACGCTGATCCGCGAACTACTAAACATGGTTCCGGGTCTTGGCTATTCTGTGTCCCTGACTACACGGGAGCCGCGCGGAGCTGAGGAAAACGGGAAGCATTACAGCTTCGTTTCTAAAGAAGAGTTCGAGGCATACCGTGAAAAAGGTGGTTTTTTGGAATTCGCTGAGGTTCATGGCAACTTCTACGGGACCTCGCTCGCGCAAACCGAGGAGCTCATCAATGCCGGAAAGGATGTCGTCCTCGAGATCGATGTCCAAGGGGCCGCGTCGATACTCAGTAAAGCTCCGGACGCAGTAAGTATCTTCATTCTTCCGCCATCATTTGAGGTTCTACGTGCCCGGCTTACCGCACGTGCGACCGAAAGGACAGAGGATTTGGACCTTCGCCTTAAGAATTCGCATAGCGAAGTTCTGGAGTATTCACGCTTCCGCTACGTTGTCGTGAACGACGAGATCGCATCCGCATCCAGTAAGCTCGCCTCTATCATCCTCGCTGAAAGACAACGGGCGTATAGACAAGCCGAGAGCATTCAAGGTATTCTTGATAGTTTCGGAAGGGGCAAAGTTTAGAAACCGGAGAGTTACATTTCAATATGGCTGAGAAAAAAGCAGCGGTCGCGGCGGAAGAGAACGAAAACGAAGTAGAGGAAATTATCGATCCTCCTGAGATCGACTCGAAGTACAGGATGATCATCCTCGCGGCGCAGCGGAGCAAACAGTTGCAGCGTGGTGCGATCTCGAGGGTCGATATCGATACTCGCAAGAGCAAACCGACGCGTGTTGCACTGAAAGAGATCGAACACCGAAAGGTTAATTTTGAGATCCTGGACGGAAATTGATTCCCGGCAATAAACATTAAAAAGCCTCCGTCCGCACGGAGGCTTTTTAGTTCTAGTCGTTTACACGTTTACCGACGTTGCTGATCGCTTCGCCAACCGAATCCACAGTGTCCGAAACACCGCGTTTGACTTTGCCCCAGGTCTCCTGACCTTCCCCGGCGGCATTCTGCGCTTCGCCCTCGGCTTCAAGACTTTCGTTGCCGGTCACTTCACCGACCTTGTCCTTAATCGTTCCCTTTGCCTGTTCCCATTTCCCTTCCGCTTCGTCTTTGTTAAAGATTGCCATTACTCCAACCTCCACTGATGATTTCCAGCCGTCGTACGAAT
>JANPJL010000154.1:0-4166 GCA_031425495.1 Acidobacteriota bacterium
ACGACGCCGGCAAAGTTGGTGAGGACGAATCCTCCGCTCGATGTCGACTCGTCGCTGAATCTGGGTAGCTCAATATTCTGCGAAACCCGCAGGCGGCCGACCGGGACGCCGGCCGGGGTCAGCGGCATGAACGAGAACCGCATCATGTAGCTGCTGCCGCCTCCGTTGCTTGCCCAGACGCCATGACCCGGTGTCCGATATGGTGTCGTGGGGTTGGCACCGTATTCCGCGACCGTGCCGCCTTCGTTGAAGGTGATCACACCGTTGAATGGAGCTCCAACCGGATCACCAGTTTCGCAGTTCCTGGGTTGAACGGTCGTCTCCCACGCACCGACAATCCGGTTTGCGGATTGGAATGAGGTCTCGGAGTCGTTCTTACTCTGAGCCTGCAGTGAGACCTGCCCCGCGGCGATGATTAGGAGTGCGAGAGTGGCGAATGATATTTTCGACATGTTAATTTTCATTGTTTTTCCTCTTCGTGAACTGGTATTTAGGTCATTTTTGGCCTTCACTTATTAACGCGACGAACGCACGAAGAAGGGCTAAAAGTTTTTTGCGCAATTTATAGCCTTTAATGGAATAATTATTTCGAACTCGAAGCGACAGATTCACCTCGCCACACAATTTCGACTTTTATGGAACAATCGCTCGATCAGCGCCCGGAGATCACCCTGTGGCTGCAAGAGTGGAGTTCAGGTAAGGAAAACGCTCTCGAGGCGCTGATGCCGATCGTTTATGCTGAACTGCACCGGCAGGCCGCAAGTTATTTGCGCCGCGAACGAGTCGGCCATACACTCCAGGCAACGGCGCTCATCAATGAGGTTTATCTGAAGCTGATCGATCAGCGAGAAGTGAACTGGCAAAACCGGGCTCATTTTTTTGGTATCGCGGGGCAAGCCATGCGGCGAATCCTTGTGGATCACGCAAGGTCGCGGCACCGCAATAAGCGGGGCGGGGAAGCGGAAAATCTTCCTCTCGAGGCGGCCGAGTTCGCGACGTCGAAAGACGGAAGTGTCGATCTGATCGCACTGGACGAAGCGCTGACTCGACTCGCTCAACTGGACGAACGGCAGTCGCGGATAGTCGAGCTGCGATTCTTCACCGGGATGAACGTCGAAGAAACCGCCGAGGCTCTCGGCGTCTCACCGGCGACTGTGAAGAACGAATGGCGGACAGCGAAGGCGTGGTTGTTTCAGGAGCTTAACGGATGAACCCTGAACGGTGGAAGAGAGTTAAGGAGATTTTCGACGCGGTAGTCGAATTAGAGGCGGACGAGCGCGATCGATTTCTCGAACGCGAATGCGGATCGGACAGCTCTTTGCGCGCAGATGTGAACAAACTGTTGTCGTCGTCCGAGGATGCGGACAGCTTTCTGGAGCAACCGGCGGCGAACCACGTCGCGAGCGCGATCCTGGAGTCGAAAGGCATGCTGAAGGCCGGTGACCGGTTCGCTCACTACAAGATCCTGAGTCAGATCGGCGTCGGCGGGATGGGGGAGGTTTATCTTGCCGAAGACGAAAAGCTTGATCGGCGGGTTGCGATAAAGATCCTCAACGAACGATTCGGTAAGAACGACTCGCATCTTCAGCGATTCATACGCGAGGCAAAAGCCGCGTCCTCTTTGAACCATCCCAACATTCTCGTCATCCACGAAATAAGCGTCGGCGAGGACGCCAACTTTATCGTTAGCGAATTTGTTGAGGGTCGAACGCTTCGCGACTTGATAAGCGGATCGGAACTGACGGTGGGAATCGTGCTTGATATCGCGATCCAGATCGCGGGGGCTCTTTCGGCGGCTCACGGTGCCGGCATCGTGCACCGCGATATTAAACCGGAGAATATAGTCGTCCGCCCTGACGGTTACGTTAAGGTGTTGGACTTCGGGTTGGCAAAGCTCGTGAGAACCGGGAACGTTTTCGTCGACAAGGAAGACGCGACCGCTATCCAGAATCAAACCGCGCAGGGTGTTATCATGGGCACCGTTAATTACATGTCTCCCGAGCAGGCAAAGGCCGAAACGGTTGATGAACGCACAGACATATTCAGTCTCGGCGTAGTGCTGTACGAACTGCTGTCCGGTGCGACACCGTTTCAGGGAGGTTCGATCGCCGAGACATTCGCAAACGTCATCAACGCCGTGCCTCCGCCTCTCAAACTGACTGAGTCACACGTGTCGCACGAATTGCAGCGCATCGTCTCGAAAAGTCTTAGCAAGGATAGGAACGACCGGTATCAAACTTCGAAGGATCTCGTTACAGATCTCACGGCCTTGCGTGAAAGTATCGCGTTCGATGAAAAGCTTGGAAACCCTCACGCTGCCGGCACGGACAATCCCACTGCGTTGCTCCATCGGACGACTGGCGAGGTCCTAGATGCGGATACGAAGCTGGGTACGGTGGAGACCAAGAAGGGAAGCCGAGTGCCGGCGATCGCACTAGCGCTGCTGGCTCTAACGGCTATCGGCCTCGCATTCTATTTTTACTCCGTTCGTCAGAACGGCACAGCCGGCGATCGTCGATCGCTGGCCGTGCTTCCATTCACGAACGCCAGCCAGGATCCGAGCGCGGAGTATCTAGCGGATGGCGTCAGCGAGAGCATTATAAATAGTCTTTCCCAGCTTTCTGGTTTGAAGGTGATGTCGCGCAATTCTTCGTTCCGCTTCAAGAATGATCAGTCGGACACGCGTGCGATCGCTTCGCGTTTGAATGTCGACACACTTGTCACCGGCGATATAAAGCAAGTCGCGGACAAACTAGTGATCAACGTCCGTCTGGTAAATGGTGCGGATGACTCGCAGATCTGGGGGAATCAGTACGTAAGCACTCTGACGGATGTTATCGCCGCGCAAAACGAGATAGCACAGGCAGTGGCCCGGAACTTGAAAGTAAAATTGACGCCATCGGATACGGCCCAGCTCAACAAGCGGTACACCGAGAATGTCGAGGCCTATCAGCTGTATCTTCGCGGTCAATTCCATGCGTTCAAACTTCTGCCGGATGAGATCCGGCAGGGAATTGGGTATTTTCAGCAGGCGATCGATCTCGATCCAAATTACGCACTTGCACACGCCGGGATGGCTGGCGCTTATCGGGGGCTCGCTATCGGGTCGGAGATATCGCCGGCAGAGTCTTTCGCAAAGTCGAAGGCGGCCGCGAACCGTGCGATCGCCCTCGACGACACCGTTTCGGATGGACACACGGCCCTCGGAATGACCATGTTTTGGGCTGACTGGGATTGGGTGGGCGCGGAAGAGCATTTACGTCGCGCGATCGAGCTGAATCCAAACGAGGCCACCGCGCATCTCTTTTATGCACACGTGCTGTCGAATACCGGTAGGCACCAGGAGGCTCTCAGCGAAGTGAAGATAGCTCGCGAGCTCGACCCGCTGTTCCCGTTTGCAGGTGCACTAGAGGGGCAGTTTCTCTTTCACGCAGGTAAACAGGATGAGGCATTAGACAGGCTTAAAAAAACTTTTGAACTGGCGCCGAATTTCTGGATGCCACATCTGTTCGCCTCCATGGTCTATATCGATAAGGGAATGTTTCCGGAAGCCCTTGTCGAGGCGCGCAAAGCACGAGGACTGTCGGCCGCGTCGACTTACTCGATGGCATTGGAAAGCTATGTATTAGCGAAGATGGGGAATCGCGAAGAAGCTGAAAAGGTGCTCGGCGAAATGATGGAGCTCGGTAAAAAGCGTGGTATGCCGCCCACCCATATTGCTGTTGCCTACAACGGTCTCGGCGATACCGAGCGTGCGCTCGAGTGGCTAGAGCGGGGTTATACTGAGCATGACCCCAAGATGGCTTTTCTCAAGGTCAATCCAACGTGGAATAACTTACGTTCGTCACCGCGGTTCATCGAACTTATGAAGCGGATGCGTTTCTAATGCGTGTTTTTCTTTTCGTGCGTTTCGTGTGTTTCGTGGTTCGGTTTTGAAGACACGTTGACTATCTCTAAACGAGTTTTCTTTCCGTGTGCTTTCGTGAGAGTTCGTGGTTTCAGTCTTGCTTCGTGTCGTTCGTGTGATTTGTGGTTCGGTATTAAGACGGAAACCACGAAATCACACGAAATCACACGAAAAGAAAGCACACGAAACAAGAAGATCAGGCCAGGTCAAATCGGTCGAGATCCATCACCTTGATCCAAGCGTCGATAAAATCGCTCAC
>JANPJL010000155.1:0-4929 GCA_031425495.1 Acidobacteriota bacterium
GCTGTCAAAGAACCCGACCTCACGACTTTGCTGAAGAAAAATAAGTCCGATCAACGCCAGCGGCAAGGCGATGACTGACGCGGCGATCAACCACTTTCGACCTAGACCGAAGAGTACGATCGCCGCACCGGAGATCATGAACGCAAGCTGCGATGCGCGAGTCACCGTGAGCAAAAGCGCGAGAGTCATAGCCGCGAGACAGAAGAGGAGAATAGGGAGACGGGGGGAAGGGTGACGCGGGGAGGGAGAGATGGGGGGATGGGGGGATTCGGAGCCGTCCGGACCTTCTTCCTTTGCGGCTTTGCGGCTTTGCGGGAACATTCTTGCTGATGCCGAGGCTACTAGCAGGCCGAGCAAAAGCGAGGCGATAAGCTGCAGCACCTCAGCGTACGTTGCGTAATGCCCGAAGAACCCGCTCGAGCGCCAATTCCGACTTTTCTTCCATGAAGCGACACCGAGTTTTTCCATCGAACTCGTCCCGCTCAGCACGTCACTTCGCTTTACTTCGACGACGAATTCAAAATCAGGCCGGTAGAACTTTATCTTTGTAACTTCCGCTTGCCCGACTGCGGCGGCTACATCATCCGGCGTGTACACCTTTTTTCCGTTCGCTTCGAGAAGTGCGTCGCCGTCATGCAGAAGCGCTTTGGCCAACGGACCGTCCGGAGCGAGGCCGTGTATCTCGACACCGCGGCCGATCAGCCGCTGGACCGGCATCCAGAGCACGTTCACCATGCACGATGCGATCAGCATAAACGCGAGTACGTGCGCGGCACTGCGTCGTCGGATGTTGTATGCGACGAAATAGAAGATCAGAAAAACAGCGACGCCGCGCAGCTTGTTGAGTGAGATATCCGGCGCGTACGACGTTAGCGAGGTGACGACCGACCACGCAAAAAAAGCCCAGAGCGCAATATCCAGAGGACCGAAACTAAATTTCACACGCGGCTTAAAGAACAGACGGATCAGCCAAACGAACATTCCCGTGATCCACGCCGTCTGCGTGGCCGCGATCGAGTGCGGAGCCGAGACGACCATCATGACGAGGAACACGAATGCGATCCGCTCGAGCCATGCGACGGTGCCATCGCGGGCATCTATTCCCGCGAGATCATCCAGTCGTTCAAGCACAGTCTGCATACGCAAATGAATTTTGTTATCCTCACCTAAATTATGCAAAGCCTCTCCGGCCGTTTGCCTGACGGACTCGAAAATTTCACGACGGATCTACTTACCGAGGTCGCGCCGGTCGAAGGTTATCTTGCACCGAACGAGATGCGTTTTCTTGCGTTGCTCGCCGCGACACCGACGGCTGCGGGTGGGATATTGGAGATCGGTTCGTTCAAGGGCAAGTCGACGATCATCCTCGCGAAGTCCGCGGTCCTTGCGGGTAACGATATCGTAAATGCGGTCGACCCGATGACCGCGCCGTCGGAAACGGATCCCGATCTCCGAGGGCAAGACAGTTCGTACGAAGACTTCAAACGGAACATCGAGGAGCATCATGTCGGCGAACGGATCCGATTTCATCAGACGTTTTCTTACGAATTAGCAAAAACCTGGAACGATCCGCTTCGGCTTCTCTGGATCGATGGCGATCATACATATGCCGGCACGAAACTGGATTTTGACGGGTTCGCCCCGCACCTCGTCGATAAGGGAATCGTCGCGATCCACGATGTGCTGCATGAGTTCGAAGGCGGAGCACGCGTATTTTTGGAGAGCGTACTCCGGTCCCCAAACTTTGGAGCCTGTGGTTTTTGCGGCTCGATCGCCTGGGGGCAATATCATTCCGACGGCCGCGAGGCGGAGAGTCACTCCGCCGACAAACGGACGCTGGCGATAAAGCTCGAACGTCTGCTTCCGTTTCTTTCAAAAGGTGAGCTGCGTGGACTCGAGAAGAAAAAGTACAAGATACTTCGCTGGATGATCCCGCACGGCCCTGTCGATCCGCATGCGTGGATCGATCAAGTTATGATCGCGGACGGACCCGCTGTCTGATGAAAATGACTCGTGACAGTTTTAATACTGGAACACGAACTGTCACACCAGTATGGAAACCACCGACCTTACGCTAAAAGCCGAGATAGATCTTTACTACGATCTCCACGTTCCGGATGGAGCGGTGGACGCGCCACTGTTGATCGCGGTTCATGGCTACGGTGCCCACAAGCGTTACATGATGCGCGAAGCACGCGCCGTCGCTCCGGATAATTTCGTGATCGCTTCCGTTCAAGGTCCGCACCAGCATTTTCGTCAGACCGAGACCGGCTACCGGATCGGGTTTGGCTGGCTGACCGAACACAAACCCGAAGAGTACATCCGGCTCCATCACGAGTTTCTTCTGCGTGTGATAGAAAAGCTTGCGGGTGACGGACTGATCGACCGCTCGAAAGTTTATCTCTATGGGTTCTCCCAATCATGTGCGCTCAACTTTCGATTCGCGTTCACGCATCCGAACGTCGCCCGGGCGATCGTTGCGGTCTGTGGCGGCATTCCCGGCGATCTCGATACAAATCCGATCTACAAACCATTCGATGCCGAGACACTTTATCTCTATGGCGACGATGATGAATTCTATACACAGGAAAAATTTGTTGGGTTTGAAAAGAAACTGCGCGAGACCTTACCGAATTTTACGTCAAAGCAGTACACCGCGAAGCATGAGATCACCGAGGAAATGCGAGCAGAGATCAGAACGTTTTTACGGACGGATGGAGTTGATCTATAATTTGTCCGCGTCTTGTATGAAGAGCTTACTTATTATTTTTCTAGCTCTGGGCTGTTTAGTCAGCAATACCTTGGGCCAGGCTCCGAGTCCGTCGGGCCACCCGGGGATTTTACTTTTTCAGCAGGGCAAATTCGCTGAGGCGGCGCGTTTGTTTGAAATCGCGAGCAAGTCAACTCAGTATAAGAATGACGCGGAGATCTGGAGCTACATGGGTCTTGCGTACCTGAGCCTCGGCGATACCAAGAAGAGCGTTAAGACGCTCGAGAAGAGTGTTGCTCTAAACGGCTCCGACGCGGACTTCCGTGCAAATTTAGCCTACGCGCATCTGATGAACGGCGACGCGAAAAAAGCCCGCGAACAGGCCAACAAGGCGCTCGATATTGACGGGAAAAATGCGACGGCCTTTCAGGTGCGCGCGACGGTCAATTTGTGGGAACGGAAGCTTGAGGAGGCTGGGCGGGATGCCGACGCATTTATTTCATTAGATCCAAAGAATGCCCGGGGATACATACTGAAGTCGAACGTACTGATGGCCCATCCCACGTCAAATTCAGTCCCCGGCAAACAGCCGCCTCATGAGGCAAGCTTATTGAAAGACGCCGTTGATGTGCTGGAGTCAGGTCGTTTAAAGGCTGTCGAGAGCCCGGCCCTGAAAGAGCTTGAGCGGGAGTTGGAAAACCTTACTGCTTTCAGTATTCCTTCGCCGAGGATCGCTTCGCGATCAACCGACACTACAGCCGTCGGCCCGGGTCCCACCATCACACCTTTCCGCATATTAAATAAGCCAGCCGCACAATATTCGACCGCCGCCCGCAATGCAGGAGTCGAAGGGAGCATCTCGGTAAAGTTGATATTAGCTTCGGACGGTACTGTTTCCCGTGTTCTATTTCTCAGCCGACTTGGATATGGGCTGGAGGAGAATGTCCTCGACGCCGCCAGGCGGATCAAGTTCGAACCAAAACGTATCGATGGAAAACCTGTTTCCGCAGTAGTGCGGCTTGAATATAAGTTCAGTATCTATTAACCGCGTAGTTTGACCGACCGGATCTCCATCTTTCCGTCGAGCGTCGGCGGAAGGATCGCCCGGGGCACATCCTGGCCCCCGACGTTCTCATCGATCTCGACCCGCAGATCCGATGCCTTCAGATTTTCGAAAAGCGAGCGTCCACCAAACAACACAACTTGAGCTCGACGGCCGGTTTCATCTCCGACCGGAACCGAATATGAGCGCTCGATGCGCTTCTCCCCGATGCGAAACACGACGTCAACAACCGTTCCCGTGATCACGCTTGCCTTGGGATTCGCAATTCCGATCGGCACCTGCCTCGCAGAAAAGTCTGCCGTATGATTCGAAAGATCGATCCGTTCGGTCGAGACGGATTCGAGCGAGCGAATAAATGCTGCCGGACCGCGCACACGGACCTTTGCAGGATTTATCGACTGACCATACAGCTCATACCCATCCGGAACCTCACCATCGGTTTCAGCCTTTACGGCGATCTCTCTTTCCTCGACAGTCTCGATCCTGACCGCCATGCTCCGTGGCGAAACATCCTCGAGTCGTACTCCGGTCGGAAGTGAAACCGAAACGGTTTCCGGCGTAAGGTTGATGACCCTGTCACCGGGCAGGACGTCTGAGATATCCATCGAAACGACCAGATCGTTCTTGTCGATCTGCGCGAGCCGGCGGCTATCACCGGTCACGACCAGTGTCACTTCCTGAATAGGCGAATTCGTCACCTCGATGTTGTCGGAGAAGCGCAGACTGAGCGGTACGGACGGCAGCCGTTGCGTCGCCGGCGTGCTCAACCCGGTCACACCGAGCCAGAGTGCAAACGTGATCGCAAGCGCGACAAGCTTCATCACCCAATCCTCGAGGAACACCTTGCGGAGGATGTGTTTGAAGAATAGTGTTGTCGGTCGTGGATCCATGCTCGTTAGTGAAAAGTGAAAAGTGAAAAACTAAAAGTTATGAATTTGCGGTGAATCGTAGATCGATAGAAGCAATTAATTCTTTGCATAACTTTTCACTTTTCACTTTTAGTTTTTCACTACCCAATCGTGATCTCCGCTTCTTCTTCTTTCATCGTCTTGGTTGATTCGCGTTTCGCTTGAACGAGTGGGATCTCCATTGCGTCGAGCAGCGTTTTCCGGAGCTGCGTCGTATCGAGATTGCGGCGGAGCTCGCCGGCCTCGAC
>JANPJL010000156.1:0-16541 GCA_031425495.1 Acidobacteriota bacterium
TTGTTCCTAGGGCGATCGGCTTCGACAAACGACTGATACTGGCTCCGATCGCACTCGCTGTAATTGCACTTGGTGGTTTCTTCGGCTACCGATATCTCGCTCCGCCCAAACAGATCGAATCGATAGCTGTCATGCCGTTCGTAAATGAGAGCGGCAATTCCGATGTCGAATATCTCTCGGACGGAATGACCGAAACTTTGATAAAGAATTTATCGCAGGTGCCGAATCTAGCGGTTAAGTCGAGGAGCACGGTTTTTTATTACAAGGGTAAGGAAACTTCGCCCAAGAAGATCGGCGAAGAATTGGGTGTTCAGGCTGTCTTGCTTGGCAGGGTTGGCGGCCGCGGTGACGATCTGAAGTTGAGTCTCGAACTGGTCAACACGCAAACGCAGGACGTGATCTGGAGCGAGCAATACGACCGCAAGCAATCTGATCTAGTGTCGCTGCAGAGCGAGATCGCAAAGGATGTTTCGACCAAACTCAAATCAAAACTCTCCGGGGCGGACGAAGCAAAAGTAACCAAAAACTCGACGGCGGATCCGGAGGCGTATCAAGCGTACTTGAAGGGGCGCTACTACTGGAACCGTCGTACGGCTGAAAACATAAATAAAGCGATCGCGCAATTCAAGACCGCTACCGACCGCGACCCCAACTACGCCCTTGCCTATGCAGGCTTGGCTGACTGTTACGTCGTCCTGCCTCAGTATGCCGGTACTCCGACAAGCGAGGCGTTACCGCAGGCAACCGCTTATGCCGAACGTGCCATAGGCATTGACGTGCAATTAGCTGAACCTCACGCATCGCTTGGTCAGGTACATAAACAATCATGGAAGTGGGAGGATGCAGAGAGAGAGTACAAGCGATCGATCGAACTGAATCCGAATTACGCGACGGCTTATCACTGGTATTCGCTTTTTCTAAAGGATCAGGGAAGGTTTCAAGAGTCGGCTGTGGTTATCAAACGGGCAAAGGAACTCGACCCGCTCTCGAGTGTCATTAGCCTCAATATCGCCGAAATGTATCAGTGGCAGAATGATCATACTGCGAGCATTGAAAGCGCGATCAAAATACTCGAACTCGATCCAAGTTACGCCGATGCGTACAGGGTCGTCGGGCTGTCATATCTAAAACTAGGACGCGAGCGCGAAGCCCTCGAAAATCTGCAAAAGTCCATCGGATCCGGCGGTAGAGTTGCCTTCAGTCTTGCGGATCTCGGTTATGTATATGGTGTTGCGGGAAAACCCGTCGAGGCCAGGGCTATTGCGAAAGAGTTGGAAGAAAAGTATGCAATGCGGGAATCAAGCGGGCAGTATGTCGCGGCCGTCTATGCCGGCCTCGGTGAAAAAGACAAGGCATTTGAATGGTTGGAGAAAGACTTTCAGAGCAAGGCGGCATTAACGGAGATCAGATGGAGTATCTCCTTCGAACCTCTCCGCGACGACCCGCGATTCAAGGATCTGCTGAAACGGATGAATCTGCCGGAATAGAAATTTATGAAGCGATGTCCGCAAGGCGGCCGAGACACATCGCACCACGGCATCATTTCAAGAAGCAGCGTGCGGTACATTTAGTCATGGGCTTTCCCGAACCTTCGACAAGGCCGGGTGCGGGCCAGATCATCGGGACGAAAAAACTCGAAACAGTATATGAACAAGGAACTGCCAGAAAATTCCGAATTATCGCACTACCGGATAGTCTCAAAGATCGGGGCTGGGGGGATGGGCGAGGTGTATCGAGCACATGACTCCCGACTCGGGAGAGAGGTCGCGATCAAAGTTCTTCCTGACGAGCTTTCCAACGATGAGGATCGCCTGCGTCGATTCGCGCAGGAAGCGAAGGCTACTTCTGCTCTCAATCATCCCAACATCCTCACTGTTTATGACATTGGCGAGCACGAGGGCTCACCCTTCATCGTGTCTGAATTGCTCGAGGGCGAGGAATTGCGAGCACGCCTCGATGACGGACCAATACCGATAAGGAAGGTCGTCGATTATGCACAGCAGATCGTCAGCGGTCTATCGGCAGCACATGAGAGAGGCATCACCCACCGCGATCTGAAGCCGGAGAATCTTTTCATTACAAGTGACGAACGGGTCAAGATACTCGATTTTGGACTGGCAAAACTCAGCGAGAGTGAGACCAACCCTAGCGGTTCAGAGGACGCGACTCGCAGGGCGATGACCAATCCCGGCGTAATTATGGGAACGGCGGGATACATGTCACCTGAACAGGTGCGGGGAACTTCTGTCGATCACCGCTCAGACATATTCAGCTTTGGAGTGATCCTGTACGAGATGCTGAGCGGCCGCCGTGCATTTCATGGTGACTCAATCATTGAGCTGATGAACGCAATTATCAAAGAGGACGTGCCTGATCTGGACGATGAAAACCGGCGGGTCCCGCCGTCACTCGATAAGTTAATGCGGCGGTGTCTGGAAAAGAAAGCCGAGCATAGATTTTACTCGGCCCACGATCTTGGCTTTGCCCTCGATGCTTTATCGGCGCCTACAAGTTCGTCGGGGACCGTCATGGCCACCACTGGAGAGCAGCCCGACGACCTTCCCGGAACCAGACGTCTACTTTCGGGCTGGCTGCCATGGGCCGCCGCCGCGTTATTCTTACTGTCCACGCTGCTGCTTGCGGGATTGTATTTTAGACCTATTCCAACACAGCGCCAACGCGCCCTGCGGTTCACCATAGACACACCTGAGAAAACAGTTCTTACCGAGGCATCCGCAATATCGCCGGACGGGCAGCAGGTCGCATTTGTGGTGATCGGAGCTTCGGGAGTCACCTCGCTGTGGCTGAGACATCTGTCATCGGTCGAGCCTCAACAACTCGCCGGGACAGAGGGGGCTCAATTTCCGTTTTGGTCCCCGGACAGTCGTTTCCTCGGTTTCTTTTCAGGGGGCAAACTCCGTAAGGTCGAAGCGGCAGGCGGGCCGGTACAAACGCTGGCCGAGGCTTCCACAGACCCTCGTGGTGGGGCATGGGCGCCGGATGGAACTATCATCTTTAGCCCTGACACCCTGTCGCCGCTTATGCGTGTCTCCGGCTCGGGCGGCGCAACCACGGCCTTAACCGTTTTAGATAACAGCAAGGGCCAGATATCTCATCGTTGGCCGTCGATGATGCCCGACGGCAGGCATTTTATTTTTTTCGGACGCGGTATTCAGTTAGACGTGCAAGGTCTATACATAGCCTCGGTCGATTCACCCGATCCTGTGTTCATCGTTTCGACGAGTGCCACCGGATCATACGCCGAGGTTGGGGGGAAAGGTTATCTACTATTTGTTCGCGATTCTACGCTCGTAGCCCAACCCTTCGACGCCGGCAAGCGGCAACTTTCCGGCGAAGCGGGCCCACTGGTGGAAGGCATTCTCAGCTTTCCGACCGAGATCGGGCCGACCGGGTACACGGCATTCTCAGCGGCGGCAGGAACTCTCGTTTATCGGACCGGAGACCAACAGTCCACTCGCCTGACATGGTACGACCGCACCGGCAAATCTCTCGGTACGATCACGGAGCCGGGAGGTTATCACGAACCGTCACTGTCGTCTGATGGTAAAAAAGTTCTCGTCGGCCGCAGTGATGGAGCTACGCAGGACATCTATTTACTTGACGTTACGAGGGGGAATGCCACGAGACTCACGTTCGACCCTGGGAACGAGGGAACAGCGTGCTTGTCGCCCGATGGGAGTCAGGTCTTTTTTTATTCGAACAAATCAGGGCAATCGTCTATCTACCGAAAGGCATCTTCGGGAGCGGGCAGTGATGAGCTGCTGTATAAGGGGGAGGTAAGCAGTCCCTTCCCGGGCAATATCGCCCAAGACGGTAAGTACTTAGTTTTCGAGATGGATGGTGGCCCTCGAACAAAGATCGATTTATGGGTCATGCCCCTTGCCGGCGATGGAGCTCCGTTCCCCTATCTTCAAACAGCGTTCGTCGAGGCTCACCCGCAGTTCTCGCCCGACGGTCGATGGATCGCTTATACGTCGGACGAATCCGGACGGGCTGAGGTTTACGTACAAAGCTTTCCGATCTCAGGCGGCAAGTGGCAGATCTCCACGGCAGGCGGCGATCAGGCGCAGTGGAGAGCTGACGGCAAGGAGTTGTTTTACATGGCGGCGGACCGAAATCTAATGACTGTTGCCATCGGCGGCGGATCAGCGTTGGATATTGGCCGACCGCTTGCCTTGTTCCAGACGTCAGTACCGCTAACGGGCATCACCGATGATAAAAACAACTACGTTCCCACGCAGGACGGAGACCGCTTTTTGGTAAACGAGCTGGCTGATGCTGGAACTACGCATTCACTGTTCCTGATTCTCAACTGGGCCTCGGGATTAAAGCAATAGATGGGTATGAAACGATGCCCCGGATTCGTGCCGGAATAAAGTTTATGAAACGATGCCCTGAATGCGGCCGAGAGTATGACAGCAGCATGATGTTCTGTCTGGATGACGGAGCGGAGTTGCTCTATGGTCCAGCGGCATCTGATGAGCCCGTGACGGCTATATTGCATGAGACGGCTGCGCCCGTTGAGGCAAAGACTCGCGCTCAGATCCACACGACCGGTCAGACCGCCGTCGCGCCGGCGGGTAATGCATCTCGCGGTTTCGATAAACGACTTCTGGCAGCACCGCTGCTGCTGGGACTTATAGTGCTCGCTGGATCCTATGGCTATCGCTATCTGAACTCGTCAGGTACCTCGGAGATCAACTCCATCGCCGTATTACCGTTTGCGAACGCTAGCGGTGATAAAGAAACCGAATTTCTGAGCGACGGAATATCCGAGACCTTGATAAATAATTTCACGAAGATTCCCGACTTGAAGGTAACGGCCCGCAGCACGGCATTCAGGTTTCGCGGGCGTGAAGGCGAGCCGATCGTGATCGGCCGCGAACTGGGAGTCGACTCAGTTCTGACGGGCAAGCTATTACAGCGCGGCGACAGTCTAAGTGTCCAGGTCGATCTGATCAACACCTCTGACGGAGCGCAGATCTGGGGTAACAGATACGAGGGGAAAACCTCGGACCTTGTGAGTATTCAGCAGAAGATCGCGACTGATGTTTCTTCGCAACTTAAACTAAAGCTGACCGGAGCGCAGGCTCAGCAGATCGCGAAAACCTATACACAGAATCCGGAAGCCTACCAGCGATATCTTCGAGGGCGTTATCACTGGAACCGCAGGACGGAAAACGATCTCAAGAAAGCCATTGAAGAATTCCAGGCGGCTACCGCCGCCGATGCGTCATACGCTATGGCGTACGTCGGGCTCGCTGATAGCTACTTGCTGCTTCCGGAGTACGCGGGTGCGAAATTTGAAGATTCTATACCCAAGGGACGGGCTCTCGCGGAGAAAGCGTTGCAAATCGATCCCTCGCTTGGTGAACCTCACGCAACCCTCGGTCTCATCAACCATTACTCTTGGCGATGGGAAGACGCTGACCGTGAATTTCAAAATGCGATCGAGCTCAACCCGAATTATCCGACCGTTCATCATTGGTACTCGAACAACCTGCGTGAGACCGGCAAGTACGCTGAGGCGCTGGCCGAGATCAAACGCGCGCATGAACTCGATCCCCTGTCGGGTATCATCGGCATCAACACTGGAATACTTCTGATGTTGAACGGCGACCCGGTCGCAAGTCGACAACAGATGCTGCGGACGATCGAACTTGACCCAACTTGGTTCAACGGGCATTTTTGGCTCGGCACTTTAGAACTGATCGACGGCCGTTTTGATCAGGCAATCCCGCACCTGCAGAAAAGCGTCGAGCTTAACCGCGCTATCAGACCTGTTGCGATGTTGGGGTTTGCCCTCGGAAGGGCGGGAAGAAAGAACGAGGCTCTGGTGCTACTCAAAGAGCTTGAGGCCCGATATTCCAACGGCATCTCTTGTGCCTCGAGTATCGCGGCGATCTACAACGGGCTTGGAGAAACCGAAAAAGCTGTCGACTGGCTTGAGCAGAGTTACAAGGACAAAGACAATGACCTGCCCAGGCTACGCTGGTACCCGCCGTTTGTATCGTTAAGAACTGATCCGCGAGTGAAGGACATACTGCGTCGGATCAATCTGACGGAATAGAATTTATGAAACAATGTCCGCAATGCGGCCGAGAGTATGACAGCAGCATGATGTTCTGTTTAGACGACGGAGTCGAGTTGCTGTACGGTTCGGCGTCTGCCGATGAGCCGACGGCGGCGATACTTCATCGGTCAGCAGCGCCGAGCGAAGCGGCGACTCGGGCACAGTCACATCTGACAGATCAGACCGCGGTACTGCCGACGGGCGTGGAGCATGTAGTTCATAGGCCGCGCGGGATCGACAAACGACTGTTCGTCGCACCGTTGCGGGGCGACCCGCGATTTGCGGTGCTCGCGAAACGTCTGGATCTGCCGAAATGAGAGTTTTATGAAACGATGCCCGGAATGCAGGCGGGATTATTACGACGACTCGCTGAGTTTCTGTTTGGCGGACGGGACGGAACTCGTTTACGGACTGTCGGATGATGAACCTGCGACGGCGATCTTGTCTGTAGTCCCGCCTTCAGGCGTCCCGTCGGAAGAATCACCTGCGGTCGCGGATGGTTTATCCCGGTCCGCAGACAACTCAGAACTTCGGACTGCCATTCTTCAACCGCCCGCTACGGCTGGCGGTTCGGACCGATCCGAGAAGTTTTCCGCAGAACGAGCGGCAAAGCCGTTGATTGTCTTGAGCCTCGCTATTTTGCTTCTCGCCGCCGCCGCTTTTTCTTATCGATATTTCAGGGCAGTCCCTTCAACCCAGATCGAATCTATCGCGGTGATGCCGTTTGTCAACGGCAGCGCTAATTCGGATGTTGAGTATCTTTCGGATGGAATGACCGAGACTCTGATCAGCAGTTTGTCGCAACTACCTAATCTTAACGTAAAGGCTCGCTCATCCGTTTTTCGTTACAAGGGCAAGGAAACAGACGCAAAGACCATAGGTAAGGAGCTAAATGTTCAGGCGGTACTGTACGGACGCGTCGTACCGCGTGGCGAGCATGTGACGTTGTACGTCGAACTCGTTGATGCGCAAACGGAAAATGTTTTGTGGAAGGCTGACTACAATAAGCCGATGACGAATCTGGTCTTGTTGCAGAGTGAGATCGCGCGTGATGTTTCGAACAGATTGCGGATGAAGCTATCGGGAGCGGACGAGATCCGAGTAACGAAGCGGTACACGGATAATCCGGAAGCCTATGAGCTTTATCTCAAAGGGCGCTTCTTCGCCGGCGGAAAGATCACGGAAGAAGGTTTAAAGAAGAGTATCGAATACTATCAGCAGGCGATCGACAAAGACACGAACTATTCGCTCGCCTATGTTGGCCTAGCCCGGTCCTACATGAGCCTTGGTCACGTCTGGGGTTTTCTGCCGCCACGCGAAACGTTCCCAAAAGCGAAACCTGCGGTGATGAAAGCGCTTGATATTGACGAAACGCTGGCTGATGCGCACACGGCTCTGGCGGAATATCACCTGTCATTTGAGTGGGATTGGTTGGGTGCTGAACGGGAGTTCAAGAGAGCGATCGAACTCAACCCGAACGATGCCTCGGCACACTCTTCCTACGGCACCTATTTTCAGACGAGGGAACGATTTGATGAGGCGATAGCGGAAAGAAAGCTTTGCCGGGAGTTTGATCCATTATCACCGACAGCGACCGCCAATGTCGGGTATCCATATTATTATGCGCGGCAGTATGACCAGGCGATAGAGAATTACCGGCGGGCACTAGACCTCGACCCGAGTTATTCGTGGTCGTACCTTTGGATCGGGCAGGCGTACTTGGGAAAAGGGATGTATGAGGAAGCTATCGCGGAGATAAACAAGGCGATAGCCCTATCCGAAGGGAGCACGCGTACGCTTGCGACGCTCGGGTATGCGTATGCCGTTGCGGGGAAACGTATTGAAGCGAAGAAAGTGATCGACGAGTTGCAGACGCAATCTGAGCGTAGGTATGTCTCGCCATATTTTATCGCTGTGATTAACTCGGGGCTTGGAGAGAAAGACAAGGCGTTTGCATTGTTAGAGGCGGCCTATCAGGAACGACATCCCTACATGACGCTTCTGAAGGTGGAGCCTGTCTTTGACAATCTGCGTTCGGACCCGCGCTTTGCCGATCTGCTGCGGCGAATAGGGTTGCCGGAATAGAATTCTATGAAGCGATGCCCACAGTGCGGCCGCGAATACGACAATTCGATGAGCTTCTGTCTCGATGACGGAGCTGAGTTGCTATACGGCCCGGCGGTCTTGTCAGAACCCGGAGCGGACGCGACGGGAGAATTTTTGGAGCCGGCCACGGCGATCTTGTCCGCCGGTGGGATGCCGCCTTCGGGCGGAGCTTCCCATCGTGACGAAGCGACACAAATTCTGGGATCCGAGACTCATGAGATCGAGCGGCTTGACCGTGGGATTCAGAGCGAGTCGGAGCCAACATCCCAGTCCGCGCATAGTGCGGCAAGCTCGGGGGGGCGAGTCGGGTTCGACAAACGGCTCTTCGCCGCACCGCTTCTGTTCGCGGTCATGATACTTGGGGTTTTTTTTGGCTACCGTTATTTTGCCTCGACGAATCAGATCGAATCGATAGCGGTGATGCCGTTTGTAAACGGCAGCGGCAATTCGGATGTTGAGTATCTCTCGGACGGAATGACCGAGACGCTGATCAGAAGTTTGTCTCAGCTTCCGAACCTGAACGTTAAGTCTCGTTCTTCTGTCTTTCGTTACAAAGGTAAAGACACTGACGCAAAGACTATCGCTAGGGAACTGGGTGTTCAGGCGATATTGAATGGCCGTGTCGTCCAGAGCAGCGAAGGTGTTTCTCTCACCCTTGAGCTCATCGACGCAGCAAGCGACAACGTGCTCTGGGCCGAAAAATACGATCGCAGATCGTCCGATCTCGTTGCGCTTCAGAACGAGATCGCGCGCGATGTGTCGACAAAACTTCGGCTCAAGCTATCCGGCGCCGACGAGCAGAAGCTTGCAAAGCGGTACACGACGGATTCCGACGCCTATCGTTTGTATTTGCAAGGACGGTTCTACTGGAACAAGCGGGCGGGTCGGGACTTCGAAAAGTCTGTTGCATACTTCCGGCAGGCAATCGAAAAGGATCCGAGCTTCGCGCTTGGCTACGTGGGTCTCGCCGACTACTACGGAGACAAGGAACGTGAAAAAGCGAAAGAGAACGTAAATCGAGCGCTGGCGCTCGACGACAACTTGGCTGAGGCACACGGGACACTGGGCTATCAATACATGTTGGACTACGATTGGACGGCGGCCGAGCGCCATATGAAACGTGCTCTCGACCTGGACCCGAAGAACAATGTCGAGCTATACCGCTGGAACGGGCAAAGGCTGATGATGTTAGGGCGTTACGATGAAGCTCTCGAAGCTTACCGGCGCGCATTAGAGATCGATCCAAACTCGTCGCCGGTTCATTTCATCTACGGGTCCTGCCTTGTCGCGTCGGGACAACTCGATAAAGGTATCGAGTACCTTGAAAACACGATAAAGGCCGACCCGTCATTTGTGTGGAGTCACTCTCAACTATCGTTCGCTTACCGGTTCAAGAATAACTATGAGCGCGCGGTCGAGGAGCGTGCTGTCGCTCAGGAACTGTTGGGCGAGATGGAGAACGCGAAGCTCACCAGGGAGAGTTTTGCGAAAGGCGGACGCGACGGATATTTGCGTGAGATGATCAGGCAGGGTGTAAATCCGGATGGAATTACGGGCGGCATGCGAACCGCATCGGCACACGCCATTCTAGGGGAATACGATAAGGCCCTGGACACGCTCGAACTCGGAGCGACAAAAGGCGAGTTCTGGCTATTCCAGATCAAGTTCGATCCGGCCTATGAACCGATACGCGGGAACCCGCGATTTCAGGCGCTTTTGAAGAAATTCGATGCGTCGAGTTAGAACGTCTATGAAGCAATGCCCTCAATGTAAGAAAACTTACGCGGACTATACGCTGAACTTCTGTCTTGATGACGGCGAATGGCTTGTCGACGATTCAGAACCAGCGACTGCCATATTGTCAGCGGGGGGACCCGGCTCACCAGGCGCCTATTTGTCCGAAGGCGCGACCCGACCGCAGATTCAGACCGGAGCGGAGGCGGAGCCTCGAGATCTATCTTATGACTCATCGGAAAGGCATAGCCTTTCCGCTCATCGGGCGGCACAGCCGCGAGGAGCGGTCGCCACCAAGACGTTCGACAAGCGTCTACTACTTGCGCCAGTTGTTCTGGCTGGAATCGTGCTTGCGGGTTTCGCCGGCTACCGATATTTGGGGCCGGCCCGCGGCGACGCGATCGCGTCTGTCGCCGTACTTCCTTTTCAAAATCGCAGCGAAGATCCCGACACTGATTATCTGTCCGACGGAATCGCCGAGTCGCTGATCTTTCGCCTGACCCAGCTTCCCGGTTTGAAAGTCAGCCCGACGAGTTCGGTGATTCGATACAAGGGACAAAACACAGACGTTGCGAAGATCGCCGCCGAGCTGGGCGTCGACGCGGTGATGACCGGGCGCTTGATGAAACGAGGCGACAATCTCAACATCAGCGTCGAGCTGGTAGATGCTCGCAACAACCAGTCGCTCTGGGGCGAGCAGTACGAGCGGAAGATGTCCGACTTGCTCGCGACGCAACGCGAGATCGCCGCGACGATCACGCAGAAGCTGCAACTAAAGCTGGGTGGTAACGATAAGGGACTCACCAAGACGTACACGGACAACAACGAAGCCTACCAGCTATGGATGAAGGGCCGTTTTCATTTTGCTAAACGGACTAAGATCGATATGGAACGGAGCATCGAGCTCTTTCAGCAGGCAACAAAGCTCGATCCGAATTTCGCTCTCGCTTATGTCGGGATCGCGGAGTCGTATTCAAGCATGACTTCTTATCCCTACATATCGCCGAAGGATGCTGCGCCTCACTCGCATGCGGCCATTGGAAGAGCTCTCGAGCTGGATCCGGAGCTTCCCGAGGCCCACGCGGTCGCGGCGATGATCGCGACGACTTACGATTGGGACTATGCGAAAGCCGAACGCGAGTTCAAGAGGGCGATCGAGCTCGGTCCGAACCTCGCCATCACGCATTACCGTTACGGATGGATCTATCTAAGTGCGCTCGGTCGCCACGATGAGGCGGTAACCGAGATGAAGCGGGCGATGGAGCTTGAGCCGCTTTCCATCCAGCAGGGTGCGAATTATGCCGGCACCTTGATATACGCACGGCGATTTGACGACGCAGTTGAACAAGCCACGAAAACGAATGAGCTCGACCCAAATCACGTCGGTGCGCAGAACTGGCTTTGCCATGCGCTCAACGCAAAAGGGCTGTACGAAGATGTCATCGCGATGGGCGAAAAAACTTCATCAACCCGGGATTCCGGGGTCACATCGCTCTTTGCGTGCCTCGGATTTGCGTACGCCAAGTCCGGGCAACGCGAAAAAGCACTCGCGACGATCGCGAAGGCGAAGGAGATGGAGAAATCGAGATACATGGGAAACTACTGGATAGCTGTGATCCACGCGGGTCTCGGCGAGAAAGACGCCGCGTTTCGTGAGCTAGAAACAGCTTTCAGGAATCGCGACTGGTTCATTCAGCGCATTAAGGTCGATCCGTATATGGACCCCTTGCGCGAAGATCCGCGGTTGAATGAATTCATCGAGAAACTGAGGTTTCCTGAGTAGTTCGCTTTATAATGGTGCCATCACGCACTAGCCAAGGAGGAACGCAGATGATCAAACCACCTATTCCGGAAAACGAATCCGAGCGCCTGAAGGCACTTTACGAGCTTGAGATCCTCGATACAAATGCGGAGCGTGTCTTCGACGGCCTCACGAGTCTTGCGGCTTACATCTGCAAAACGCCGATGGCAGTGATCTCGCTCATCGACTCCGACCGGCAATGGTTCAAGTCACGTCACAACGTGTCGGATACCGAGACTTCAAGAGACATCTCGTTCTGTGCACATGCGATCCTGCAGGACAGCACCTTTACCGTTCCCGACGCGACGAAGGACGAGCGATTTTGCGATAACCCATTCGTCACTGCGGAGAACGGTATTCGATTCTATGCAGGCTCGCCGCTTGCTACTCGCGAGGGTTACAAGCTCGGAACATTATGCGTGGTCGATCAGGTTCCGCGGGAGCTTAGTATCGGGCAGCTCGCGGCCCTTCGTGAGCTGAGTTTTCAGGCGACGTCGCAGTTTGAGTTGCGGCGCGAATTGAAAATGTTGCAGAAGGCACCGCGCTGAAATAGCAAGCGATGAAACGATGCCCCGAATGTAGACGCGATTACACGGACGAGACATTGAATTACTGTCTCGACGATGGTGTTGCGCTGCTGGATGGACCAAGTGCGCTCGAACCGGCAACACATGTTTTGTCGATGGAGAATAGTGAAGCTCCGACGATCCAGCAAAACGCAATCACCGGCGAGACCTCAGTTCTGACGTCGCAGACGACCGAGCGTCGAGGCAAAGGAAAGCGCCCCGCTAAATGGGTCGCCGCGATGCTCGGCGTTTTGCTGGTCGCGGTCGTTGCGATCGGGTACGGTGGTTACCTGCTATTTTCTTCAATCAAAGCTCCGTCCGCGCGACCGGCTCCGACATTAACTACCCAGCGTCTCACCGGCGATGGCAAGGCACGGGGAGCGGAGATCTCCCCCGACGGTAAATTCCTTGCTTACATCCGGGTGGAGGGAGGCCAACGTTCGATCTGGCTGAAACAGATAAAGACTCAGAGCAATATTCCAATCGTAAAGCCCGGCGAGCTGGACCGATTCGACAGACTTACATTCTCGCCCGACGGCGAATTTCTCTATTTCAATGCCGAAACAGAGGCATCACAACCTCCTTCCGTTTTTCGGGTGGCGACTTTGGGCGGAACGCCCACAAAGGTCTTCTCCAATGCAACTACTGTTCAGTTCTCCCCCGATGGACAAAGGGTCAGCTTTCTCCGGTCTGAATTTGCGACGAGTGAGACGGCGATCTTTGTAGCGGACGCGGATGGCACCAACGAACAGAAGATAGCTTCGCGGAGTGGGAATCAATTCTTCTTGGGAGCAGCCGCGTGGTCCCCGGACGGAAAGACGATCGCGATTTCGGCAGGTGATGACTCGGAGATTCCGAACCCGCACCTTGGAATAACTCTGATTCCGGCTACCGGTGGCGCGAGTTCGGATCTAGGGACAAAGAAATGGAGAGAAGCGGGCGACCTCGTATGGCATCCTAGCGGAGACTCGATCATCATTGCCGCTTCAGAAGGAACTCTCAGCCAAGCCCAGCTTTGGGAAGTCGCATATCCCTCCGGCGAGGTCCAGCGGTTGACGAATAATCTTAACGGATATTCGTCGGTCTCCATTACATCAGACGGGAAGTCGATCGTGACGGGTGAGATCTCCAGCAGGTCTGCTGTCTGGGTATCGCCCGATCTCAAGCCCGAAAATGCTAAGGCGATCATGCCGGCAAGCGGCGACACGTGGGGATTGTCGTGGACGCCGGATAACCGAATTGTTTACGTTTCAGATCAGACGGGCGATACCGAAGTTTGGATCATGGATGCGGACGGCGGGAATGCGAAAGCGATAACGAGTGACAGGATATTCAAAACGACACCTGTTGCTTCTTCGGATGGACGTTATTTGGTCTACGCCAATAGCGGCGGTGGCGGCGAGATCGTACGAATCGATATCGACGGTTCAAACCGCATTGTTCTCAATGGCAGCCCCGGTGCCGACAACCCAGACATTTCGCCCGACGGGAAATGGGTAATTTTTTCGGCTTGGGTCGAGGGGAAGCAAAGGGTACTGCGAGTTCCGATCAACGGCGGCGAGCCGACGATCTTGACCGACTACTTTGCGACCGAACCGCGATTCTCGCGAGACGGGACTCGCTTCGCTTGCTTCACGGCGGACGAGAAGTCTCAGGACTGGAACCGGCTGGCTATAGTTCCGGCGGAAGGGGGGCAGCCGATTAAACTATTCCAAACTCCCAGTAATACGAACCGAGGGCGTGGTCCGATCTGGACACCCGACGATCGCGGCATCACGCTCATCGTCTCACCCGGCGAGAAACAGAACTTGTGGCTGCAGCCGGTTGACGGTGGTCCGGGAAAAGCCATGACCGACTTTGATGTGCCCGGGATTGCACGACGGGAATATTCACGCGACGGAAAGCGCATCGCGATCGTACGTGCCGAAGGCGTTGGTAACGCGATCATGGTCACAGACTTTCGTTAGGCTGGCTCTCTCGACTCGTATGCTTCGCAATGGCACGCGTTGCAGCGTAATGGGCCGCATGCGTCCGCCGGCATCGGTTTACGAAATTACGAAATAGAGGTCGGACTGGGATTCATTTTATAAGTATGAAGACGATCAGAAATGCAGAATTGAGAGCGAGGTTAATCGATCGGCTCGCCAAGCTCACCGGTGAAGAAAAGGCTGGTTGGGGAAAAATGGATGTGAATCAAATGATGTCGCATCTGGTTCAGTCGGCGGAGTTGCCGTTCGCATCGAGCCTTCCGGACAAAAGTAATTTTATCTCGAGGATCTTTGTTAAGCCGCTTGTCTTATACGTATTGCCGATCCCGAAAGGTGTAAAGACCTCGCCTGAGTTTGATCAACAAGAGAATGGCAGAAAGCCGCAGGAATTTTTCGCGGATAGGAAGATCGTGGTCGATGCCGTCGACACCCTTGGCACCCTTTCAATTGATCACGATTGTTTGCACCATCCGATGTTCGGAAAGATGACCGCCAAGCAATGGGCAGTGATGGCTTACAAACACATCGATCACCATTTGAAACAATTTGGCGTTTGATCGAGGAGAGCTCCCGGCGAATTGAATGCAACGGGCATAGGGAGCAGCTCTTTAAAAGCAAAGATCCGGCGCACTAACATGTCGCACGTCTTAACGAGACGAAGTATAATTACGCCGCAGAATCCGACTAGTCATAGGCTGGTTAATGAAGCGATGCCCCACATGCAGACGCGACTTTTATGATGACACGCTAGCTTTCTGTCTCGACGACGGAACTGCGCTTCTCGAAGGACCTGCAAGTTCGGATGAACCAGCAACGGCAATCATGGCAGTTACCGGTGAGCCGACGATCCGGTATCAGAAACCCGATTTGCCGCTCGCAAACGCCGGCACTGACCGAGCTAAACGGCTGAAAGGTTTCATAACCGGCGGTTTGGTGATCGCAGCCATGTTGGTCGCCGGCCTCAGTTACGGCATTTACAAATGGGTAGCGCAGCAAGGTACACGCACCCCCTCATTTCAATCGGCGAGGCTTCAGCGGCTGACGACTTCGGGTAACGCGTCGGATGCGGCGATCTCGCCGGACGGAAAGTATGTCGCCCACGTAAAGAGCGACGCCGGGCAGCGAAGCCTCTGGCTGCGGCAGGTCGTGACTACTAGTGACACGCAGATCGTCCCGCCCTCGACGCTGAACTATTACGGGGTCACATTCTCCAAAGACGGCAACTTTATCTATTACGTTCAGGGCGAGCCCAATAATCCCGCGACCCGCACTGTCTATCAGGTGCCGGTGCTCGGCGGCGCTTCGCGAAAGGTGATCGAGAACGTCAATTCTCCTATCTCAATTTCGCCGGACGGGGCGCGGCTGGCGTTTATGCGCGGCAGCGCGACGCAAGCAAGTTCTTCAGATCGAACCGCGCTGATCGTTGCGAATGTGGACGGGACTGGCGAGAGAGAGGTCGCCGTTCGGAAGTTGATCAATGGTGCCTACAGCAACGGCGGGCCATCGTGGTCGCCTGACGGGAAACGGCTGGCCTCGTCGGTCACGGTCGGACCGCCGAGCGAGGCCGTAGGGGGAAATATCGTTGTTGAATTGCAGGTCGAAAGCGGCGCGGAAAGGCCGATCACTGCCGAAAAATGGCCGCCCGGTGCCGGCCTGGGAACGGGAGGAGTCGCTTGGCTCGCGGATGGAAGCGGCCTCGTCGTAATTGCGCCGGATCCGGGTTCGTTTGCAACTCAGCTTTGGCATATCTCTTACCCAGGTGGCGAGGTGCGTAAGATCACCAACGACCTGAATAACTATAACCGGCTGAGCCTAACCGCCGATTCCAACGCGCTGGTCACAGTCCAGACCGAGGGCGAAATGAACCTTTGGGTTGCGCCGCAAGGGGACGCGGGCCGTGTGAAGCAGATATCTTCGGGCCGGTCTGATGGGCAGTTGGGTCTGTCGTGGATGCCCGACGGTAAAATACTTTACACGTCACGAGGAAGCGGTTTCAGTGATATCTGGAGCATAGAGCAGGATGGAAGAAATCTGAAGCAGTTGACAGCCAGCGAGGGCATTAACTTGTACCCGTGGGCCACGCCCGATGGCCGCTACATCGTCTTCACGTCCACACGAGCGCGCCGCACAAGGAGCATCTGGCGTATGGATCCGGATGGCGGCAATCTCAAACAACTGACCGAAGGGCCGGGAGATGTATTTCCGCAATCTTCGCCCGACGGTCGCTGGGTGGTTTTCGTTTCCACGCGCTC
>JANPJL010000157.1:0-4858 GCA_031425495.1 Acidobacteriota bacterium
CGAACGGCATGACAGCTATCGATTCGATCTGTTTGGGCGGAGCGAGATATCGGTAGCCGAAGAAACCACCAAGTGCAATTACAGCGAGTGCGATCGGAGCCAGTATCAGTCGTTTGTCGAAGCCGATCGCCCTAGGAACAATATCACCCGTGCCCGTCGGCAAAACTGCCGTCTGGTCGGTCGCGTGTATCTGTGCGCGAGTGGGAGCCTCGCCGGACGGGGCCGTCTCGTGCAAGATCGCCGTCGCCGGCTCATTCACTTCACCCGACATTCCGGGCACCGGTCCCTGAATGAGCGCAACTCCATCTTCGAGACAATACAGCAGCGTGTCGTCGGAATAATCCCGCCTGCATTCAGGGCATCGTTTCATAAAATTCTATTCAGGCAGATTCATTCTTTTCAGCATCGCTTTGAATCGGGGGTCGTCGTGCAGTTCTTTAAGGGCAAGCTCGATCCCGATCGTCACTACATAAGACGATCTTTCTTCAACGTCCTTCTCGAGCATCGCTATCGCGGCTTCTTTATCTCCGAGAGCGGTGTGAGCGATAACTCTGGACGCCGACAAGATCGCCGTCGCGGGTTCATCGGCAGACGCCGGGCCGTAGAGCAATTCGGCCCCGTCATCGAGACAGAACATCATGCTGCTGTCATACTCGCGGCCGCATTCAAGGCATCGCTTCATTATGTTTTTTCTGCTCGATACTTGCGTTTCAGCAAATCCTAATTATGTTTTGATTTCTAGCTTCCTTAGAACTTCAATTCGATATCGATCGCTGCAAATACGTTCGATCCAATGTTCTTGATGATGTGTGTCGTACCGGCGTTCTGCCAGGCATGATCACCAGGTTTTGAATCAACTGTTCGCTTGGTCCCGTCGGGTGCGGTGAGCTCGATCCTCGACTCGTAAAGAATAATGCCAAGGCCACGCATCTGATGTGTATGCAGTTTGGACGATTCACCCGGTTTCAGGACAAGGCGATTTATCCGCACCCGCGCGTTGTCGATCAGGATAACGTGGTCGTCCGAAAGAATAGGAAACGCAACCGCGCCTGCCACATTATTGCTTGGCAATATCTCGATAAAAATATTGTGAAAATCGCTCTTGCCGTTGTTCACAACGCGGTGCGTCAGGGGCTGTGATCGCGCTCCGAACGTAGCTTCCCCATACTTGATCTCATACGGTGTCGCCTTACCGGCTACTTCCTCATCGATTATCAGAGCATTGCTCACCCGCACGCTGACGCCGGCATATAGGTGTACATGAAACAATGTAGCCTCACCGGCGGGGACGAGAACATCGAAGAGCCGAACGAATTCATTCTCGAATTTCAGCCGGTGCATCGGTTCTTTCTCGACGGGAACGCTGACCGGTGCAAGGCCCAGCGGCGTGAAACCCTGAGAATTGAATAGGGCATTAGCCGAACCGGACTGAAGATATTCCAGGAATGCACGCGCGGATCCCGGTTCTACCGCACGTGGACTGACACCAGCGGAAATGCCGATGTACGTTTGAATCTCATCCGGGAATTTGCCAACCATTTGCAGGCGCGGATCGGAACCAGCAAACGGGATGGCCGTGTACTGAGCACTGCCCTCAGCCACCGTCAGGGTGGGAAGCCGACCAACAATTGGCATTAGCTTCGGCTTCATTTGGTTAGCGATACCTAGTTGTTCGAGGGTGCGAAGGAAAACAGTTCCGCTATGTCCGTCCGCTGCGTAGGCGACTGAGTCTGCGGAGAGCAGCACCTTCTTGAACGATTCGACAGTGCCAATATCAACAGCAAGACCGCCCCTCTTCGATACCAAGGCCATGCCGATCTTCGCCAAGGCGACAACAGAGTTTGTGTCGATGAGGCCGGCTTTGGAAAGCTCGGCCAGCATTTGCGGCTCGATGATCACCACGTCGAACCTCCCGCCTGCCTCTATTTGCTGCTTCAGTATGGGATTGTTCGCATACTGTACTTTTACCTTTATCCTGTAAATTTTCTCGAACATCGGAATCAATTCCGATATCGCGGGCCGACTAACGTTGCTGCTGAGAACACTTAATTCACCCGAAGTGTTCGCCCTCGTCGCTGAGTTGATCGAAAGGCAAAGTATCGTTACTGCCAATGCGCAAACGAAATTCTTAATCATCATATTTGTTTCGTATGTTCGAACTAGCTCACCGTCAATAGTCTAGGGGTTACCCACGATTTGCTAGCTCAAAGCTCTGACGAAGTAAGGTTTAGCGCATCGTCTCACAACGGCTCACCACTTTTTCTGCCAACGTGTGAGCGAATGCGAGCATATGTTCAATCCAGCTTCAATTGCTCGACCTTGACGATCACGGCCGCGAAACGCGGGTCGTCGCGCAAATCGTCCCAGATCGGACTGATTGCAAACAGCGGCGGGCGCGAGGCGCGTTCGGCAACCTCTTTTTCCAGAAAAGTAAAGGCCTTGTCCTTTTCGCCGAGCGCTTCGTAGGCAATGGCAAAAGCCGAACTCGAGACGTAGCGGCGGGCGGACTCCGCCTGTAATTCGGCGAGCAGATTGACAGCTTCGCCGCGCTCGCCCGTTCTCGCTAGAGACCGGATGAGCAGTGCTTTGATAAACGAATTGTTATTTAACGTCAAACTTTTTCGATATGCCGCGACAGCTTCCGCATATTGTCCTTTGCCGTGATATGCCTGTCCAAGATACCAGTAAGCAACCCAGAAATTTTGTTCGAGCGCGATAACTTTATTGAGCTGCGCGATGGATTCGTCGAATCGTCTGGCTCGTGCCAGAATTTGACCCAGATCCGCGCCGATGATCGGCGAAAGCGGGTCGAGTTCTTCGGCGCGTTTTCCCTCGGCGACGGCTTCGTCGAGTCTTCCCATCGCGGTCAGGCATTCGATAGCGAACTGCTGATGCGCCGTCGCATAATTCGGATTGAGTGCGATGGCGCGGCGAAATTCATTTTCGGCAGCAGGCTGATTCCATGCAAAGTTTGCATAATAGATTCCGAGCGCGACGCGGGTTTCCGCCAGCGAATCATCTAGTTCAATCGCCCGCAAGGCCGCCGCCTTTGCCTTCGGCATCGCGTCGAGCTGCGGCGCGACGCTGTAATTCCCAAACAGCGTGTAACTTTCAGCCAAGCCCGAATACGCGAGAGCGTAATTCGGGTCTTTTTCGACTGCCTGATTGAAAAACTCGACAGCCTGTTTGAGCGATTCGCTCGTGCGCTTGTTCCACTGATACCGACCTTTAAGATAAAGCTGATACGCTTCCGCATTTTCGGTATATTTCTTCTCGATTTTCGCCGCGTCCGTGCCGGAGAGTTTCGATTTCAGCTTCGCCGAAACGTCTCTGGCAATCTCGCTTTGCAGAGCAACAAGGTCGGATTGTTTCCGGTTATATTGCTCGCTCCAGATAACGCTGTCTCTTGAGACATCAACCAATTCCAAACTAAGTGTTACTTGGTCGCTGCGCTGAACAACGCGCCCGGTTAAGATTGCTTGGACGTTCAATTCTTTGGCAATCGTCGGCAAGTCCGTGTCCTTGCCTTTGTAGCGAAACACGCTTGAGCGCGGTTTGACATTTAAATTTGGCAGGTTCGACAAACTTTTAATCAGCGTTTCGGTCATTCCATCGGAAAGATATTCAACGTCAGCATTGCCGCTTTCATTAACAAACGGCATTACCGCGATTGATTCGATCTGGTTGGTCGGTGCAAAGTAACGATAACCGTAGAATCCGGCAAGAACTATTGCCGCAAGCGCGACCGGTGCGAGGAGCATGCGCTTATCAAAGCGGCTCCCTCTTGGCATTTCAATGCTTCCCGGAGGCAAGACCGCCGTCTGCTCCGTCATGTGTATCTGAGCTTGGGTTGCCGCTTCCCGCGGAGGAGCAGTCTGGTGGAGGATCGCCGTCAGCGGCTCATCCACCACACCCTGAACGAGTGCCGTGCCATCGTCGAGGCAGTAGAGCAAACTGTCGTCGACGTAGTCCTTCCTGCATTCGGGGCATCTTTTCATAAAATCTAATCCGGCAGATTCATCCGTTTCAGCAAATCCTTGAATCGCGGGTCGTCGCGCAAATTGTCCCATCCAGGGTCAACGTTTATTTCCGGCAGCCAACTTCAACGCTCAGTGGGCATTCGCACCGTTACGGCAAGTCCCATATCGTCGCAGCCGAGCTTCAAGGCGTTCATCCGTTAACGGACACCCGGCGCGTAGTTGGGCGTACCGACGCGTCGAACCAAGTCCGCAAAGCGCGGATCGGATCGAAGGTTGTCGTACGCCGGCTCGACATTGAGAAAAACCAAATTCACCCTACGTTCTCGAAAACAAGTCTCTAACCACTCGAAGGCCTTGTTCTTATCGTCCAAAAGTGAGTATAACTCTGCCATCTCCGACGGATTCAACGATTCACCGTTCCGCTCCGCAGCCTCTTGTGTCAGGGCAATCGCTGTACTCCAATAGCCTTTGCGGCCTGCCGCTGCGACCGCGTCCATGACTCGGCGTCCCGCGGCTGTCAGGCGTTCGCTGTTACCACCATTAAGTAGAATGCCCTTTCGTCTGGAAGCCAAAGCCTCTTCAAACATTTCTTTTTGCTCATAAACACCCGCAAGATAAAAATGCGTTCTCACATAATTCGGATCCAGTTCCTCGATCTTCTTCAGGTGTTCGATCGCGCGGTCATACTGGCGCGCTACGTAATATGCCCGACCGAGATCGGTACTTATTGCAAGCGACATCGGGTCGAGCTTCAACGCCCGCTCATACATGGCAATGCTTTCGTCAAATCTTCCCACCGCGGAAAGTGATTCGGCATACCAGTGATAGGCCGTTGGATAGTTTGGGCTAAGCTCGATCGCACGTTTGTATTCTCGCTC
>JANPJL010000158.1:0-11148 GCA_031425495.1 Acidobacteriota bacterium
ACGCCACGCTTCGGACAAAAACAAAAATAAAAACTAAGTCATGAACGAATCCATTGTCACAACCCGAACATTTCCTCGACGCTATTTCGGCGCCACGGAACAGCTGTGTCTTGACAACGAAACCGTCTTTAGAGATGGCTAAAGCCGCGCTCGAGGCGACCTGGACCTCCACCTGAAGGTGGAGGCAATTTAAACAGCTAGCGCCCGCAGATTTACCCTATCAGCCAAACCGACAAACTAACGAGGCTAGCTTCTTTACCGAGTCGAGCAGCGCTAATGTAAATCTTTATACCTCTGAAAACCCGCCCGCCGTATCATATCGTCAAACTCGCGATCGAACGGAACCTTCGAATGATGCTCTTCTTGTCTGGCGATGTATCTTCTAACAGACGCAACATTCGATTCGCTCACCGACGCGACAAAGTACTCGTCCTGCCATTCGAACTTCGTCTTCGTGAGGTTACTCTTGTTGATCCAAAATGATGACTCACCTTTTATCAGCTGCATTAGCTTCTCCAGGGTTTGATTGGACCCAAGTGAGATCAAACAATGTACATGCTCAATGTATCCGTTCAGAAAATCGATATGGATGTTCTTGTTTCGAGCATTCTCGCGTATGTGTTCGAATACTCTAGTTCTAATTCCATCCTGCAAAAACGGAAACCGGTCCTTTGTGCACCAAACAAAATGTAGCCAGACTTTTATCCAAGGCATTGTGGGAGCTCCTTGTGCGTAGTTTTAGGCTTGAATCTTAGCGATAACGCGCTAGGTTCGCAACTAATTTAGATGAAGCGTTCTAAAGTGTTCTGAAACTACGTAAGGTACGTATGGGTAGCTATTCGTGCTTGCCAAATAGAACCAAATTGCCCCGAGGCAAGACGGCTGTTTAGATTGCCTACACCTTCAGGTGGAGGTAGCTGTCACAACAAGGAAGGCTTTAGCCGAACTTAAAAGAATAAATTCCGATTGGCTTTAGCCCAATTTGGCTGAAGCCTAGGACACCATTTGTTGATCTTTGGCTAAAGCCGCGCTTGAGGTACTAGCGGTCCTCCACCTGAACGTGGAGGCAATTTAAACAGCTAACTTGACGTCGCAAAACGTTACCGCCTGGAACCGGCGCACTTTGCGCCGCCACGATTCCCAACAGGCAATATACGAGATTAGCCACCATCAATATTCGTTTCATATCCTCTAAGGCTTTTTTGATTCGACCGCTGCGGGGCGTCCGGCCATCTGGCGGAGGTCGGCCACGCGATGGACTTTGATCAACCATCTGCCACCAGTCTTCTCGTACAACTGAGTCATCCGAATGCTCCGCGTCGGTACAATGTTTCCGCTCGGGAGCTTCTGTCCACTTATCGTTTGGTAGATGTCTACCAAAGCCATCTTCGAAGATATGCACCAGACCCTTGTATTCGTAATAGTCTCCATCGCCGTGCTGAATTGCGATACAAGGCCGCTGATGAATTCCTCGATCTCCTTTCTTCCCTTACGCCGCCCCCCGAAGGCATTTTCCCAATCGCCTTCCTCGGCGAAAACTGCAGCATACCGCACAGCGCTTTTCGCGCTCCACGCGTCGTTGAACTCAGCTAGTACACCTCGGATCGCCGTTTCATCTGCCGCTTTGCATTGACTGGTTTGCCCCTTGACTGAAAGTTGAGCGAGTAGAGTTAAAGCGAGTATGCCGATCGAGATTCCGATTTTCATGTCTTTCCTCTTATGAGTTGGTCTAGCTCGACGATTTTAGATCGCGTATTTCTAATCTTCTCAAAGTTCTCTTCGCATCTGGAGTATGAGACCTCTGTAACCCGATTTCTCGTATGCCCTGAGCGCTGCCGCGTTCTCGGCGTAGACTTCCAATTGCATCTCGGTCACGCCTTTAGAGAGAGACCATGATTCGAGCGCCGTAATGATCTTTTTATTTATTCCCTTTCCCCGATGTTCGGGGACAACGTACATAAATCCGAGATACGAATGTTCGCGATGCTTGAGATACAGGTCCGAGGTTTCGATCCGGGCATATCCCGAACCGATCATTTCCGACCGTAACTCTGCAACGACTACTTCTGAATCGGATGACGAGATCAAGGATTCCAGATCGTAATAGTGAACATCGTCGCCGACGCGGATCGTCTCATCGAAAGGGCGCTCGCTCGCGATTATCGCCTGCTCGAATGTGAGAAGCACCGGCAGGTCGCTCGGCATTGCCGTTCTTATGTTGACTTGGTCCATCTTTTGATAGGAGAGAGACGCCAAGTTCCCGGCTTCTCTTTAAATTGCCGCCCGCCTGGATGGCTGTATCAAAACTAGAATCTTCAGCGGCCTCACCGCCCAGTATCCGGGTTTGATACGGCCTCAAGACGTCGGGGCAAATTAAAGGACTCAATCAGAATCGGTCCGGCCCCTCAAACGAATATTTGATCCCGATTACGCGGTCGGGTATCGCTGCATTTCCGATTCCCATTTTTTAAATTCCGCGCGGAGGCGTTCAAGTATCTCCGGATGCGAGTCGTTGAAATTCGCTTGCTCATGTTCGTCAACGGAGAGATCGAAAAGCAATTCGTTTTTTTCCTCGCGGATGTACTTCCATTTTCCGCTTCGCATCCCGCCCTGTCGATAGGTTCGCCAAAAGAAGGTTCGATCGTGGATCGGTTTCATACCTTTTAGCACGCCGGTCAAATCCTCACCGTCAAGTGGATAATTCGGATCCGGTTTATTACCGGCCGCTGCGATCATCGTTGCGGTCCAGTCCATGGTTATGACCGGCTGGTCGGTGACTCGTCCGGGTTTTACCGATCCGGGCCATCGTACGATCGCTGGAACGCGCACTCCACCTTCGCGAAGATCGAATTTCTGACCCGAGAATGGCCAGTTGTAGGAGAAGCGTTCGCCGCCGTTGTCGCTCGTGAATATAACAAGAGTGTTTTTTTCTTGCCCGCTACGTCTCAGTGCGTCGAGGACCTTTCCGATCCCGGCATCGAGGTTTTTCATCATTTCGGCATAGATCTTTAGCGAACCGCCGGCGGTAAATCCTGCGTACCCGCCCTTAAGAGTCTTGCTGATCGCGAGGTCGCCTGGGCCTTCCCACGGCCAGTGAGGGGAGGTGTGGTGCAAACTCAAATAGAAGGGTCTCGTGTGTAGCCGTTCTATATACTCGACAGCCCTTTCGGTAAGTAGATCGGTGATGTACCCGACTCGTTCGACCGGCACCTCGCCTTCAAAGAAATCGAGGTTGCTCGTCATGTCCTTGTGTGTGAAATGATCGACGGCGCCGCTCATGATCCCAAAGAACTCATCGTATCCCGCCTTAAGCGGACCGAAATACGGTAGATAGCCTAGATGCCATTTGCCTACAAGAGCGGTGTCATAACCTTGTGCTTTTATCAACGATGAGACGGTGGGATGTTCTAGCGGAATACCGACCGTCTTGACGCGCTCACCGAGTTGGCTTCTCTGCGTGATCGGCTCTTCAAGTCCGACGGGAAGTCGCGCGGGATATCGTCCGGTCTGAAATGCGACGCGCGTCGGCGTGCACACGGGTGCAGCCGAATATGCGTTTGTGAATCGCATGCCCTGCGCGGCCAGCTTGTCGAGGTTCGGTGTTCGGTAATCAGGCCTGCCGTAGCAACTCAGATCACCCCAGCCCAAGTCATCAGCAAGGATAAAAATAATGTTCGGCGGCAACTTCGGCGGAACTGCACCTGTAAGTACTGTTGTCGAAGCCGCAGCTGTGACCGTCGCTCCGATAAACTCGCGCCGGCTGAGATTGGAGCTCTTCATAATTATTTACGCGGCGTTACCGACTCAATCGAGCGACGGGACCTCGACCTTGGTATCCTCACTTTTCGCCTGCTCCATCGCCTCGGGTTCCAATGCCTCGGCACTTGTGTTCATTCGGATGAACAATCCCCAGGCCGCGAGTAAAACTCCGGCGGCGATGCCGATCGAGGCCGCCTGCGGAAGCTTCGATGCGTCCTCGTGCACAAGGACGAATACGGCGACCAGAGTTTCGATCGAAAGCGCGACGACGATCACTACCATAAATCTCGATAGGAATCGACGGACTCGCGTTGGAGAGCTTACGTGGACCGCACGCTGCACTTCCTCTTCAAGAATCGTCTGTCCAAGTTCCAGTGCCACCACCGCGATCGTCAGCAGACCGATACTTTCAAGTACCGCGTTGAACCTTTCCCGCAGCGGGGCGCCCGACATCGGGTCCACACCGTGCCACAACTCAAGTAACGCGAACACGATCAGGGCAATAGCGGCGACATAAAAGAGAACGATAACGCTTAGATACCCGAAGGTGAATAATTTTAAAAAGAATTTCAAGATGTAACTCCCGCTGCCCCTATTCGCAGCGCCGCAATTGTACATCAGGCGTCGTGGTTGGGACGCATGAAGAGTCGAATCAGAACCGGCTAAAGCTTTCCTCACGGCGGAGGATAAACCTATCAACGGCCGGCCTCTTTGCAATATTCTCCGGAAACGCTATGAACGGATGCCGCTTTAAGCGTCCGTCGGTATAGCGAAGCTCGAGAGTGTTTTGTTCGATTCGATAGGTGCCGGAACCCGGAATCCCGTCATCCTGATAATGCGATCCGTCGGGGCGGACTAGAGTACCGAAAAAACGGAATACACCACCGTCGCGAAATTTCCCGTCTGCCGTAAATGTCAGTGCTGGTTCACTGGCATCGCGCCTATACGTTCCCTCGAGCCTTAATCCGTCGACATTAGGAACAGGACGGAACGTACCCTTGCCAAGCGAAGGTGGATTATTCAGGCGTTCACCGTCGCGCGTAATGACATAAGGGGTTTTCGACGGGCCGCGGAGGACATGGATCGCGCCGTTCCTGATCGTATACGTTCCCCAATCGTCCGGGTCGCTTCGTGCCGTCAAGGCTGCGTCAAAATGGAGCAATCCTTCTGGAGGCAGCGACCAGTACACATTGCCGTTTGGCAAAAATGTAATGTACTCGATCCAATATCCAGATTCCGAAACCGTACTATTTATGTTGATCGCACGCGGGCGGAGCATGCGGTAAACCCCGGTAATCCCATCGGACCCGACTCGACCACCGCTCGCGGCCGAGGAGTGGGGGAGACTGGCCGACGACGACTCTTTCGACGTCATTGAGTGGACGGATTGATACGCGGACAACAGAATCTGTGCGAGGGCGTCGTCGGGCTCGGCACGAATACTCTTCAGAAACAGATCTTTCAAAGGGCCGCGCGCTTTATTCCGTTCGTCTTCGCCCATTCGAAAGATCTTCTCGTAGAGTTCGATGATCTGAAGCGTTCCACTTATTTCGGCCTGGTCTTTTGACTTCCAGCCGGCAACGAGGGTGTCGCGGATCTGCATCTCTTGCGCATTGTAAAGCTTTAACTCCAGTGCCCAATCAAGCAACACGATTACCTTCCCTGCCATTAATTGCGTGAGCGGTGGGTCACCGGCAGCCAGCACGGCGTCATCCGATTGTGAAGACGCGTTGCCGGCGAGCATCACAAGAATTAAGACGAGCATTATGAATGACGCTGGATTTGTGAGGTTTCCGGGTTTCGTTATCATCTGGTTTTGTGAACGTTTCAACTTCTACTTCCGTTGTGCATTTAGAACGCGGTCTATCTTCCATCGTCCCGCCTGTTTTCGGAGTGTGACCTTTACTCGGGGATATCCGCCCGGGAAATCTACTATCGCGGTCGCGACAGAGGCTTTGATCACGGGACTTGAAATCGTGAACGCGTTTTCCCATCCAGCTTCGTATTCTTGAGACTGGAGGAAGTAGTCGGCGTCCTGACTTGCTTCGTATGCATCGACCTGTTTTTTGATGAGGCTTGCGGTTAAATATTTTCTAAGTGCCGATCGTTTCCCCAGAGGCTCGACACCGCCGGCCGTCGCGCGAATGTAACCGTTATAGAAACTCTTGATAACAGACTCCGGCGACGCTTGCGCGAACGAGCTATCAACGAAGCACATACCTAAAACAACTACGAACGTCGCGACCATTAAGCGTGAAGAGCCAATCTTGTAATTTTTGTACATTTACCCTCGTTGACTCCCGCTACTGGTCCGTGCTCAGCACTTCGCGAAAAGTTTTCCAGCCTTCCGGCGTCTTGCGGAGCAGGACCATGAAAGTGATTGTTCCGACTATCGGTCCGGACTCGCCACTGGGAATCGTAAGCGTGTCCGTTCCAAATGCGTATGCCCAGCCGTCATTGATGATCTCCAACTCGGTTGCGTCCACCTCGAACGTTGCTCCCGGCGGCAACTGCGGCCTGGACTCGAATGCAGCTTTGAGAGCCTCGCGTCCACGGACTGGAGGTGCGCCGGGCATTGAAATGATCGCGTCTTCGGTAAGCGTCGACGCGTACAGTTCGGCATCGTTTTGCGCGTATGCGGTTTTTACGTTGTCCGCCAATCGGGTTAGTGCAGCGCTGATCTCCGCCGCGTCAAGATTTGATTGGTTTGTCATTTTTTGTTTGCCGCCCGCCTTATTTTCGCACGCGTTCGAAAACGATATCTCGCAACCGTGATCCGCCGACGTGAAGCTTGTCGACTTTTCCCGATCCGTCGTACGAGAACCAAACAATAAAGCCTTGAGCGCCGAAATGATCTTTATACAGCGGTCGAAGCGGAAAAGTGGTCGTGGGACGCTGCTTGATAAAAGCCTTGTCGCCGTCAATCGCAAACTTAAACGTCGCACCCGCTTCTTCGCTATACCAGTCGCCGGCAAACGCCGACAGCTCAGACGCGGTCGGGGTCCACTCCTGTTGGGTGGTCAGACGAGTTGTTGCTCCGTCGTTGTTGATCTCAGCGACGGTCGGCCTACCGTCTTTATCAGTTACGAACGTTACGCGAGAACTGCCGAGCATGAAAGATCCGTCTGCCATAGGCCGGAGTGATGTGCCGTTAAGTTTCAGCTCGCCCTTATCGACTGAAAGTCGGTTGGCGTTTCGCGTCTTTTCGTTACGCCAGATACCGACGTATTTCTTCAACTGATCTTCCGGTACACTAATCCCCTCCGGCGGCTTCGGCCCGTCTGGAAACGGTCCGAGTATCTCATCTACAATGCTATGAACGACGTCGCCGGATGACGGTGGAAAACCGTTGCAGAGCACCGCGACCGAAAGTTTTCGTTCGGGATAGCGAGCAAGGAATGTTTGATAGCCGGCCGTCCCGCCGCTGTGCGAGACTTCCTTGAGACCTTTGTAGGTGCCCACATCGAGGCCGAGCGCATAAGTGATCTTTCGTCCGTCATTGAGAACACCGACAGTCTCGAGAGCTTCCACCAGCGGAGCGCCCATTGATCGCGAATCGAGCATCGCATTCCACTTCAACCAGTCGCCAACCGTTGTCAGCATTCCGCCGTTCCCGTAGACGTTCATGATAGGCATGTTCAGGCGCCAGGGCGCTTTGTCGCCCTCTCGCGAATACGCTTGGGCACGACCCGGAACGAGACGCTGATAATCATCACGCCACGAACTTTTTGTCATCCCTAACGGTTTGAAAAGGCGTTCGCCGACATAATCGGCAAATTTCTGTTTCGACACTCGCTCGACGATAACGGCCGCAAGATTGTAACCGCTGTTTGAATATGAATATTCGGCACCGGGTGTAAAGTCGAGTGCCTTTTGGTGGATCATCACATCGAATGCAAGGTCCTGCGTCACGACCCGGGTTCCACGGCCTGCACCCGTCAGCGACATCACAGAGCCCCAGTCGCGAAGCCCCGCCGTGTGATTGAGTAGATGTCTGATCGTGAGCGGTGCACCATAATCCGGAAATTCGGGGATATGTTTCTTGACGGGATCGTCGAGAGTAAGTTTTCCGTCCAGCGAGAGCAGTACGACCGCCGCTGCCGTGAACTGCTTTGCGACGGAGCCGGATTCGAAGATCGTCTGCGGTGTGTTCGCAACGCCGTGCTCGATCTCGGCCATCCCAAATGCTTTTTCTAAAACCGACTGCCCGTTCAGCGACACGCCGACGGCACAGCCCGGTCCCGGCGCAACGTACGCCTTGCTCGCTTTTTCAAAGGCGCGTTGGGCCCCTGCAACGACTTTCTCCGGATCGATCGTCTGGCCCGGAACAAGAGTGAAACCGAATGCAATCAAAGCGAGCACAGCAACGGCGTTCTTTATCATGCTAGTAATACCTCAGAGGTTTGATATCCGTAAATTGAAGCTTGGTGCTATCAAGTACGCACACTCGCCGCGTTGGGCTTGTAATCTTTGACGAAAGCGACGTCCACCTGACGTCTCGGAGACTACCGACTACTCGGTTGTATTGGCGTATTTTGGAAAGCCGCGATGCTCCAGATACCTTTGTCCTTCGTCATGATCATCGTATTTAGTGCGTGGCCCTTCTCAGTTTTTCCGCCCACTCTAAATTCGAGATTCCATTCGACGTGTACCACCGCGACGTCCTTTCGTAAGAAACGCACGCTTCGTATTATGGCGACGTTCCGACTGTCTTTGTAAATCGAGTTGAAAAGGCCCGTGTGCCCCTTCTCGACCTCATCCCTGCCTTTCGCATACATTCCGTTGACGACGACGTAATCGGCGTCAGCGGCAAACGGTGAGGCAAAAGCTTTACCGTCGTGGGCGTTCCACGCTTCCTGGACTTGGCCCACAACCTGTCTGACCGAACGTTCGTCCCGACTCAATCTCGGTGCGGATTGGCCTCTCTCAGAAAGAGCAACACCAAGAAGAATCAAGGCAAGAACAAAACATTTTTTCAATTGCTCCATGAACCTAATCTCCCTTTCTACCTGATAATAGCCGCTGGACCCGCAACCGTTGTTCACAAACGAGAACTGCTCAAAATGATACCGGCTCACTTGAAGTTACTGATCATCACAACGTCGTTGTTGATCGAGCCTCGCGAGAGGGCCAATTGTTTGCCGTCGCGCGAGTAGTCGTATGAGAATATGCGATCCGCCTTGAAGTCGGTTATTTGTTTCGGCTCGCCGCCGTCGAGGGCTTGCGTCCAGAGATTGGAAACACCGCCGCGCGTGTCTATGTAAATGAGAGTGCGGCTGTCGACCGTCCAGCTTATACGCTGCTCGCGCGTCGGAATGTTCTCGAAGGTCTTGACAGGTTGCCCGCCTTCAAATGGGAAGATTGCGACTTTGTCTGGCGAGTTCGGCTCGTCGTCGCGGTAATTTGCTGTCAGCCACTTGCCGTCGGGCGACACGGAGATGTCATACGCATGGCTTTCGGTTAACTGCTGCGGCTCGCCGCCGTCGACGGGGACGCGCCATAGAGAGATCACGCCTGATTCTCTGGAATTATAAAGCACCCACTTGCCGTCAGGCGAAAAAACCGGAACGAATTCGCCGCTGCCGTTCGTCAATCGCTTCACATTGGCGCCATCAGCATCACTCCGAAAAATGTGTGCCAAGCCTTCACGATTAGAGCGGAAGGAAATATAGCGGCCGTCGGGCGAAACGGACGGACCAAACGCACCTTCACTCGTAAGTTGTTTCTGATTGCCGCCGTCAGCATCCATTATCCAAATGTCACGCAAGCCGCCGGCGGTTGAATCAAACAATATTTTGTTATCGGGAGTCCATCGCATTGTGTAATCAGATCTACCCGCTCCATTAGTGAGCTGCTGGGCGCGGGTAACATCATTCGACGGCGTAGCCCAGATCGAACTAGTTCGACCTAACTGAACCGTAACGAGCTTCGTCGAATCCGCCGTCAGACTGATCGAGCGGTAGTTATTGAAATCGTTTGTGATTCGCCTCGCCTCGCCGTCGGGATAGGAAAGGTGCCAGAGCTGGGCTCGGCCGCCCTGCTCATCGGCAGCGAGCATTATCAATCCGCTTTGATCGTTTAGCCACACGACTTCCCCGAGACCGTAAATCTCCTGCGAACTTATCGGTGTTTCCTGCCCAGTCGCCACGTCTATTGCGACCACGCGTTGGTGAACAACTCGACCGTCAAGATTCGTTACGCGACATGCGATAGTTTGGCCGTCGGGCGACCAAGCGGGTGCACTTCTAGCCCCCCCAACCTCAAAGAAGCTCTCAGGCATTTTGCGAACTGCAAGGCGCCGCTCATTCGAGCCGTCCACATTCGCAAGCATCAAGGTGTCGATGCCTTCGGCTGCAAATTCGCGCTTAAAAACGATCTGTAAAGCGTCGGGCGAAAGCGCCATGAAACTGCTGATCTTCGAAATTAATTTTTTCGGCGCGCCGCCAAGTACGGGGATTTGATAAAGCGTCGCGTCGTCGACGTTTCTTTCCGCAGCCATCGTATAAAAAAGATAATTACCGTCAGGCGAGAAAATAAGCCGAGAGTAATTCACGTCGGCTGCTGGGGGAACGATCTGAACGTTGCTTTCAGTGGCGGTCTGCCGCATCCAGAGGCTTTGCTGGCCGTTGTCGTTGATCGCGTACACCACGTATCTGCCATCCGGCGAGATAGCCGCGACAGTCGCTTTGCCCGTCGTCGTTAGCCGCGCCAATTTCATTTGCGAAGTAATAGCCGGCGTTTTGCTTTGCCATCCCGATTTATAAATCGCGAAACCGGCAGCACACATGACAAGCAGAAATGCCACGCCTAAAACAACGGACGCCTTAAATTTGCGGGACAGATCCCGCTGGTGTGCAGCTCTATGAGCCGAAGGACCCTCACTTTCCGTCGAGTTATTCAGAAGAGGTTGAGACTCTGGCCCGGCTGTAGCGTTAATTTGCGGCTTTGTCGCGCCTTCGGATGACGGCGGTACTACGCGATCTGGCAACATCGCGGTCGCGGCTCCGTCGTCTCCCAGACCGTAAACAAGTTCCGCGCCATCCGCTAGACAGAACCTTAGGGTGTCGTCGTAATAATCGCGTCTGCATTCCGGGCATCGCTTCATAAAGTGAGATCGGCCTTAATAGCAACCATGCAGTCAATGGTCGGAAGATAGCAATAGATTGTTGTTCCCTCGACGCGACCAGCAACGTCATCAAAGTCTACTTCTGGGACGCATCCAGTTCGTCCTTCTTTTCTTGGGTATCGATGCCCACCTGTTCGGCAAGCACTGTCTCTGCTGCATCGGCGATGCGTTCCTCGATAAGCGGACTTGGGGCGTCCATCGGGTGGTCGTGCTCTCCGACGTGATAGAAATGAGAAGCCTGATAAAGCTCGCGGAGAAACTTG
>JANPJL010000159.1:0-7453 GCA_031425495.1 Acidobacteriota bacterium
ATGCTTATCTAACAATCCTCGGAACTCATTCTTGAAATCCATTCCTCGATGATGTTCCCGCTGATTACGAATATAATCCTCGACGACAACGATATTCGACCTACTCACTGAAAAGGCACCATACCCGGTCTGCCATGCAAAGTGGCGGAGCAACGGGTCTTGGGTTTTCATCCATTTCGACGTACTGGTCTTGATCGCCTGGACTACATCGGCGATGCACCATATTCGACTGAGATTGAAGAGCGCGTGGATATGATCCTCAACACCGCCGATCAGCTTTGCGGGAGATCGACATTCGTCATAAAACACCTTCGCCATGTAGGCGTAAAGATCGGGCGCGATGATGTCAGAAATGAATTGTCGGCGGTCTTTGGTTGAGAAAACGAGGTGAATGTAGATCTGGGATAGAGATTGGGGCATAAGTCCTCCTGAATGGAATCTTCTCCCCAATTCCGGGCCGTTGGCCCGACTAAAAGATACACCGCCGCGTTGCGGCTAACAAATCGGTATCGCCCCACCAGGGCCGTTGGCCCTGGCTAAATTACGGCCGCACCTTTGGTGCTCGACGGGTCGGGCCCGGCCTCTAAATTACATGCGCTCCCTTCGTGCTCTCAAAGATACTCTCAACATCTTTAAGATCACTCGTTATCCGCATCCGGGGAAGGCTCGTCAAAAAATCCCTCCCGTATCCCTTGGTTCGGAGTCGCGGATCAAGGATCGCGATCACGCCGCGGTCGGTCCGGCTGCGGATCAAGCGACCGATGCCCTGCTTCAACGAGATCACGGCTTGCGGGACGCTGTATTCGAAAAACGCGCGGCCGCCGTTCTCTTCGATGAACCTCGAACGCGCCGCGACGATCGGGTCCGTCGGAACTGCGAACGGCAACTTATCGATGATCACGCAAGAGAGCTGATCGCCCTGCACATCGATCCCTTGCCAGAAACTTGCAGTCGCAAACAAGACAGCGTTAGGCGTCTCGCGAAACCTGTCGAGTAAGCCGCTCTTCGACATTGACCCCTGGACGAAACAAGGAAACCCGACGCGGGCCGACACGAGTTCGTACAGCGCGTTCATCGATGCGTTGCTCGTTGCGAGCACAAACGCGCGTCCGTCGGTCACCTGCAGGATCTTTACGATCTCACCTGCCGCAAGTTGCGTGAACTCCGGCGATCGCGGGTCCGGCATCGATTTCGGGAGATAGATGATCGCCTGTTTCTCATAATCGAACGACGATGCGGCGTGGAGCACATTCGTCTTGCCCGTATCCAGACCGAGCCGCTCGCGAACGAAATTGAACGAGCCACCGCTTGATAATGTCGCCGATGTCAGCACGCATGTATCTACCTTATCGAAGAGCTTGTCGCGGAGCAGTTCCGACACGTCCACCGGCGACGCTCGCAGGAACATTCCCTTACCTCGGCGTTCGAGCCAGTAGACGAAATTCTTTTCCGATTGGTGGACGACGAAATCGAGATCGGCTCTAGTTTGTTTTGTCCGCCGGACCAAACTCTCAACCTCGGGTATCGTGTCCGAGAAACGATCGATCGCGACCGTCAGGCTGCTCAGCGCGGCATCGAGCGCCTCGTACGCTTCGCCAACTGCGGTCGGAGCCTTACTGCCCTCGCGAGTTCGATACATGAAGACATCCTCCAACAGCGGATAGCGGCCGTCGACACGAGCTTGCGTGAACCTTATCCAGAATTGTTCGGAGAGGCCGACTATCTTTGCGCCTATCCTTGTCAGATCGCGGTTCGTGATCGCGTCGGTTATCGGAAGCGTGTCGGAGTCGCGAACGAGTTCATCGATCTGGAAGCTTGATATCTGGACGCCGAAATAATCTGCGGCGATATCCTCGATCAGATGTGCCTCGTCGAAGATCACGGAAGAATAGTCAGGGATCACTCGACCGTACTGGTTACCGCGAACGCTGAGATCTGCAAAGAAGAGATGATGATTGACGATGACGATATCTGCGTCCTCGGCACGTGCACGCATCCTCGTAATAAAGCACGGTTCGAAGTCGGGGCACTTTTGCCCAAGACACGTCTCCGAACGCGCATTGATCCGGTTCCAGAATGAGATGTCTTCGGGAAGACTGGTAAGTTCGCGGCGGTCTCCGACGTTAGTGACTTGCGCCCAGCGGCGGACTTCGTCGAAGTGGTCCATCTCGTCGAGTCCACCGAGAATGGGCTGATGATCGGCTTTCGTGATCCTGTAAAGGCAGGCGTAGTTCGAGCGACCCTTCATGTATGCCGCAGTGAACTTCTTAGGCAGGATCTTCTGCAGGAATGGAATGTCTTTCTCCATCAACTGTTCCTGCAGATTTTTGGTGCCGGTCGAGATAACGACGCGTTTCTTGGTGCCGAGAGCGGCGGCGATAGCGGGAATCAAGTACGCCAGCGTCTTGCCGGTTCCGGTTCCCGCTTCGACGATCAGGTGACGTTTTTCTTCGAAGGCTTTTGTTATCGCTTCGGACATTTTTACCTGACCGTCCCGATACTCGTAATTCTCATGTTCCCGAGCGATCAGACCGCCAGGGCCGAATACTGTTTGTAGGAGATCGTCTTGCATTTGTAATTTAATGTAAACCAAACATAATTTTTTGCATCTAAGGGAAGATTTTGTTAATACTTTGTATTCGTAATATTTGCTAATTCCCGTCAAAAAGGCCGCAAATATTCCGTCGTTTACCGAAATTCCATACTCACTTTAATGTCCGTCTCGTAGATTGTAATTGTAATAATTTTTTGTGTCGATCCATCTCAGTTCGTCACTATCCAGGATGCTTTGCGCGAGAGATCGAACCTAAAAGCGTCGCAACCCTTAACCCAGCCAAGCTCTAGGAGGGCTATTAATGCAGAAGAGTGATTTTCGAGAGACCCGGCGTGGTCTGTTATTAACCTTGTTTATTTTAGGGGTCGTTACGGCGCTTATTCTCGTACCTTCCCAGTTTCATTCCGAAGCGGGTATCGCGACTGGTGACGGTCTTTTCGAGCGGACAATCAGCCATGACAGTTCTCTTCCGAATTACGATATTCGCGAACAAAAGAGCAAAGACTCGGTAGATTTCCTAATTGCCGCACGCCAGTCGTCCGGCAAGGACGCCTCGGCCGTTGCGAATGCTCGGGATAGTTTTGTTGAAGGTGAAGCCAGCCTCCGCACTCGGGTTCCGAATCTGAAGGTCGAATACAATCCGCAACTGCGAAACCCCGAAGTGATCGGGTCGGATGTCGCAATGGGCCGGAATTTCCTGACTGGACCTTCTGGTAACCGTGTAGCGGCGTTACGCGGCTTCGTTAAGGAAAACAGCGATCTTGTGGGTGTCAACGACAGTCAGGTAGATTCGCTTAGGGTCCTCACGGATTACACGAACCCCGACGGCAATCTCTCATTCACCCACCTTGAACAAAGAATTAACGATGTCCTTGTTTTTAGAGGCGAGGTTAAGGCGGGCTTCACAAAGAGTGGTGAGATCGTCCGCGTCATCAACAACCTCGCGCCTGGTCTGGATTACAACTCAATTTCGACAGATTTCCGAAATCCTGCTGATGCGGTCAGATCAGCTGCTCGGCACATCGGATACGAACTGAAATCGACCGACGCGACGGTGAATGCGGCGGAATCGACCGACTTGAAAGTCGTGTTCGGCTCCGGCGACTGGGCGACAACGGCCGAGAAGATCTACTTCCCAACCGAGCCCGGCGTCGCACGCGCCGCATGGCGGGTTTTGATATGGCAGCCGGTGAATGCTTACTACGTCATCGTAGATGCCGAAACCGGGACGATGCTCTGGCGAAAGAACATCGGCGAAGACCAAACCCAGGCGGCGACCTATGAGGTTTATGCGAATCCACTCGCAATGATCAATTCGGCCGACAACCCGGCTCCGCTGACGCCAGGACCAATCGATCCGACGACCGGCACACAGGGAGCGATCAGCAGCCGGGTGAATGTGAGCCGGATCGGTAACGAGGCGCCTTTCACCTTTAACAACCTAGGTTGGATCAACGACGGAAATAACATCACAGACGGCAACGCTGTGGAAGCAGGTGTTGACCGTGTCGCGCCGAACGGTGTCGATGCTACGCAGGTCGGCAGCCCGAATCGTGTTTTCGATTCCCCGACCTGGAATCCGCCGCCAGGAAATCCTGCACCCGGAGATGCTCCGCTTACGGCGCAAGCCCAGCGAGGTGCGGTGATCCAAATGTTCTACGTGATGAATTTGTATCACGACGAACTTTACCGACTTGGTTTCACCGAGGCGGCATTTAACTTCCAGAACGACAACTTCAGCCGCGGAGGCGCAGGCGCCGACCGTGTGTCAGCCGAAGGACAGGATGTCGGCGGAACAAATAACGCGAACTTCAACACGCCCGTAGACGGCGGCCGTGGCCGTATGCAGATGTATATCTGGACCGGACCGACGCCCGACTATGACGGGACGGTCGATGCCGAGATCATCATCCATGAAGTAACGCACGGCACGTCGAACCGCTTGCATGGCAATGCTTCGGGGCTGTCGACCAATATGGCGCGTGGAATGGGAGAGGGTTGGTCTGACTTTTACGCGCACGCAATGCTTTCCGAACCCAGCGACCCGATAAACGGAATTTATACGGTGGGCGGTTATGCGACCCACCTTGGTGCGGCTGGCTTTACATCGAACTATTACCATGGGATTCGTCGATTCCCGAAAGCGGTAATGGCGTTCACAGGTGGTCCAAGCAGTCGACCACACAATCCTCTAACTTTCGCTGATCTGAACGCAGGATGCGTGCTGACTGATGGAGCGTTTCCCCGCGGGCCGTTCGGCGTGTCCCAGTGTGACGCAGTACACAATGCCGGCGAGATCTGGAGCAGCGCTTTGTGGGAGGTACGCGCTAAGTACGTTCAGCGACTTACCTGGGCAGTCGGCAACCGCCGAATACTTCAGCACGTGACGGACGGCATGAAATTGGCTCCGATCGGTCCGACATTCCTGCAGGAACGAGATGCGATCATCGCCGGAGCTCTGGCGACCGGTACTGCGGCTGACGTTGCGGATCTTTGGGCCGGTTTTGCGATTCGCGGGATGGGCTTCAGCTCTCGCGTCACCGCTGCCGGAACTCCGGCGGTCGTGGTCGAAGCGTTCGATCTGCCGAACCTTCTTCAGACCCCGACTTTCGCGGTTAGCGATGCGGCGGGCGACAACGACGGATTCCCCGAACCCGGTGAAACTCTTTCTCTAACAATTCCGCTTACCAATACCACAGGAACTGTCGCGACAGGCGTGACTCTACAGGTTGTCGGCGGCGGTTTAGGAAATTACGGAACGATCAATAATGGACAGACCGTCGCTCAGCAGGTGAGCTACACGGTTCCAGTCGGCGCTGCGTGCGGCAGCCTCCACACTCTGACTTTCAACGTCAACAGCAGTCTCGGTGCGACGACCATCGTGCGAACGATCGTCTTGGGCGCACCGAACGTGACGTTCACTGAGAACTTCGACGGCGTCACCGCACCCGCGTTTCCTGCAGGTTGGACAGCTACCTCGGAAGCGAGCGGTATCAATTTCGTTGCTTCGACCACGACGCCCGATACGGCTCCGAACGCAGCTTTTGCGCTCGATCCGTTAACGGTCGGTGGTGGAACTAGTCTGACCTCACCTTCGATACCGATCACGGCACAAGCGGCGACGGTAACTTTCCGTAACAACTACAATACGGAAGCAGGATGGGATGGCGGAGTTCTCGAGATCAGCATCGGTGCCGGGGCCTTTGCCGACATCACCGCCGCGGGTGGCTCCTTCACTCAGAATGGCTACAACGGTACGCTCGGTGCCGGCCTCAATAATCCGCTAGCGAACCGTGCAGCGTGGAACGGCAATTCGGCTGGATACTTGACTACCGTTGCGATTCTGCCGGCTGCTGCTGCAGGACAGAGCGTTCGTCTTCGCTGGAGATTCGGTGCTGACGACAACACGGCCGCAGTGGGTTGGTTCGTTGATACGATCAGTGTTGTTGGCAACTATACATGCTCGGTCTCGGTCGTGAGATCACGTGCTGACTTCGATGGCGACGGACGAACGGACCTTTCGATCTTCCGTCCCTCAGAAGGCAACTGGTACCTGAACCGATCGACGGCCGGAATCTCAGTCGTAAACTGGGGATTGTCGGCCGACATTCAGACACCGGGTGACTTCGACGGCGATAACAAAGCAGATACGGCGATCTTCAGACCGTCAAACGGAACCTGGTGGATCTTGCGTTCCTCCGGTGGCGTTTCTTCGACGGCGTTCGGTACTTCGGGTGATGTGCCGGTGGCCGGTGACTACAACGGCGACGGTACGACGGACATTGCAGTGTTCAGACCATCAAATAACACCTGGTACATCCAGCATACTGGCGGCGGGACGGTCATTGCAGCATTTGGTGCTGCTGGCGACGTGCCTGTTCGGGGCGACTACAACGGTGACGGATCGACGGATATTGCAATATTCCGACCGAGTACTGGAGCCTGGTGGATCGCGAGTAGCGGCGGCGGTGTGACAGCAACTACTTTTGGAGTGTTGACCGACAAGCCGGTTCCGGCGGATTACGACGGAGATAACAAAGACGACATCGCCGTGTATCGTCCATCGAGCGGAACGTGGTACACAATTCGAAGCACGAACGGGGCTGTCGATATCGTTAACTTCGGTATCTCTACCGACATTCCGGTACCGGGAGATTACGATGGTGACGGAAAAGACGATCAAGCGATCTATCGTGATGGAACCTGGTGGCTCAACCGCTCGACAGCTGGTGTAATAGCCGCGAACTTCGGATTATCGACGGATACGCCGATACCGGCAAAGTACATTCCGTAGGCAACATCAGCTGAATCGCGGGAGATCGTCGTATCTCCCTTGGTTCACATCTTCGGCGGCCGGTCCGTTTTTACGGGTTGGCCGCTTTTTTTGTTGTGGAAATCGAAGGTCAATTACCTCGGCATTACCGTTTGGAGCTAAGGGTTAATCCCCCCTGGACCTAAGCGTTTTGGCCGAACCCGCTAGGAGCGTTGACGGAGTGAGAGTTTTCTGCTACTAATTATCTACATTTTTCATACCGAAGGTTTTTGAAGTAGAGCCTTCTTTGCAGTAGCGTCACCTAAATAACCAATTAAATAGTGCAGAGATTCCGACTGGCGTCGTCCGCGCAGATTTTGTTTGCCGTCCATTTTTTTATAAATAGCCTGAAACTTACGTCCTTATTCTTAAGGTAATTAATGCTGCCCGCGTGGCAGTGCCCCTTTTCCGTTTAAGCTTTTAGGAGGGCTTTTAAATGCAGAACAGTTCAGGTCGGGATACCAGATTTGGTCTTCTGATAACTTTGTTTACTTTGGGATTGGTGACAGCACTCATCTTTATCCCCTCACAATTCCGCTCTGAAGCGGGTAAGACCGGCGAGGGCCTGTTTACTCGTACGAACAGCG
>JANPJL010000160.1:0-4848 GCA_031425495.1 Acidobacteriota bacterium
CGAACAACTCCCGGCCGTCGAAGCGGCGGTTGAGGCGGTCGCCGAGCTGGACTTTATCAAAGCGAAAATCGAGTTCGGCCGCAAGTTTAAAGCCGTCGTTCCCGATATCTCCGATGATGAGAAGTTGGAGCTCGTGGACGCCCGACATCCTCTCCTCGAAGAAAACCTTCGTTCCATTTCTTCGTCCGTGCGTTCCGTGCATTCCGTGTATTCCGTGGTCAAAGCTAAAGCCGCGACCACGGAATACACGGATTACACGGAAGAAGCGGAAGACACGGAAAGAAAAAGAAAAAAAGGAAATACCGAGGACACGGATAACAGATCGATCGTTCCGAGCTCGTTCACTCTCACTCGTGATAAATCGGTGATGATCATCTCGGGTGCGAATGCGGGAGGTAAGACCGTTGTGCTGAAGACCGCCGGGCTGCTAAGCCTGATGGCGATCTCGGGTCTGCCGGTTCCCGCAACAAGTGCGCGAATTCCCTTCTACGCGTCCGTGCTCGCCGACATCGGCGATCATCAATCGCTCTCGGCGAACCTTTCGACATTCTCGTCGCACATGTCGAACATCGCGTCGATGATGCGCGAGTGCGAGGCGCCGTCACTAGTGCTGCTCGACGAGGCCGGGACCGGGACCGATCCGGAAGAAGGCTCGGCACTCGGCGTCGCGATCGTCGATCACTTTCGCCGCAAGTGTAACTCTCAGGTCATCGCCTCGACGCATTACCGCGGGCTAAAGATCTACGCTGCGAACGACGAAAATGTGATCAACGCGTCGGTCGAGTTCGACGAGAAAACGCTCCAGCCGACATACAACTTATTGCTCGGCTTAGCCGGAGCATCGTCGGGGATCCAGATCGCCAGCCGGTTCGGAATCCTACCCGACGTGATCGAGGACGCCCGTGAGAATCTCGACATCTCAGCCCAGGATGCCGAAGCGTATTTGCGAAAGCTACAAACCGAGACAAAGCTCGCCGAAGATCTGCGCGTCGCACTCGAAGAAGAACGCGAAGCGGTCGCGATGAAATACGCCGGTCTCGAGATCGAAGCGGGCAAGAAAGAGAAAGCACGCCAGAAAGAATTCGAAAGCACCTTCGCCCGCACGGTAGACGATTTCGATCGTCAGTCCGCCGCGTTCATTAAGTCGATCGAGGACAAGGCACTCAAGAACAAACTCGACAAAGAACGTTCGGCACGTAAAGCCGAGTTGAATCGCGCAGTGGTAGCGAAATTGAGCGACGCGGCGACTAGGAGACGCGGGGATGGCGGGATCGGGGATTTCAATCAAGAATCCAAAATCCAAAATCCAAAATCGCCCGGCTCCCCTCCTTCCGAAGGAGGGGTGGCAGCCGCTTCGGCTGACGGGGTGGTTCTCTCCGTTGGAGCGAAGGTGATCACATCCTTCGGCAACATCGGTACAGTCGAGAAACTCGACAAAGAAACAGCAGAAGTCCTCGTCGGCGGAATGCGTCTCCGCGAGAAGCTAACAAATCTAAGACTCGCAGAACCCGAGACAGAGACCCGATCCGCAACGAGGGCTCCCTCGATCAGCAAACCAATTGATTCCCCCGACGCACCCATCGAACTAAATCTCATCGGTCACACAACAGCCGAAGCCGAGTACGAGCTCGACCGCTTCATCGACGAAGCATACCTGGCATCGCTTCCACGCATCCGGATCATCCATGGGTACGGCACGGGTGCGTTAAAAAATTACGTCCACCATTTTTTGAAGAACCACGAGCTGATAGAAACATTTGCCTTCGCATCCCCGGACCAAGGCGGCAACGGCGCCACGGTCGCCGACATGAAATCGTAGGACGGACTGTTAGTCAGTCCACTTTGTAGAACGGCCTTTACAGGCTAGGTACTCAGTGCGAGGTTGAAACCTCGGCAACATCTGGTCCCCAGTTGGGTGACGGCCACGCATGGCAAAGAAAACAAACCGACTGTTAGCTTCATTAATCACCCTGCTTCTGCTGTGTGCGGTTGCGAGCGCTCAGGAACAGCCGAAAGCTGTTCTGGTGGACGAGTTCGGTGAGCTCTGCAGTGAGGACGTCAGGTCGCGGATGGACTCTTTTTTTGCAATGATTAGTAACACTCCGAATGCGACCGGTTATATGGTCGGTCTCGCTCCACACTCACTGTCAGGACGGTATCAGAAATTCGTGAGATTGTTCCGAAATCACATTGCATTTAGGAGTTTTTCCCGGGAGAAGGTGAAATTTCTCCGTGGATCTGATCGGGAGGATCTGAGAATCCAATTCTGGCTCGTGCCGCCCAGCGCCTCTTTTTCGGATGGTGTTCCCGCTTACGTCAGATCACCCATTCTCGTCCCGACGTTATTCGACGCAAGCGCGATAAATTCAATAGAGGACGGCGAGGTCCAGTTTGGAGAAGATCTGGGAAGCGAACCCTGCGATTTCGGATTAGAGCTGGAACACTTCGCTGCCGAGCTTAGCCAGCAACTTAACGTAGAGGCCCATCTCGTAGCGACTTCAGACCGGCGACACTCCGCTCGTTTCGTGCGACGGGTTCTTCGCCTTACTAAGCAAGAGCTAGCGAAAACTTATGGCTTTGATACTGCGCGAATAATGGTGGTCTACGCGGGAAGAGCGAAACAAAGCGAGATGCAATTGTGGATAGTTCCGCGGGGCACAACGAGACCTCGAGATTTCAGGAGTCGCATAGTTGACCAAGATAGATAGATAGAAAAGTATTCGTCGCATAGCGACGGTCGAGTTTAGCCGTGGGCCCTAGCCCACGGAATTCTGACAACAATACACGCGTCGCGTCAGCGACGCACGAATTATTCGACAACAATGTTCGGAGAAGGATGCGTCGAGCTGCTTAAATCGAACGGTCTCGAAGAACGACGAACGATTCGGGTATTCGACCGTCGCTAACGCGACGCGGCGGCATGTATCCATCCGTGGGCTGAAGCCCACGGCAAATTCGATCGTCGCTCCGCGACAGAGTTGTGTAGGCGATACTGCTGGCGATTAACACTGTCACGGAGAACTAGTGCTCTACGAACTCTGATTCGTTCTAACTCGAAAAAAGAAATGAAAAGCAGACACCTTCTAGGCCTGACCGGTTGTTTATTCTTTCTCCTTGGCGTCGTCACGGGTCAGGACGTCGATCCGGATAGCAATTGGTTTAAAGAAGTGCGGGGCGTCGATGATAGCTATTCGCGCTTCGATCTAGCCCGGTACACACTAAAGGATGTCGGGGTGGCGAAGCAACGCTATGTTCGCATCGAACAACAGGCGGCCGAAGGTGAGTGGGAGGGGGTTTACACGACTCATGTCGGGATTGGGACAGCAGAGCTTCGCTGGCGATCGACACAGGGGTTCGTATTTCATCAGGTTTACCATACGCTGGCCGCACTCGATTATGGAGGCGTGACTGAAGGCGTGGAGACCGTCAGGTTGACTTCGAAAAGAAGCGGCAGAAGACAAAGGTCGCCGCTGTTCGCAGATGCGTTAGTTAAGGCCAAAGTTGGGAAGAAGCACTACCTCGTTCCGCTTTCGCGACTCAAAGATTTTGCGGAGAGGGCGGTAGGTCGAGAGGTCAGCCATATGGAGGAGTGGCACTATTGGTGGAAGATCGATGAGGGCGATCTTACCGTCGCGGGACCACCAGTACTTCCCGCCCGATATGCTCACCTTGTCGTGCCGCCGATCCAAGCGACGATCTTGCGTGTCGGTCGCCGACAAGTGGTGCCGAGCAGCTCGACCACGAACGAGGTGAACTACGATGACATTTATATTTCCGTAACGCTCGCGGGAGGTAACGCAAAGGGCTTGAGACCCGGAATGGATCTTTTCGTACCAGATCTTGGAGAGTGGGTTGAGATTATGAAGGTTCGTAAATTCGATTCACTCGGACGCATTCGGAGGGATTTTAGTTTGGACGGGCAGGAAGAGTGTTGGGATTCCGAGGAAGGTACGGGCAATCCCTTTCCATGCAAAACGATTACGAAAGGACTGGTCGCATTCACTCGACCAGACGACAGCTTCTAACCCCGGTCGACGAACATTCTTATCAACGATCTAGTTGGCTCGGACCTCTTACACCACCGTCCCGCTTTTCGTTACAATAACTGGCACCGATCAACATTGAGGACGGACTAACAGTCCGTCCTACCCGTATGCTCTACGAACAATACTTCATCGACGACCTCAAGGACCGTGCCGATCTGGTGCGGATCATCGAACCGTATGCTGCGCTGAAGAAGAAGGGTGCGAATTGGATGGGGTGCTGCCCGTTTCATGAAGAGAAGACACCTTCGTTTTCGGTGAGTCCGTCGAAGGGATTCTACAAGTGCTTCGGATGTGGCAAGGGCGGGAACGCGTTCACGTTTCTCATGGAGATGGAGGGGCTGAACTTCCCCGAGGCGATACAACGCGTCGCCGAGATGAGCGGTGTGCCGTTGCCGGAGCCGGTAGACGATCAGCAGTTTCAGAAGAGCAAAAAGAAACGCGAAGAGAAAAAGAAGGTCTCGGATCAGATCATCGAGCTGAACGCGATCGCACTTGAATTTTGGGAAGCCGAGTTACAAGGCAAAAGTAAGAAGGCAAAAGAAGCCAAGGCGTATCTGACCGAACGCGGAATTTCGGAAGAGATCCAGAAACAGTTCCGGATAGGCTTCTCGCCCGATTCGTGGAACGCTCTCCTCGATCATCTCAAAGAGAAGGGGGCCGACGAGCAACTCATCGAACAAAGCGGACTCGTCTCGGTGAATGAAGAGAAGGAACGCGTCTTCGACCGGTTCCGCGGCCGGATCATGTTCCCGGTTCTGGATGTGAACGGAAACCCGATCGCGTTCGGTGCTCGGGCGATGGG
>JANPJL010000161.1:0-14604 GCA_031425495.1 Acidobacteriota bacterium
TGGAAACTTCGGCGCTCCAGCTTCTTGCTGGATACTCATCAATTGCCCGCAACGGGATTGGCATACGACCGAAAATGCTTCGCGAGATGTACATGGGCGGCAAAAGTATCGACACGGCTAATGGAGAACGTGAGACCGAAATATTTTCGAAGGAGACCGCATATCTTCAGGCTTGGACGCTTAGAAATGTAGTCGGCGTCGGCCCACTCGGCCAATACGGGACCGCTGCAAATTTGGCCTTTTCGAAAAAGCATCCGGGTGTCGGCCTCGCATGCAAAACCGGGAGCGGCGCCGCGGCCCTTGGGATTACGTGTGTTTCGCCACGCATTACAGTTACGATTCAGATTTTTTATGCGAAGAATTCTTTCTTCAAGCAGGCAGGTGGGTATGCCTTTGCTTCTAACACAGCAGGACCGGCTTTGTCAGACTTCTTATTCGAGGTTCTGAAATCGAGGCCAGAGTTGCTCGCTGGAAATTTCGAGGTCCCTTCCGGCGTTTCCGTTGTACGAATAAATCTTTCCGGGAACTGTCGTGACGATGCAAATGGTGCGGAGGTACCTTTTGTTGAGGGAACGGAACCCGCCCCTTGTCCCATGGATCCGATACCCACATTCGTCGAACCGTGAATCGTCGCTATGCCTTTGGCGTCAAGTGCAATCAGGCGCCGTCAGGCAATACTTCTTACGGTTCTTGCGGCTATTTAGGAAAAGCAAGAAATAGGAGATGAACTTGTCATGAACTGCTCTAAATGTGAATTCGATACTAGTAAATTAGATATTTACCAAATACTTGAATTGCCGGAATCGCACCCAGAACGAAAGCGTTGGCAACAAAACCCGGAGCACCGAAAAACGCTCGAATTCTACGCTTGGTTCACCTCTCCTTTCAAAAATGCCAAGTTGCTTGATATTGGTTCGGGACCCGGAACCGTTGCCGTCCCTCTTTCACGACTTGCAAACGTTTCTCAGGTTATTTGCTTTGATTCTGATGGGGAAGCGCAACAGTCGCTCAAAGATATAAAGGAGAGAGAGGGCCTGCAAAAAATACAAATTACCGGTGAAGGCCTTCCATGGAAACTTCCGTTCGAGTCTGATTCTTTTGATGTAATTATCTGCCGTTACTCGATGCACCATTTTGAGGATCAGCCAGGCGTCATGCGTGAGGTCTACCGTTGCTTAACGTGGGACGGAGTGTTGCTGTACTCGGACCCCGCGATGCCAGAACACGGCCGTGATACCACGCAGGGCCTGATGATGATGAGGGAGAGAACATTCGAAGGTTACCGAACCTATCATGAGATGATGGAACTTGTAACTGGAAATGCTTTCGAGATTTTAGCCATGCGTCCTTATGATTACCGTAGAGGCACCTTCGACGACTATCTGTCGACAACTGACCCAAGCCTGAAAGAGCCCCTTCTCCGCGGATGGATGGGGTTAGACGCGATGACTATGCGTCAATTAAAATGGTCCGGCGAACAAAGGGGTCCGTTTATTACTTACCCAATTATTGATATCGCTGCCCGAAAGGCGGATGAACCGCCTGTATTGTGTATCTGATCCCCGACTAAGGCAGCAATTGTTCTGCAGGTTCCCTGAGGCCAATCTGTGGACGGAAACCGGGGTAACCAGTGGCTGTAGATGTATAAGAATGCAAGTAACTGGCAAACTTTGAAATTTTCCTGAGGCTGCAACCAATCTTAACGACAAACACTTACCAATTTGCCAAGTTTACGGTTCGGGACCGTGAGGTCGGAGGTTCGAATCCTCTCGCCCCGACCATTAATATTAAAAAGCGGCTGCCTTTACTGGTGGCCGTTTTTTTGTGTTCCTACACCGCATTAGCTTGACATCAATTTACTTTATAATGCAAAGTACTTGCGACTCGCTAGTTATTTACGATCAAACGTCAAGCAAATAAATGAAACCCACTATGGCTATATCCGTGGGAAATTCTATGAGTGACTCAAACGAGATTCGAGAAACGCAAGATGTGGAAACAAAAGTACCGGGCAAGTTCGCCCTCGGATTCCTGATGATCGGCGGGGTTCTTCTTCCAGCCGCGGCTCTGTTGGTGGAGATGATCTGGAAATTGAGCGCCCAGCACTTTTTCGACCCGATCCCTACTTGGTGGCATGTGCTGCTCGTGGCTTTTGTACCCGTGAGCAACCTCCAAATCTATTGGGCCTTTTCGAAGGGTTTTAGCCCGCGTCCGGTATGGCTTAGCTTCGCAAACGGAACAGCGATCTTCATCTCGTTGTTCTATGCCCTGGCCTTCGCTCCGGTCATGCCGATTGCCGTAATCGGAATCGTATTTTTCTTTTTAGGGCTACTGCCGCTCGCTCCGGCATTCTCATTGATCGCTGGAATAGCGATGAGGTTCAGACTTCGATCGCTCCTTCCCGATCGTTCATCGTCATGGGTGCCATTGATCGCACTGGGTGCATCCTTCTTGTTCGTCTTCACCGTGCTTGGTATTGCCGAAATTAATTTCACTGTCACACGTCTCGGAATGCAGAAGGCGAACTCGAGTGATCCGGAAGTGCAACAGGACGGAGTTGCTCTCTTACGCAAATATGGCGACCGAGATCATCTACTTCGACTCAGTTACGGCGGACCCGCCGTTGTCTCGTCAAATCTCTTAGTGAACCTTTTTTCGATCGACGACCCGAGCGCTGAAGACACCGACGTCGTTTCGAAACAAGCGCAGAAGGCCTACTACCGCCTTACCGGTAGGCACTATCGACAGGAACCCACGCCTCACGGAATCACAAGGTGGGAAACGTTCGACAACCAGGACGAACTCGATCCCAACGGCTCCCTTCGATTGCGCAAAGGGCTTTCGTTGGCTGTCTCCCAAATCGACGGTTCGGTCGATCCTGATGCAGCCATCGCGTATATGGAATGGACGCTCGTGTTCAAGAACGACACGCCGGGAACCGAAGAAGCGATCGCACAAATTCAGCTGCCTTCGGGTGGGGTGGTATCGCGACTGACGCTATGGATAAATGGCGAGGAACGCGAGGCAGCTTTCGGCAAGAGTGCGAAGGTGACCGAAGCATATGATTCTGTCACGGCTACCCGACGTGACCCGGCCCTCGTCACACTCACAGGCAAAGACCGCATTCAAATCAAGTGCGCTCCCGTTCCCGCCAACGGCGAGATGAAAGTGAGAATCGGTATTACGGCCCCCGCAGTCCTCGAAGATGCTGAGTCTGGCTTCCTGTCCCTGCCATACTTCCAAAGCCGAAATTTTGCGATGTCGACGGAGCATTCGGTCTGGATCGAATCGAAGAAAGATCTGGACATAACCTATCCTTCGGTCCGTCGCGAAGAAGGAATCGGTCACGTCGGGATTCGCGGCCGGATCAGCGATGACGATCTCACGAACAGTGCTTCACCGATAAAGATCCGCCGATCGGCGAACGTCATGACGGTGTGGGCCACCGACACACTAAATGGCGGATTTAAGGTGAAACAAGAATTGAATGAGGTCCCGAAGTCTCCCGTGCAGAAGTTGATCTTCGTCATCGATGCGTCGGTACACCTCGCTAGCGTTCAGGATGAAGTTGCCAAAGCCATCAGCGATCTCCCCGATGGATTCCCAATTGCAATAGTATTGGCGGCGGGCAATGGATTGAATTCGGAATTAGCCGCGCCGAATTACTTCGAAGGTTCGGCGACTGATGTCGGGGCGAAGATCGCGGGTGCTACGTTCGACGGTGGAACAGATGCGGTGACCGCGATCGAGAAGGCATGGGAAATGGCGAACGCTACACCAAGATCGGCGATCGTGTGGATCCACGGCCCACAGTTAGTCGAGCTGGAACCCCCGGCGCGGTTAGCGCAGCTATGGGCAAGACGACCCACGGAGATAGCGATATATTCCTTTCAGACCAGCGCTGGCGATAACCGAATCGAGCGGTCATTGAATGAGAGTGACGCGGTTTTAACGATACCCAGATCTTCGAGTACTTCCGCCGGTCTTGCAAAGCTGTTCCAAAATCTCGTACACGATGGAAGCTCGTTCGTCGCTGTCAGGACTGTTGCCGGACAGTCTGGCTCTAACAGTACCATCGGGAAGATATCAGCGGAGCAGGCCCCACCAAGTAAAACGACATCGCAACACCTGGTGCGACTGTGGGCGAATGAAGAGACGTTAAGACTTTTGAAAAGTGGCGACGATGCAAAAGCGATCGAGCTGGCGGTCAAGAATCAGATCGTCACACGTGTTAGCGGAGCAGTCGTCCTCGAAACGCAGGCGCAGTACGATCAGTTCGGCTTGAAGCCTGTTGACGCGAACACAGTCCCGTCGATTCCCGAGCCGCACGAGTATCTCCTCTTTGCGGTGTTCATCATTGTCCTGGCGTTTTTGGGATGGCGACTTCGCCGCCCCGCGCTGTTAACAGCCTGAAAGTATGGATGCCGCCTTACTCATATCTGAGCGCCCAGAAGCCGCTAAACCGCTTACCCGGCTGGTGAGCAGCGACGGCTTTCTGGTCGTGATCCAGCTTGCTGCACTTTGGAGCCTCTGGAACTGGCTGGGGACTCGACTCGTTGGCTCGGGCGGACTTGCATGGGAAATGTTGCCGCTGGTGTCTGTTGTTTTCTTCGCGTGGGCGAATCGACCAGCCGAACATACGCAGTTGAGAGCAAGCTCGCTCATACTTGCTGCCATCACCCTTGGAATATATTCCATCAGCACGATAGTTGCCGCTCCCTTCATTCAAGCGATGATCGGGATGGTCTCGCTTACGTTCGTGATCAGCAGACTTAGATTCGGCACTACGTTCCACCCGGGTGTCTTTACACTGCTGGTGTTGTGCTTGCCGGTCACAGATTCACTTAACTTCTATCTCGGATATCCGATGCGGGCCTTCGTGGGTGAAGCCACCGTGTACCTCCTGAATTTGCAGGGCTTGATCGTTTACCGTGAAGGCGTCAATTTGCATTTCGGCCATTTGCTGATCGCCATAGATGCTCCGTGTAGCGGCATCAAAATGCTATGGTTCGGAATCTTGTTGGCGGCCAATCTTTCGTTCCTGTTTAGACTCTCTGTCCGAATGTTCCTTCCGGTTCTCGTGACAGCGTTCGCTTTAATCGTGCTGGGCAACGTGATGCGAGCATCGGCATTGTTTTACATCGAGGGCGGCCTGATCGAAGCTCCCGCATGGATGCAGATGCACTCGGCCGTCGGCGTGGTCGCGTTCGCGTTCACCTCGGTGAGCATCGGCTTCGTTGTTATGAAGTGTTCGGAGATCAAATGGCAAAGATGATTTTTATCCTGGCATGCGCGGCGTCGCTGCTAGTACCGAGTGTCTTGTCGAAGGGCGACTCCTTTATGCCCGTTTTGCCGAATAAAGAGCTCCGGGCTTTTCCAACAGAGTTCGAAGGTCGGCTGCTCCGAGATGTCGGACTTACAGAACGCGAGCAATATTTTTTGAACGATTTTCCGGGCCAGATCGGACGTTTTACCGACGGCAGGCGCGAACTGATAATCAGACGGGTTACTGAGGGTACACGTAAGCTACATCCGGCCTCCGATTGTTTCAGAGCGATCGGGTACATCATCACTCCCCTTCCACTCAGGGTCGACGCGGACGGAAGACGTTGGTCTAGCTTCGCCGCGGTCAAGAACGGTGAAAGCCTCAAGGTCTTTGAACGGATCGAAGATAACAAAGGACGGGAATGGACCGATGTCTCGGCGTGGTATTGGTCCGTATGGGGCGAGCAAAATGGTGAATGGTGGGCGTGGACGATCGCGGAGCGCAGTTGAAGCGATGATTGAAAGTTAATTTTAGGGAGTTTTTATTATGAAGAAATGGATGAGTGGAGTCCGTGGCGCGATCTTGATCATCGTGCTCTGGGTTCTAGGCTGGGGTCTGGGCTTTGGTGGGATCATGGAACTCATCGATCCTGACGGTAAGGTTCAGGATATTTGGCCGATTGTGTTGGCGATTCCTGGCTTGATCGGCGGTCTCGTGTTCGCTGCCCTATTTGCGATAGCCGAACGCGGCCGCAGTCTCGATGAGGTGTCGCTCGTCCGTTTCGGCCTTTGGGGAGCGGTATCGGGTATTGTGATCGGCGTTCTGACGATTCCGGCGAAAGTCGGTGACGTTTCGCCGGGAGCGCTTGGGATGATCGCGATCGCGACCGCTCTGGGAGTCGTAGCGGGCTTCGGTTCGGGTGCATTCATCCGGCTCGTTTCAATGTGGCGAACTCGGGCAGTCGCGCGGGCGTGACGCTCCTACTGGGTATCCATACTAAGATATTCCTGCCCAATCACGCGTTACGGCTACGCCGCTCGGTGTGCGGAAAACGCCGATCTTTCCGCACACCTACGGGCGAGGCCCTGATTGAGTTGGTGGACTTGCATCTACATGTACATAAAATCATGATCATTACGGGACCGAGCCGGCGCTGTCAGACTCGAGTCGGGACCTTCAATGATTTCAACACTGGCGATCAGTTAGAGGCGGTCGAATTTGAGCATTCAGGAACTTGGGTATCAGCAGACTCCGCTCGGCGATCTTACACTTCGTCGACGGTTGGAACCGTTGCTGAAGGACCAGGAAGTCTTCGAAGTGAAGCTGGGCGATGCGTATCTGATGTCGAGCCTCTTTACGAAGAGTGAGCGGCAACTCGCGACGCTTGGATTGTCCGAGCTCGAAGGCGAGTTGGATGTCGTGATCGGTGGATTGGGACTTGGCTATACCGCCGTTGAGACATTGAAAAATAAGAATGTTGGGCAGCTGCTCGTCATAGATCTATTTCAGACGGTGATCGATTGGCACCGCGATGCGCTCGTGCCGCTCGGAAAGATTTTGATCGAAGACATTCGATGCGAGTTGCGGCAGGGCGATTTTTTTGAACTCGCTCGCACGGGTTTCGATTCGAAGACACCCGAGCGGAAATTCGACGCCGTGCTCCTGGACATCGACCACTCTCCCGAGCATCTACTCAACCCAACGAACAAATCGCTCTACACGCTCGAGGGACTCACCTCGATTCAAGATCAAATCAAACCCGGCGGCTCTTTCGCGCTATGGTCCGACGATCCGGCAAGTGACGAACTCACTGAGCTGCTCGGCGAAGTATTCGGTTCAGCTGCGGCCTACAACGTCGAGTTTCCAAATCCTTACACGAACTCGATATCCGTTAATTCTGTTTACGTCGCCCGTAACTCCGTATAGGTGATAGAGGGCAAGCGGAACATCGGTTCGAAACTCCGCGATCGAAATTCCTTGCTAACCTAAGGTGTCCATGTGGATCCCAGCAATTATATAAACAGCTGTGATGGCCTTTTTTGTATCGCCGCAAGGGTATGTATCGACTGTGATGCGCCTGCCTTTGGCGATCAGCGTGGGCAATGCCATGGCGTCTTGTTTTGATATTCGCTCGCTGTAGAGCATCGGTGAGACGTGGATCTTGACACTGACTTTTCCTGTTTTTAATGTGAAGCTACCGATCTGGACACCACTCGTAAATTGCACGGCGGACACCGTCCCGCCATAACGTTTGCCGGACTCGAATGAACACTTCTCTGCATCCTCGACCCCAAGCAGGTCCGAAATCTCGTTCAACTTCCCGTTCTTGTAATTAGATAGAGCTTCGTCCTGTGCAAGGGCGTCACTGGCTTCAATGGTGACGATAGCGATAGTAAAAACCAAAAGACAAAATATGCGGCGCATTTCTTTCTCCTTTTTTCTTTCGTGAGATTCTTGTGAAGTCCGGGAAAAGCTAAACCACGCAGTCGGCACGCGGAGAAGGTAAGATCAAAACAAATCCGAACCGGCGTCAAGGTCTCTCGGCGTCGTCCGGTGGTGATATCCGGCTACCGTGGTGTGCGACGATCTGCCATTTTCCACCGCGCTTCATCCAGATGTGTGTGCTGCGGAACTGTATGTTGCGCACTCCTTCGACCTTTGCTCGATGGGTCATTATTGCCATGTTGCCGTGGAGCGTCACTTTGTAACCGTCGGCCTTGACCATATCGGCGTTCGGCATCACCGATGCAAGGTACTGGCTTTTGTTTTCGATCTCGCCTCGCTGAGTAGTGCCTACGTAATCGTCCGCAATAAAAACGCCCACGGCTTTTTTATCGCCTTTCAATTCGGCAAACGTCCACGCCTTGTCGAGGTTGATCAACTGATCTTCGACGCTGCCCTTTTTATATTGGGCCGAGGCGATCGACGTTATGGAGAGCAGAAAGATAACAGCGGAAAGAATTGGCTTCATAGTCTTTTATCTCCTGATGATCCGTTGCGATATGAATTAGAGTTATCGAGCGGCAAGCTCTTGCCGGACAGCCGTTACGATATCGGCGTCGCCGGGAAAGAAGACCCAGCCTTTCTCGGAGACCTTATTGTCGCCGACCCAGACCGTAAATTCACCAAGGCCACCTTCGACCAGTTCGACGTCGACTCCAAGCTCCTCTTTGATAGCGGCCGCCGCACGGGCAGCCCTCGGTCGATACGATCCTCAGACTTTACAGAAACGAATGCGTACGCTTTTCATGATCTTCACAATATTCTGCACGAAATTCAGTTCTCCTCCCAAGATCGCTCATTATTCGTGAAGCACACAGCCGCCGCCTACTGGTCCTCGTCGACCGCTTTGAAAGTGCCTTTTATCCCGCCTGAATAAACCTTTCGATACGCAGCTATCTCGTCCGCGAGTTTAGCGTCCATAGCTCTCAACTTTTTCAGTTCCCTATCAAGGGCTGCGTTTGCTTCTTTATCATGGTCCGCGATCTCGACGTAGGCTTTAGCGATCCCGTATTGCGCTCGGGCAAGATCAGGGCGTTTGGCGATGGCTTTCTTGAAATACTCGATCGCACGTTTATGCCGTCCATCTATTACCCACGAGTCGCCTTCCATTTCTGCGAATCCCATTGCTAGTAATGCCTCCGAATCGTTGGGCGAAGCGGCAAGTTTATCGACTGCGGCTTTTCTCTTCTCGGCGCGTTCGAGTAGCGAAATGAAAAGAGGAAACGTATCGGTCTCGTCGTGCTTTCTGCCGTTCCATATTTCACGAGCCTCGGCGAGCCGCCCCTGCTCGACGAGAAGTCGACCGAGCAGAAACCGGCCGGCCATCTGTTTCGGATCGAGTTGCAAGGCCTTGCGATAAACTTCTTCGGCGGCTTTCTTGTCACCGCTGACCGAGAGAGCTCTTCCATACTCCTCCGCCGCCTCGACCATTTCGGGCTTTAACTTAAATGCCGTTCGAAACGCCTCGAGTGCGCCCTTGGTATCCTTACTACTCATTCCAAGCGCCTCTCCAAGGACGATGTAGACTTCTGCAAAATTCGGGTCGAGCTCGATGGCCTTTTTCGCGGCGGCTATGGATTCTTCGCGAGCGTTTCTTCTTCTATCTGCGTATGCCTTGAGATACCAGATTCCCTTGTGACGCGGGTTGATCTCCGCCGCCTTTGCGTATGCGTCGGATGCGCTTTTCATCTTCCAGGTCGCTAGATAACAGTTGCCGATGATGGTCCAAGGCCGATGATCTTTCGGAAGTAGTGTGACGGCGTTCGTCGCTACGCTAATTGCCCGATCGTATTGTTTGAGTTCGTAATACCGGTTTGCAACTACGATCAGATTAAGCGCCGTCGGGGTGGAGTCCGTGGTCTGCCCGTACGAAAATATCGGTGCCGCGGAGAGCAGCAAGGCAAGACCGAAGGTGCGAGAAAGAAGCGAAAAAGTATTGCTCATCGTGACTTTGATCAGACCCGCAGCGAACCGCGGAAGGCCCTGGCAGCATAATACGATTCGGCACCGTTGTGATAGAGGAAGACCTTGTCGTAGCGGCGATCACAAAAGAGAGCACCGCCCAGTTTTCTGATCTCAGGCGGGGTCGCGATCCAGCTCGATGTTTTCAAATCAAATTCGCCGAGCTTCTGTAGTTCTCGATATTGTTCTTCCGTTAACAGCTCGACACCCATGGCATCGGCCATATCCATCGCGCTGTTTTTCGGTTTGTGTTCTTTGCGCGAGTCGAGAGCTTTGCGATCGTAGCAGACACTTCGCCGGCCCTTGGGACTTTCAGGCGAGCAGTCATAGAAAATATACTCGCCCGTCTTCTTATTAAACCCGACAACATCCGGCTCACCGCCTGTACTTTCCATTTCATCAAGCGACCAAAGCTTTGCAGAGGTCAGCTTTGCCTCAACGTCCGCCCATTTGAGAGCTTTATGGCGAACCAAATTTTTCTCGAAACGGGCTTTTAATTCTGCTACTAGCTTTTCGCGTTGTTCCAATGACAAAGACTTTTTATTGCTGCCAGGGCCGGTCATACTTTTATTCTATCTCCCCCAGTACGTAGTATCTTGGAGCGCCCATGCGGTCGCGTCTTCTGCTTTCAGTGTTATCCTTTCTCCACGAAATAAGCGGCCGATCAAGGCCGCTCTTTCCGCATAGTCTGAGCTTCACTACCACATAACTAAAAATCGAAAATGTCACCTAGAAATGATTTTTTCTTTCTTTTCCGGTCGTGCTCATAGGAGCGGTCGTCGTGATCAGGCCTGCGCTGTTCCCGATTCAGACTCCTCGGCTGTTCGTACGTTTCCGAGTCAGAATGGCTACTGCTTGCGGCAATTATTTTATCTAGCTCGCCCCGGTCAAGCCAAACGCCTCGGCACGTTGGACAGTAATCTATCTCGATTCCCTGACGCTCGGCAATTGCTAATGTAGCTTGGTCAATTGGACATTGCATATCTCTTTACCCCTTGTTACTAGAATTCGATGCTCGTCGACAAAATTATTTTATCACTGAATACTTTTCTTACTAGAGTTTGCAGTATAATGATGCCCGAGTCCCATCGGGCTAACGGGCAACCCTTCTCCTCAGCGATTGGATCCGCCTTTTGATCATGGCCCCGACGTCCGAATCAAAAGACGATAGGAATAACGAAACCAAGCCGCCGGAAGGTTTGCCTCCACTCGTCAATCAACCCAGAGTTCGATAGCGCCATTCACTTCAAATTCTTCTTGAAGAAAGCCAACGTCCTCTCCCAAGCTAACGTCGCAGCTTCGGCGTCGTAGCGCGGCGTGGTGTCGTTGTGAAAGCCGTGCTGCTTTCCTTCGTACATGAAGCTCTCGAACTTTTTCTTGTTCGCCGTCAACGCGGCTTCATACGCAGAAATTCCCGCATTGACGCCCTGATCGTTACTTGCGTAGTGGAACATCAGCGGTGCCATGATCTTTGGTACATCCGCGACGCCAGCCTGGCGGCCGTAGAACGCGACCCCCGCATTGAGATCTTTGCCGAGTCGGACAGCTAACTGATTGACCATTCCGCCACCGAAACAGAATCCCACCGCTCCTAACTTCTTTTTGCTGTCAGGCCTCGTCTTAAGCCACTTCGCGGCAGCGACAAAATCTTCGGTCATCTTTTTGCCGTCCACCGTACGAAACAAAGCAACGCCTTTTTGTTCATCGCCGGGGTACCCGCCGACTGAAGTCAGACCGTCCGGGGCGAATGCCATGAAGCCTGCCTTTGCGAGCCGACGCGCGACATCTTCGATGTACGGATTGAGTCCGCGGTTCTCATGGATGACGAGGACAGTGGGAAACTTCTTTCCCTTCGCGGGCTTCGCAAGATATCCCTTGATGGATCCATTTCCGGTCGGCGACGGCACCGTTTCGTAGCCGACCTTCAGGTCCTTGTCATCTTTCTGCACCGTCTGCGCCCACGCGAAGTTTGGTGTCAGGCTTTCAAATATCGCGGCGGCGGTCAGTCCACCAACCGCAAACCTCGTGATCTGACTCATGAACGATCGACGATCCATGTCGCCATGCTGGTACTCGTGAAAAAGATCTAATAACTCTTGCGGATATTCTTCTGCCGTTTTTCGTTCCATATATTGCTCCTTTGTTTTTGGAAAGGATACCCGACGCAGCTCGCGCGTTCAAAATGAAATCCGTCTCGCTTTTGTGTCTTCATTGTCTTTCCGTGTTCGTTCCGTGTGTTCAATGTATTCGGTGGTCAAAGCGCAAGCAGAGACCACGGAATACACGGAGCGCACGGAATAAGAGGAAAAAAGTTTTGTTAAAATGTCGACTAAATCGATGGTATCTTATGTTCAAAGCGGAAAGGTTAATGCCATGAAACACATACTCATCTTCACCATCATCAGTCTCATGCTCAGTCCCGTCACGGTCTGCTCGCAAGCGGTAGCACAGATCTCGGAGAAAGAATTCAGCTCCGAGCTCGACGCGTACGTTCGCCGCACGATGGAAGCTGTACCCGAGCTCCCGAGCGTCGCAATCGTCGTCGTGAAAGATGACAAACCGATCTTCATGCAGGCGTACGGCGTGGCAAATAAAGCGACGGGTGCCAAACCGGACGCCAACACTCTGTACTACATAGCTTCTTCCACCAAGTCTTATATGGCACTCGCGGCCGCACTGCTTGATCGCGAGGGAAAGATAAAACTGAGTGACCCGATCACGAAGTATGCCCCGGGGGTGAAATTCAAGTCGCCGATACCCGACAAAGTAATCGTACGCGATCTACTGACGCACACCAGCGCACTCCGGAATAGTCCTTTTGTTTTTCGGACGGCTTACTCGGGCGAGATCAACGATAGGGATATATTGCGCGTCTTTGCCGATGGGACGACGTACAACGATCAGACCTATGGCAAGTATGCGTACACAAATCTTGGGTATAACATCTATGGCCAGTTGCTGAAACTATCGCTCGACAAAAAATGGCAGGACGTGCTGCAGGAAAAGGTTTTTGGACCGTTGAAGTTAAAGCACACGTCAGCGTACGTTTCGAAAATGAGAGCGGCGAAATATAAGGTTGCCGACTCGTACCTTTATAGTCCCGATACGGAATCCGTGATTCGCTCACCGATCGATAAACAAGATAACAACATGCAGGCGGCAGGCGGTATTTTTACTAGCCTCTCTGACGTCGGACGCTGGCTGAGCGTCAACATGAATAACGGCAGGATCGACGGCAAGCAAATATTTCCGGCCGAGGTGATGCAGGCCGTTCACACAGGTTATGCCGATACGAATCGGGAGGAGCCGCCATTCCCGGGCGGTGGAAAATATGGGCTCGGCTGGCAGATCGGAAAATACCGGGATGAGAATGTGATTTACCATCACGGCAGTTACTCGGGTTGGAGCAGTCACATCTCGTACATGCCCGATAAGAAGATAGGCGTCGCCGTCATGATCAACGAGAGCACGGCCGGTTCCCGCATCGTACATTTGCTGGCTTTGTACGCGTACGACAGGTGGCTTGGAAAAGAATCAAATGAAAACTACGTGAAACAGCTCCCTGGTCTCGTCGAACAGTACGGCAAGATGAAGCAGCAGCAAGTCGCCTCGTTCCGCAGTCGTTCCTCACGAACTTCGCAGTTGACGAGACCACTGGCGGATTATGTCGGGCGATACAGCAACGAGTTGCTCGGGAATATGGACCTCGTCATCGAGCAAAATACCCTCGCTGTGCGGATGGGTTATTTGCATGTGGTATCGACCCCTTTCACAGAAAAAGATGCCATCCGTGTCGAGATAACTCCGGGGCAAGGTGACGTGATCAAATTCGAGACGGATAGCGACGGAAAGATCGGATCGTTGAACTACGCCGGGATGAAATTTGAAAAGGTGAAAGGGTGAAAGGGTGAAAGGGTGAAAGGGCGAATACGCTTCTTACTCTCTCACCTTTTCACCTTTTCACCTTTTCACTTTTTCACCTTTTCACCCTCTCACTTTTCAACTTTATAAGTTGCAACACTCGTCGGCGTTTCGAAGCAACGGACCTTGTAAACCTGCACTCGCTCATCGGCAACACGGCCGTTGACGTACTCCAAAATATAGCGTGCAAGATTTTCGGCGGAGGGATTTAATTCTTCGTCGAACGGCGGGAGCTCGTTTATGTTTCGATGATCGAGATACTTCACGATCTCGTCCGCCGCGGATTTCAGATCGCCGAAGTCGATCAGCAATCCGATGTTGTTCAGTTCATCGCCTCGAGCGTAGATCTCGATCTTATAATTGTGGCCGTGCAGGTTCTCGCACTTCCCCTTATAACCGCGCAATTGATGTGCAGACGAAAAGTTGCGTTCGATCATCACTTCGTAGAAACCAGGCATGTGAGGATTATACGTTAGGCGGCGGTCGGGGCCGAAAGTGCGAAAGGAATGTAGCCAATGCAGAGCACCAAAGGTGCGGCCGTAATTTAGCCAGGGGCAACGCCCCTGGAAAAACGATTGCGGCCGCGAGCCGCAACGCGGCGGAGTAACCTACGCGAGCAAACACGCTAGCTGAATTACTTCGCCGCGTTGCGGCTCCCGTTACCGACCAACGCTGATCCAGGGGCTTCACCCCTGGCTAAATTACTACCGCACCTTCGGTGCTCGCAGAATCATAGCCCGCATCGTTGGTGCTTTTTCTACGAAATCGACTCGGCTCTAATCCCACACGTATTTCTCGTCGTAATCGACCTCATGCTTATCTAACAATCCTCGGAACTCATTCTTGAAATCCATTCCTCGATGATGTTCCCGCTGATTACGAATATAATCCTCGACGACAACGATATTCGACCTACTCACTGAAAAGGCACCATACCCGGTCTGCCATGCAAA
>JANPJL010000162.1:0-8073 GCA_031425495.1 Acidobacteriota bacterium
TTCTTCAGGATCATCTCTTCGAAAAACCAGGTTGTGTGGGCGATGTTCCATTTCGGAGGCGAGACATCGACGACAGGCTGCGGAATGTAGTCCTCGATCTCGAGCGGTTCGCAGAGCTCCTCGGTATACGAGCGAACCGACGCATAAAAATCCCTCAGTTCTGACTCCTGCCTTCTCGATGCTTGCATAACCATCACTTCGCTTTTGTATAAATTCTAGATTCTAGATGTAAGCACTGCACCGCAGCACTTCTCATATCTGTAACCTATCAATTACCGTTTCGACCCAGCTTCAACAGAGCCTCCCGAACTATCTCCGCGAGATATGTGTCGGCCGATGCCGCGTATGCTTGCAATATCGGTACTGCTTTCGAGTCGCCGATCTCCCCCAGAGCGAATGCCGCTTCTCGACGCGTATCGTCACTTTCTCTGTTACTCGAGAGCACCTGTATAAGCATCGGGACCACATTCGCAAACTGTTGAAAGTTACGATTCGGATATTTGCTTGGATCGATCTCCTTGAGCTTCTCCGGGAGAAAGTTCTTCGGGGTCAGGACGTCTGTGTTAAGGCCGTTCATCTTCCTCGCGACCTGTCCGATACCGCGAGCGGCGGACCGTCTCAAAAACTCCTCGTCCTCGTCCGGAGCCTTTTGGAGAATGGAGATGAAGTGCTCCAGTCCACCGCCAAGTTCGCCTAGCGCGATAGCGATCGCCGTTCGCACTTCCATCACCTTCTCGTTTCGTGACGCGTTAAGCAACGACACAACTGCCTGGTCGCTGTCTGTCTTCCCTAACGCGTAAGCGGCTTCGCGGCGTACAAATTCTGCTCGGTCTCTTAACAGCGGACTGAGAACTTGCGCCGCATCCGAGCCCGGCATAAATACGACTGACGATGCGGCCGTCGCTCTCACAATCTCGTCCTTATCGGCGAGGGCCGGCACCGCGAGGAGGGACGCAGCCGGAACGCGGAGATTTCGGATCTCGAAAAGGGCGCTTCGTTTTGCTTCCAATGGTCCGCTTGCGATCTGCTGTCGAAGCCGTTCTTCAAGTACTGCTGAAATTTTTAAATTATCGTCGGGAGCTGACTGAGCGACGAGCTTGGTGGGCAATAGTAGAAGTGCGAACAGAAGCAAAGAGACGAAAGGGTATGACCCTTCCTTCTTACTCCGCCCATGCTCGTCCAACCCTTTGTGATTAAGCAATTTGATCAAGCCCCGCGATAGACGTTTCTGCCGTAGAGCTTTTCCCATTCTCCGACCTGACGGGCACGCTGATTCTCGTACGCATCGGAGAGCGTTACGATCACGTCATCGGACTTTTCTGTAAATTGTGTTCTGCTTGATGAAAAAAGCTTGGGCGGGTGGAAATACTCTTTCGGACTTTGGATATTCGGAGTCTCAATGCGGTTTCGGTTTGCCATCTTCGTGCCTCCCTTTGGAGCAGACGGTAAAACCGCACTTAATAGTTTCAGGTCGGCACCGTCTGCGTTATAGATCTCGTTGTAATCAAAATTGTGCTTATGTAGTACTCCTTACAAATCGATTCGGAAATAATAACACAACCCTCATCGGAGCTCCAAGAAAAAACTTGTACGCCTTGCACGACCAGTGAAAATCCCGTAACCTGTTGGGCAATGGTCAACCCGCGTAATTATCTCGCCCTTATGTAGCCACCCGCTGAATATGCATTCAGTGTCCGGTGGCGATCTCGATCCTCCTTCAATTAATTTTTCAGATAGTTCAGATCGATAGATATAAACGCGTCTATCGGCTAAACTCACATTTTTTATCGCCGCCGAAACGGGCGGGAATCTGGTTAGTTATGGACGAGAAATATTTTCCAAAAAAGGTCGAACAAAAGTGGCAGAAGAAGTGGGTTGAGAGCGGGGCTTTCGAAGCCGAGATAGACGACACGAAGCCAAAGTTCTATCAGCTCGAAATGTTGCCTTATCCATCCGGCAACCTCCACATGGGTCATGTCCGAAACTACACGGCCGGCGATGTCGTCGCGTGGTACAAACGGCTGAAGGGATTTAATGTGCTTCACCCGATCGGATGGGATTCCTTTGGTCAGCCGGCCGAGGACGCGGCGATCAAACGCGGCGTTAATCCGCGCGAATGGACCGAGAATAATATCGTCGCGATGCGCGGCAAGCTCGAGCGGCTTGGCCTGAGTTTCGACTGGCGGCGTCAGATGGCGGCTCACCGTCCGGAGTATTACAAGTTCGACCAATGGTTCTTCCTGAAAATGTATGAGATGGGTCTTGCCTACAAGAAGGCGACCCAGGTCAATTGGTGCGAGCACGATCAGGCGACGCTTTCGAATGAGCAGGCGAGCGGCGGACTGTGCTGGCGATGCGGAAACTCTGTCACGAAGAAGAATCTCGAACAGTGGTTTCTAAAGACGACCGCATACGCGGATGAGTTAATTGATGGGCTGGCTCCGATCGAGGCAGACTGGCCACCGGCAGTTGTTAAGCGGCAACGAGACTGGATCGGCCGCTCCGAAGGCGCTTATGTGGATTTTGCGGTACGAGTCCCGCCCTCAGACGTGATCGCCGCGGATGGAGGGATGCAGAATCTTATCCGTGTCTTCACAACACGAATTGACACTATCTACGGAGTCAATGCGATCGTGATTGCGGCCGAGCATCCTATCGCGGAAGAATTCAAATCCTGGTTTGCATCGGAAGTGGCTGCAAAGATCGGCGCGATGCGTGCCGAAAAGCTCAAACCGACCGACTATGAAACGGAGGTGGAGAAGGATGGCATCGACACCGGGCTCAAGGCGGTAAATCCGTTCAGCGGCGAAGAGCTGCCGGTATGGGTCGGTAACTACGTGATGATGGAGTACGGCACCGGTGCTGTCATGAGCGTTCCGGGTCACGACGAGCGCGATTTCGAGTTTGCGAAGAAGTTTGGCTTGCCGATTAAGAAAGTTATTGAGTCTATCGAGTCTGTCGAATCTGATGAGTCTATCGAGTCGACGAATCCGAGGGACTCGATCGACTCGCAAGACTCCGCCTTCACCGACTATGGGGTCATGATCAACTCCGCCGAGTGGACCGGAAAGTCGACCGTCGATGCAAAGAAAGAGATGGCGGTGTTTGCCGCGGAGAACGGTTTCGGTGAAACCGCGGTCACTTACCGCCTTCGCGATTGGGGAGTTTCGCGTCAGCGATTCTGGGGTTCGCCGATCCCGATCATCTACTGCGACAAATGTGGCGTCGTTCCCGAGAAGTACGAGAATCTTCCGGTAGCATTGCCTGAAAACGCACCGTTAACCGGAACCGGCGAATCCCCGCTGGCGAGGGTGCCCGAATTTTTCGAGACGAAATGTCCGACCTGCGACGGCCCCGCTCATCGGGAAACGGACACGATGGACACGTTTATCGATTCGTCATGGTACTTCTTCCGTTATACCGATCCGACAAACCCGGTCCTGCCGTTCTCGGAGGACGTTGCTGCGTATTGGACACCGGTCGACCAGTATATCGGCGGCGACGATCACGCTGTCATGCATCTCATATACACGCGATTCTGGACAAAGGTCATGCGGGATATCGGATTGGTGAAATTCGACGAACCCGTGAAACGCCTTCTGACCCAGGGAATGGTCGTGGGCGAAACGTTCTTTGACGATGAGACAGGGAAGCGCGTCTATCACACGCCTGAAAATGTCGTCACTACCCGCGACGCAAAAGGAAAGATAACCGACGCCAAGTCCACCGACGGAAAGCTGCTGAAACACGCGATCGAGCGGATGTCGAAATCGAAGGGTAATGGTGTCGATCCCGATGAAATGGTCGAGATATACGGTGCCGATGCCGCCCGCCTTTTTGTGATGTTCGCCGCACCGATCGAGCACGAGCTGGTTTGGAATGAGGCCGGCATAGAGGGTGCGGTGAGATTCCTGCAGCGAGTCTGGCGGCTGGTTGGCAAATGGAAAGACGCTTTAGCCCAACCTGCAACTCCCGCCGGGGAAAGTAGCGAGCATACGCGAGCGCTACGGCGGAAGACGCATCAAACGATCAAGCGCGTGACGGACAGTCTCGAATCGCTTCAGTTCAACACACCCGTCGCAGCGTTGATGGAGCTGACCAATGCGATCAGCGATTTCGAAGTTGAACCGTCCGGTGCATCCGAGGACGAACGTCATTCGGTCCGCGAGGCGCTGACCGGACTGGTGCTCATGCTCATGCCTTTCGCTCCGCACGTTGCCGAGGAGATCTATAGCGTGCTCCTTGGCAACGAAGAGGGGATGGTCGCAAACGGTGCGAGGTTTCCGGAGTTCGACGCCGGGCTCGCGAAAGCGGAAGGAGTTGAGATCCCGGTACAGGTCAACGGCAAGCTTCGTTCGCGGATCACGGCCTCGCCCGAGGCGGCGAACGAAGATCTCGAAGCGATGGCTTTTGCGGATGCGAAAATTGCGGAACTGGTGGCCGGGAAGGACGTAGTTAAGGTTGTTGTCGTTCCCGGAAGGCTTGTAAATATAGTAGTTCGGGGTTAACAGCAAAGTGGTCGGCTTGTATATTAACCTTGCTTGAATTCGGTAAAGAAACTAGAATTATTTCGAGCTCAAGCAGCAAAATGCCACCCGAAGTTTGTCTAAGTACATAGCGTCTCCCTGATGTTCTCACGCATTTGGTCCAGTTAGGACGTGTAATGAAGGAATGCCAGCTTTGTAAAAATTGCTACGCCGATGATGTAGCAACCTGTCCGAGCGATGGAATGCCGACCATTCATACCATCGCCGGCGAACCCGTGCTTGAGGGTAAATACCATCTCGAGTGCCGCCTCGGCCAGGGCGGCATGGGACTCGTTTACAAAGCGCGTCACGCGTACCTCAAGACCCAGCTCGCGATAAAGATCATTCTGCCGGACCTGGTAGGTAACGACCCTCAGCTCGTCACTCGCTTTCGACAGGAAGCACTCGCTGCCGCCGCGATCCGACATCAAAACGTGGTTGCAGTTACCGACTACGGCGTGGTCAACGGTTCGCTCCCGTTCCTTGTGATGGAGTACGTCGAGGGCGAATCGCTTCACGATCTTCTGGCCCGCGAAAAATCACTAAGTCCGGAACGGGCGCTTGAGCTGATGAGCGCGATCTGTGCCGGGGTCGGAGCGGCCCATCATCAGGGGATCGTCCACCGTGATCTCAAACCGCTCAACGTTATGATCTGCAGCGACAAGCCCAACCTTTCGCAAGCAGTGAAGATCCTCGACTTCGGGCTTGCAAAAATAAAGTCGGGCGAGTTACTTGGTTCGTTTGTCCAGGCACAGACGACCGGCCTGATGGGATCGCCTTACTACATGGCGCCCGAACAGTGGGCCGATGACGAACCCGATTCGCGTTCCGACTTGTACAGCCTCGGCGTGATGCTTTATCAGATGCTTGCCGGAGATGTGCCTTTCAAGGGCTCTTCGATCCCTGCGATCATGAAGAAGCACATCAGCGATCCGGCTCCGAGGTTTATCGAGCTTGGCATCAATATCGCTCCGGAAGTCGAAGCGGCCGTGTTGCACACGCTACAGAAGGATAAAGAGCAGCGGACCTCTTCGGTCGAGCAGTTGATCTCAGAGCTGCACGAAGCAGTTTACCCGTCGGCGATGGGGATGCAGACTGGGTCGGGGATGGGTGCTTTGCCCGTATCTTCCCTAAGCGTTCGCACCCGACCGGCCCAATCGAAAGTATTCGTCGATAACGTCTCGGTAGGCAACAGTCGCGATGATGGCTGGCTGCTGCTCGAAGGCATTCAAAGCGGTAACCATCACCTGCGCGTTAGTCACGATGGATTTCAGGACTGGTTCGGTGACGTTGTGTGCGACGGCAAGCCGGCTCAGGTTCTAGCGGATCTCCGTGCCAAGGGCGACACCAGTCAGCGGATCCTGACACCGGCGAGCGATACGCCTCACAGTCTCGCGGCCACACAGATCTCGCATGCTGAAATGCAGAAGACCGCGGTGCAGAACTGGACTACCGGCACGCAGGATGTCGGCGTACAGTCCCAGCCGCCTCCGAAGCGCAAGCTGGCTTCGCCTATCATTTTCGGAACTCTTGGCCTCCTGCTTTTGTTTATCCTCGGTGTGGCCGGTCTTGGCGGTGCGTACATGATGGGGTTGATACCGAAGCTCGGCGGTGCTCCGGTCCCGACTAGTAGCCCCACCCCCACTCCGGAGCCCAGACCCGAGATGGCTGAGATCCCGGGCGGAACGTTCAAGATGGGACGGAACGTGGGTAACGATAACGAGCGTCCGGAACATGAGGTCAGTGTAAAGCCATTCGGTATGGACAAAACCGAAGTTACAAACGCGGATTATTACGAGTTTGTTAAAGCTACGAGCTACTTACCATTTCCAGTACATTGGGTGAATTTTAAACCGATCCCGGGTCAGGAGTTGATGCCCGTTCGATTCGTCAATGCAGACGACGTAAAGGCCTTTGCCGCCTGGCGTTCGAAGCGCGACGGTGTCGAGTACAGGCTTCCTACCGAGGAAGAGTGGGAGTACGCAGCACGGAACGGTAATAAACAGAATCTCTTCCCCTGGGGCGATAAGTTCGATGCACAGTGTGCGGTCATCGATCAGTCGAGTAACGAGCCGACCGTAGTTGCTTCGAAAAGCTGTGCTAACTCGTGGGGAGTTCACGACCTTATCGGGAACGTTTTCGAATGGACCGGCGACGCAGCATCTTTGTATCCGGGAAGTCCGGGCGAGGTTCGCCCGTTGAGCGAGCCGCACCTTATGCTTCGTGGCGGAGCAGCGATCTACAAGTCGACAGGTCCCAACGCCATCACCTCGACCTTTCGTGTGGCGGTACCGGCGAGCACGCGGCGTGCGGAGATCGGATTTCGGCTCGTTCGGCCCGAATAGACGGATCACTGTTTTGCATCGGCCGGAAATTGTTTAGGATTTAGTTAATGAGAAGTATTTTAAGATTTTCTGTTTTGGCGATTTTGTCCGCGATCGTTTTCTCCGGTTTGAGTGGCTGCTCCGATAACGCTAGTTCGCAGACCGGGCCGATCGATGCATCGCAGACCCCTACCGCTGAAAGTTCAAACGCACAGCCGGAAAAGAAGAAGTCGGACTACCCGCCCATCGCAACCGCGGTTGCAGAGGCTGAAATCAAGAACCTGGACGGAACAACGTTCAAGGTGGCGGACAAGAAGGGCAAGGTTATTCTGCTGAATATGTGGGCGACGTGGTGCGGTCCGTGTCGAGCGGAAATGCCGGCGCTTGTTCGTATGCAGGATGAGCACCGTGACGCGGGGTTAGAAGTGATCGGACTGAACACCGACGATGAAACCGTTGCTCAGATCAACGACTTTGCCGCCGAAATGAAATTGAATTACACGCTTGTGTGGGCCGGGACCGATCTTCAAACCGCGCTCCTGCGTATCAGTAAGTTTGGTGGAATACCGCAAAGCTTTATTATCGATCGCGACGGCAATCTGCGTGGTGTTTTCAAAGGAGCAAATCCGGCCGACATCAAGAAAATGGAAGAGCTTGTCGGCCTGATCGTCAACGAATAGCTACTGAGCTTTTAGCGTCGCCCCGCCGATCTTTGGTTCGACCAGTATCGTTTTGAAACTCGCCAGGCCCACCAGTCCCGGAGCTGCACCTTTCGGCTTATTCACAAACTTCTTTTGCGTGTAGTGTACGGCCGCCTTCGGCTGTGATTTTCCCTGACTGTAAAATGCCGCAAGCTGCGCCGCTTCGAGCAGCGTTCCATGTGGAACTTCCTTGCGATTTGGGTTGCGAATCACGACGTGCGAGCCCGGGTAATCGGCGGCGTGCATCCACGTGTCGAGTGACTTCGCTATCCGAAAAGTGAGAAAGTCATTGTCCTTTGCCTTTTTGCCCACCAGTATCTCGAAACCATCCGACGAGACAAATGACCGCGTTCCCGGTGAAGCCTCGGGCCGCTTTTGACCGGATCTTCTCTCCGGTATTTTCTTCGTGCCCAAAAACTCGGCCATCGCGGCCTCATCCTTTTCCTCGATCAACCTTTCCAATCTCGCCTGCTTTGCCTCGAGATTCTTTAACTCTTTCGCGATCGATGCGAGGCGGGTGTC
>JANPJL010000163.1:0-18130 GCA_031425495.1 Acidobacteriota bacterium
AGGTGAACGCTAAATGGCGGAACGCGATAGCTTCAAAGCTCCGGCCGATCTGAACGGATTGCGAAGTCTGGCTCTCGGTGTGGGCGGCATCGGCACTCTTGTTTGGGCAGTCGGGCTCTATCTCGATCCCGAACAGGCGCTACGGTCGTGGCTTCTCGGTTTTATCTTCTGGGGCGGGATCGGCATCGGTGCGATCGGTCTGATCATGCTGCAGTACCTGACGGGCGGAGCTTGGGGCGTCGTGCTCCGGAGAACCTTCGAAGCTGCGTCGCGAACATTGCCGGTAATCATTTTGCTCTTTGTGCCGATCGCGGTCGGCGTTACGAGTCTTTACGAGTGGACCCACCTCCCGCCGGATGATCACGTCATTCATGCACGCGGCTGGTACATGACAGTTTGGGGATGGATGCTGCGTTCCGTGGTCTACTTCGCGATCTTCGGTGTTATCGCTTACCTGCTGAACAAATGGTCGGCAAATCAGGATGCGTCTAAAGATTACGAAGAGTCGGCATTCTGGCTTGACCGGGTGAGTAAGTTTTCGGGCCCGACGATGGTGTTCTTCGCTCTGACAGTTACCTTTGCCGCAGTCGATTGGGTGATGACTCTCGAGCCGCATTGGTTCTCGACCATCTGGGGACTTCTGTTTGTCGTCGGCTGGTCCCTGAGCTGTATCTGTTTTTCGGTGGTCTTACACGCGTTCCTGCATGACAAGGCACCGATGGACCGAGTGATCGGCAGGCGCCATTTTCACGACTTTGGTAAGTTGATGCTCGCCCTTGTGATGGTCTGGGCATACTTCAATTTCTCGCAGTACCTGATCATCTACTCCGGCAACATTCCGGAAGAGACGGGCTGGATGATCAAGCGGTCAACTGGTGGATGGGGCTGGATGGCGTGGGGCCTGATCCTGTTCCACTTTGCGGTGCCGTTCCTTATTTTGTTGCAACAAGGTTTCAAGCGCAGGCCGGTACGGCTCGCGGGTGTCGCACTCTTTATCCTTTTCATGAGGTTGGTCGACATGCTCTTTCTTATCGGGCCGAGCCCGAGGATCGATACGCACGGAGCCGCACAGGGTGCATTCATAATCAGTTGGATGGATCTGGTCGCGCCGATCGCCGTCGGTGGGATCTGGGTCTGGTATTTTCTGGGCGAGCTAATGAAACGCCCGCTTGTTCCGGTAATGGATCCGTTCCTCGACAATGCGATCGAGCACGGACATGGACATTAGCGATTTGGGATGTCGGATTTCGGATTTGGGATTTTTTCCCAACATCCCAAATCCCAAATCCCAAATCCCAAATTGAATTATGGGTTCGACGAAACACGAGAAGTCATTTGTAGATTTTGAACAGCCGTACGAGCAGAACATCATCGGGCTGAAGGGGATCTTTTACTTCGGGATCGGTTTGTTCGTCCTGATCGTTATCACCTTCGCGCTGATGTGGGTGCTCCTCGACGTTTTCGAAGATCAAAAGAAAGCGGAGATGGATGTAGATCGAAACCCGATGGCGATGAAAGAGCGAGACCGCTTACCGCCTGAGCCTCGCATCCAGGGCGCTCCCGGTTTTGGCGTTGAGTCGCCGAACGGTCGGGTGAATCTGGAACTGCGTGCACCGCAGGCCGAATACTGGGAACTGCAGAAGCAGTGGAAAGAGGTTTGGGAGCACGGGCTGAAGGATCCGCATACGGGTGCGGTGACCTCGATGGGCATCAACGAGGCTAAGGAAAAGTTCTTGAGCGAGCAGGTAAAAGCGCGATCAGGCCCCGAGGCTGATAAAGCGGCTGCGGGATCAAAAATGTATTTCTCGGATTCGAGCTCGGGACGGCGGCCGTCGGAGAAGAGAAGGTAGTGGTGAGTGGTGAGTGGTAAGTGGTGAGTGGTGAGTGGTGAGTGGTGAGTGGTGAGTGGTGAGTGGTAAGTGGTAAGTGGTAAGTGGTAAGTGGTGAGTGGAAGGCAGGAAGCAGGAAGCAGGAAGCAGGAAGCAGGAAGCAGGAAGCAGTATGATTCGCGAATTTGGTAAATCCTCGTTGGTGCTGATGATGGCGGTCGTCGCTATTGCGACGTCCGGTGCTGTCTATGGCCAGAAGAGTGAGCATTACAATTCGCCTCTCTACTCGCCGAAGAAATACGATCCGTCGCAGAGCTCGGCGAGTGGTTTGCCTGACGCTCTGAAGACGATTGGGATTGAGCAGAAGCTCGGTGAACAACTGCCCCTCGATACGGAACTCACTGCGGAAGATGGCCGGACGATAAAACTCGGCAGCCTTTTCGAAAGCGGCCGCCCCGTTTTGCTTGCGTTCGTCTACTACGAATGCCCGATGCTCTGCAACGAAGTATTGAACGGGTTGACCGGTTCTCTGAAAGGTATATCGCTTGATGCGGGCAAAGATTTTGACGTCATCGCTCTTAGCTTTGACGCTCGTGAAAACGGGAAGCCCGAGCTAGCGAGTAATAAGAAGGCTGCCTACATGGAACGCTACGGCCGCCCGGGTTCAGAAAACGGCTGGCACTTCCTGACAGCGTCCCAGGCATCCATCGACGCCGTTACGAAAGCCGCAGGCTTTAGTTATCGCTGGGATGATAAGAGTAATCAATTCGCCCACGCTGGCGGAGTGATTGTCGTGACCCCGCAAGGGAAACTGTCTCGGTACTTTTACGGGATCGATTATTCACCACGCGACTTGAAGCTCAGCATGATCGAGTCGGCCGACAACAAGGTCGGAAGCGCCGCCGATCAAATGCTCCTGTACTGTTACCACTACGATCCGGCGACGGGCAAATATGGCCTCGCGATCTTGAGTGTGATCCGGCTGGGTGCGGTGCTTACGCTTCTAGGGATGGGGGCGATGGGTTTTGTGTTCTGGCGACGGGGGAGAAAAGTTTCTGGTTCCTAGTTTCTGGTTTCTAGTTTCTGGTTCCTCGTCTCTCGGGCATAACAAGAAACCAGAAACTAGAAACTAGAAACTTCTAGAGTTTATGCAAACGAATTCGTGGATTCCATTATTTCCAGATCAGGCGTCAACTTTCGCGTGGCAGGTCGATCTTCTATATTTCTACCTCATCATCGTGAGCATCGCGTTCTCGATACCGGTCGTCGCTGCGATCTTCTTTTTCGCGGTTAAGTATCGCGAGAAGGAAAGGTATGCGACTCCGGACGAAATGCACGGATCCATCATGCTCGAAACGGTATGGTCCATCATTCCGTTCGTAGTATCGATGACGATCTTTCTGGCCGGAGCATATGTTTTCTACAACCAGTTCCGGATCCCGGACGATCCGGCGATGGAAGTCTATGTAGTCGGTAAGCAGTGGATGTGGAAACTGCAGCACAGTACGGGTCAGAGGGAAATAAACGAACTGCATGTTCCGGTCGGACGAAAGGTCAAGCTCACGATGACGACCGAGGACGTCCTCCACGATTTCTCAGTTCCGGCCTTTCGTACAAAGACTGACGTCGTTCCGGGACGCTATACATATCTCTGGTTCGAAGCGACGAAGCCCGGAAAATATCATTTGTTCTGCGCGGAATATTGCGGGTTGAATCACTCAGGAATGGGCGGTTACGTTTACGTGATGGAGCAGCGCGATTTCGATAACTGGTTGAGCGGAAGCGTATCCGGTCAGACACCGGTCGAACAGGGTCGCGATCTATTCGAGAATAAGCTTGGCTGCGCATCGTGTCACGCCGGCGGTCCCGCTCAACGCGGGGCGAAGCTCGAGGGAATTTTTGGTAAGGATGTAAAGCTCGTAGGCGGAGCGAGTGTGCAGGTAACTGACGCGTATATTCGCGAATCGATATTGAACCCGAGCGGCCAGATCGTCGAGGGCTATCAACCGATAATGCCGACGTTCAAGGGCCAAGTCACGGAAGAACAGCTCGTGTCGCTCGTCGCGTACATCAAGTCGCTAAGCGGTGTGACGGGGACGGCTACTTCGCCCGCGCCCGCGCCACCGGCAAGTAACTCGACTTCAAACTCAACAACGGCTCCGCGAGCGGATCGCGGTAATGCGAATACGCAGGGCAGTAATCCCAACGCTCCGGCGGGAAACAGTAACAGATAGGTAGTAACAGGTTATGCAAACGCAAGATGCGATAAATCCGGGATTGCCCACGTCGCCAAAGACAAATTATTTGACGAACGGCTTCACTCTCAAGTCGTGGCTTTTGACTAAGGACCATAAGCGGATCGCGATCATGTATCTGATCACGGTCTCGATGTTCTTTTTCGCGGGCGGGCTTTACGCGTCGGCGATCCGTCTTGAGCTGCTGACACCCGAGAGCGATCTCCTGCAGTCCGGGACGTACAACAAGGTCTTTACTCAGCACGGCGTCCTGATGATCTTTTTCTTCCTGATCCCGTCCATACCTGCGATCCTCGGTAACTTCCTGTTGCCGATCATGATCGGAGCAAAGGATCTCGCGCTGCCCCGTGTCAACCTGCTGAGTCTTTACATTTACTGGTTAGGCGGAGCATTGACAGTCTGGGCGCTGCTTCAGGGTGGCGTCGATACGGGCTGGACGTTCTATACGCCATACAGCACGACGTTTTCAAATACCTATGTGATGGCCGTGGGTCTCGGGATCTTTATCAATGGATTCTCGTCGATCCTGACCGGACTCAATTTTATCGTTACCGTCCACACGATGAGAGCCCCAGGCATGACCTGGTTCCGACTGCCGCTTTTCGTATGGGCGCAGTATGCGACGAGTCTCGTAATGATCCTAGGTACGCCGGTGATCGCAATCACCGTCCTGATGCTTGCGATCGAAAGGTTCGCACGTGTCGGGATATTCGATCCGGCGATCGGCGGCGATCCGATCCTGTTCCAGCATTTGTTCTGGTTCTACTCGCATCCGGCCGTGTACATCATGATCCTGCCGGGAATGGGCGTTGTCAGCGAACTGATCTCGAACTTTTCGCGAAAGAAGATCTTCGGGTATGAGTTCATCGCGTTCTCGTCGATCGCGATCGCAGTTTTTGGTTTCCTGGTTTGGGGACACCACATGTTTGTCAGCGGTCAGTCGATCTACGCCGGAATGGTGTTCTCGTTCCTGACGATGGTCGTGGCCGTTCCATCCGCGATCAAGATGTTCAACAGGACCGCCACGCTCTATAAGGGTTCGGTCTCGTACGATACGCCGATGCTCTATGCGATCGGGTTTATGGGACTGTTCCTTATCGGTGGTCTTACCGGTCTGTTTCTCGGCTCGATCGGTCTGACGGTCCACTTGACCGATACCTATTTCGTAGTCGCCCACTTCCATTACGTAATGGTTGGCGGGCAGGTGATCGCATATCTCGGTGGAATCCATTACTGGTGGCCGAAGATGACTGGCAAGATGTATTCGGAATTCTGGGGCAAGATCTCGGCGATGCTCGTGTTCATCGGATTCAATCTAACATTCTTTCCGCAGTTCATTCTTGGCTATCAGGGAATGCCGCGGCGATATGCTTCCTATCCTGAGGAATGGCAGGTGCTGAATATCTTCTCGACCGCCGGGGCGTCGGTCCTCGGCGTTGGTTTGATAATGCCCGTCATCTATCTCGGACATTCGCTCCTTTACGGTAAGGCTGCGGGCGACAATCCTTGGATGCTTCCGGGCCTCGAGTGGCGAACAAGCTCACCGCCGCCTACGGAAAATTTTGAAAAGACGCCGATCGTCACTTGGGAAGCGTATGAATTCGGCGAGGATAGCGGACTCGATCTGGATGAAGCTCGTCGGAGGGATTTGGCGACGGTGGTTTAATTACGAATTTCAAATTACGAATTACGCGTAATTGAAAATTCGTAATTCGTAATTATCAAACAAATGGCTACACACGCAGACTCAACAGAGCATTATCATCCGCCCGGTCTTCAACATCAGTTCGAAGACATGAAGCAGCAGGAAGAAAGCGTCGCGATCGGGATGTGGATGTTCCTCGTCCAGGAGATCATGTTCTTCGGCGGTTTGTTCACGGTGTATCTTGTCTTCCGTTCAAAGTTTCCGATGGCCTTCGCCGCAGGGAGTAATCATCTCGACGCGTTCTGGGGCGGTCTTAACACGCTCGTGCTGATCGTGAGCAGCTTGACGATGGCCCTCACCGTCTTCTACGCCCAGAAAGGCAACCGGAACATGCAGGTGATCCTGATCCTGCTGACGATGCTTTTCGGGACGGTCTTCCTTGGTGTCAAAGTAGTTGAATATACCGACAAGTATAATCATGGCCTCGTGCCGGTTACCGGTTGGAACAAGAAGATCAAAGCGGGCGATCATTCGAAGAATGAGTCGTTCGCACTGCCATTTGAGACGCGAGCTTACGCGTCTGAGGCGGCCGGTGCGGAAGAACACAAGCCGAACCCGCGTGGCGAGTTCCAGATCGCAGCAAAAGACATGGAGCTGCCGAAGATGGCCGAGACGGGTGGCTATCTCACGGAGGCTGAGAGAGTGGGTTATTACTCGAACGGCCAACTCGATCCAGCCAAGTTCCGTGACAAGGTGCTCATCTTTTTCTGGATCTACTTTGTGATGACCGGGCTCCACGCATTGCACATGATAATCGGTCTCGGATTGATGACCTGGCTCGCGTGGAAGGCGTGGAGAAGAACATTCAGCCACGACTATTACGCTCCGGTTGAAATGGCCGGTCTGTACTGGCATTTTGTGGACATCGTCTGGATATTCCTGTTTCCGCTGCTTTACCTGCTCGGAAGACACTTTATGCATTAGTTGGGTTCGGTCCCGCTAAGCACGGGACTCAGAACGCGTTGGAGAATTAAATGTCGGACAAACATATCGAAGCGGGTGAAGGGCACATCGGATTACTGGGCTATTTCAGTATATTTGGACTATTGGTCGTTGGTACGATCGTGACCTACTTTGCGGCAACGTATGACATGGACTGGATATTCCCAGGGATGAATACGCTCGTAGCTCTTGTTATAGCATTTACGAAGATGACCTTCGTCATGCTCTTCTTCATGCACGTCTACTGGAGCCCCAAACTGATCTGGCTCTCCGCTATTGCGAGCTTTTTCTGGCTGGCGATAATGTTCGCCTACACGATGCAGGATTACCTCACTCGTGGAACCGGCGTATTCGGCAGTTAGCAGGGAATCGAAACATCAAAGACGCGGAAACGTTGGCAAGTGCCTGTCGTTTTCGCGTCTTTTCTTGAGTTAGGATTATGTCTTTTGCCGTGGTATTATCATCGACTTGATACGCTCTGCCCCCGTATTTCATTATTATTAAAGTACAACAGGGTCATTTCGCCGGGCATCGAAAACTGAACATGTTTACCAAAAACAGCAGTTTGCAATTTTTCTATTTCATTCTATTCGCCGCCATATTTGTATCGGGGTGTAATGTTGTGAAAACGGAGAACAAGACTCCGACGCTTCTTAAGACCGAGGACGCGACTCATGTGCAGTTGATGTCTGAAGTGGCCCGATTCGCACGCGTTGGTTCGATGCGGGCGAAGATGGATCTTAAGTTCGAGGACAACTCTTTTGCACAGTTTGGAAGTAAAGAGGTCTATCGGGCTGCCGATGGAGAAGTAGTAGTCCAGCGCCCCGCCAACATTCTTCTGAAAGTGTCCGTGCCGGTCATAAAATCGGACGTCGCCCAGATGACCTCCGATGGAGAGAAGTTTCGCGTCGCGATCCTACAGGACGGCGGCAGCGGGAAGTATAAGAAATTTGTGATCGGCACGAACAATGCCGATTATTCAAAGCTGCAAAAGACGCTCGATGAATCGAACACCAATGGAGCGATCACGCAGAACGTAAATGCTTTCGCTAATCTCCGGCCGCAGCACTTCACGGATGCGATGCTCGTTCGCCCGACAGATGACGCTCATCTCTACACGCAGAGCACGATCTTTCAGATCGAAGAGGACGAATCGCAACCAAAGAAATCGCCTCTGCGACGCGTTACGCGCGGCTATTATTTGCTCGATGAGTTCGCCAAAGGAGTCGATGGGGGGCTGGTCATCGCCCGTCGCTTCTGGTTTGATCGTGTAGGTGGGATCAGACTGGCGCGTCAGCAGATCTTTGATGTTCGAGGCGAGATCGAATCGGACATTATCTATGGAGCAGAGGGCAATCTGACCAGTACCGGCGAATATACCAGGCTGCCGCTTCAGATCATCGTCACACGTCCCCAGGAAAAATATTCGATGAAGCTTACATATCAAACGCCGGGCGATGTCACGATCGGCAAGACTTACCCGGCGGCCGCGTTTGTACTGCAAAACACCTGGGAGCTCGAAGAGATCGATCTGGATAAAAAGCTCCAGGAAGCGACTGCCGCCCGCCCGGTCAGCACAAATAACAACACGGCGACCACTAGGTTTCAGTAGTGAAAACGGTTCTACGCACTGAGAATTTAACCAAGTCCTACCAGATCGGAAAACTCGATGTTCCGGCGCTGCGCGGGATCTCGCTCGATATTACCGAGGGGGAATTCGTGGCCATCATGGGGCCTTCGGGCTGCGGAAAATCGACCCTCCTTCATCTGCTAGGCGGTCTGCTATCGCCAACGACCGGTACGATCATCATCGATGGCGAAGACCTCTCAAAGGTTTCGGACGCTCAGCGAACTGATATTCGCCGGCGGAAGATTGGATTTGTCTTCCAGAGATTCAATTTGTTTCCTACGCTAACAGCCGAAGGCAATTTGAAGCTCGCGGAAAAGATACACTCGGGTAATGGTAAGGGAAGCTCTGACAACCGGCGAGAAGTGCTACGATTGCTTCGGCTGGAAGATAAAATGCATCATAAGCCGCTCGAGCTGTCCGGTGGCGAGCAACAGCGCGTCGCTTTAGCGCGTGCCGTCGTCAATAGTCCGGCGATCATTTTGGCGGATGAACCGACCGGCAATCTGGACACCGAGAATTCACAGATCGTGCTCGATATGTTCCGAGAGCTGAACAGCAAATACAAGCAAACGGTCATCATGATCACGCATAATCCCGAGGCCGCGGCGGTTTGTTCGCGTACCATTCGGATGCGTGACGGTCTTATCGTCGATTAGAATGGAGCTTTTCAAAAGACTCATTTTGTGGAGTTATAGCCGCGAAACCTCGGTCTACATCGTATTCTGCCTCCTGATAATCGCCTTTATTTTCCTGACGCCAAAAGCTTGGTTCAATAGTGAGGATTCACTTGCAACGCAAAGGTCGCGTCTTATCGTCAAACAAAGTGACTTCTCTCCCGATAAACCGACACTTGAACTTCGTGTTCGCGAGCTCACCGGAAATCCCACAGTTGAGATAATCGAATGGCGGGAACTCCGTGTAGCCGGGGGCGAGACGGTTTACGAGATTGATATTCGTTAGATTTTGGATATATATTAGGGCTCAACGTTAGAGGCTTTGACCAGGGACTCTAACTTTTTTATTAAGGAGCGAAAGTTTTTATGAATAGATTTTTAAGATTCTTACTCCCGGTGGTCGCGATCGCGTTTCTCTTTAGCGCTTCCGCGACGGAGGTTTCCGCTCAGGACATCCTGAGAAAGATCCTTAAGCGGATGGACGACAATAATAAATCCCTTACCAGCCTGAAAGGCAATATTAAAATGAGCAAGTTCAACGCTCAGCTGGGCGAGAACGATTTGACGGAAGGCGATGTCAGTTATCTTCCGGGCCGTTCCGATAAGCAGATCTTTGTGCGGATCGACTGGGCAAAGCCCGTCGTTGAACATCTGGCTATCGCAAACGGACAGTATGTTTTGTATCGGCCGCGCACGAAGCAGGCGATCGTCGGAAAAGTAGATAGCGCTAAAGGTAATTCGAAATCCGGTGGAGCACTCGCGTTTATGAGCATGTCGAAAGATCAGCTCAGCGCTAACTACGACGTAAAGTACGCTGGCGAGGAAACGGTGAGCAGCGGTGTCAATACCTTTCACCTGATCCTTACACCGAAAACAGCGACGTCTTATAAATCGGCCGATCTCTGGGTGGACGCCAACGGCATGCCGGTCCAGGCGAAGATAGTCGAAAAGAACAACGATACGTCGACCATCCTGTTGTCCAACATACAGCGGAATGCGACGGTGAAAACTAGCGTCTTCAAGATCTCGCCGCCGAAAGATGTAAAGATCGTCCAGGGCTAACGAGAATCGTTCGAATCAGGTAAAAGCTCCGACACGATTCGTGGTCGGAGCTTTTTCGGTGCCGCCGTTTCTTTTCGTATTCCGTGGCCAGTCCGTGTTTTCTCTGTATTCCGTGGTCATCTTGTCGGCGATAACCACGGAATACGCGGAAGACACGGAATGGGAGGAACAAGAAGGAGCCAGTTTCATAGTTGACTCAGTTTCTCTTGAGTTTGAAAACACATATTTCACCTTCTATAATTACAAATTCGATTCGGTCCGTTTAGATCAATGCCAAAGGCAAGCAGTTTCAGCAGGTTCACACGCGGTGTTCGACACACTGTCCGAGCGTTCGCGTCGACGAAGCACCCCGTTCTCGTGCACATAGTGCCGATGCGGCGTTGTAACCTGGCGTGCACATACTGCAACGAATACGACAAGACGAGCGACCCGGTGCCGATCGACGTGATGCTCGAGCGGATCGACAAGCTGGCCGAATTCGGTTCCTCCGTGATTACCATCTCGGGCGGCGAACCGATGATGCACCCCGAGATCTACGAGATCATCGCGCGGATACGTCATCACGGGATGATCGCCGGATTGATCTCGAACGGATATTACTTCCAACCAGAAAAAGTAAAGAAACTCAACGAGGCGGGTCTCGATTATCTTCAGATCTCTATAGACAACGTTACGCCCGACGATGTTTCGAAGAAAAGTTTAAAGGTCCTTGATTCGAAACTTGTGAATCTGCGCGACTTCGCGAAGTTCAAGGTGAATATCAACTCGGTCGTCGGTGGTGGTGTCGCTAATCCCGACGAAGCGTTGATCATCGCGAACCGTGCACGTGAGCTCGGATTCTCATCGACTGTTGGAGTGATCCACGACGAGATGGGCTTGAACAAGGGATTGACCGCCCGCGAGAAAGAGGTTTACAAGGAGATCAAATCAAAAGGTACACGCTCTTATGCTCGCTGGAACTGGTTTCAGGACGAGCTGGTCGAAGGTGGCGAATACGAGTGGCGTTGCCGGGCCGGATCCCGATACCTGTACATTGACGAGGCCGGGATCGTGAGTTGGTGTTCGCAGCAGCGCGGCACACCCGGCATACCGCTTCTTGAATATACACGCGAGGACATGGAACGCGAGTACATTACCGAGAAATGGTGTGCACCGACATGCACCATCCAGTGCGTTCATCAGGTCGGCCATCTCGACGCGTGGCGCGATCCACAGATCTCGCTTGGCGATTACACCGACCGCAAAGGTGGCGGTCTTAGAAAAGAAACCGTTGCACAAGTCCTTGGTGCCGACTAATTCCTACCTGTTGCCTCTGATACAATCTGCACAATGCATGCCCTGACCGACGCCAAGACCGAGAAAGTCGCGGAGATCATCAGGAGCGTCTATCCCGATCCTATCGAGCGAATGCTCGTTGTTGGCTGCGGTGACGGGGTCGAGGCCGCCATTCTTGCGCACGAGCTTGGAGCTAGAGTTATCGGTATCGATGTTGTCGACGCGTTCCATGAGATCGCATCGCAGGCCGCCGATCTTCGGCTCGGAGATGCGACCGACCTGGAATTCGAGGACGATAGTTTCGACTTCGTTTTCAGTTATCACGCGCTCGAACATATCTCCGATCCGGACCGCGCTTTGCGCGAAATACATCGGGTGTTGAGGCCCGGAGGCGGTTTCTGGATCGGCACGCCAAACAGAACGCGTCTAGTGGGATATATCGGTGCAAAGAAAGGGACGCTGTCCGACAAAGTACGCTGGAACCTGAGCGACTATAGTGCACGACTGAAAGGAAAATTTCGAAACGAGTACGGTGCTCACGCGGGTTTTAGTTCGCGAGAGTTGGGTTCGATGTTGTCCGCCGTGTTCTCGGTCGTGAACGATGTTTCTTTGCTCTACTTCACTACCATTTATTCCCGCTATCAGTGGGCCGCCGGGTTGGCAGGAAAGCGTCCGCTGGCCGATTATATTTATCCGAGCGTCTATTTCAGCGGGAGGAAATAGCCAACATGACGCAAGGGCCATTTGATCTATATGAACATTTTTGGACATCATCACCGTGAGCGACATCGGACGGATCGCATTGGCTGGCTTCGAGCCGCCGTGCTCGGAGCGAATGACGGAATCGTTTCAACGGCGAGCTTGATCGTCGGTGTAGCGGCGGCCGGGAGCGGAAGACCCGCCGTGCTCATCGCGGGACTGGCCGGTCTCGTTGCAGGAGCGATGTCGATGGCCGCCGGCGAATACGTCTCCGTCTATTCGCAGGCTGATACAGAAAAGGCGGATCTCGATCGGGAAAAGCGGGAGCTTGCAGCCGACCATGAAGGCGAGAGCATGGAGCTCGCGGGAATCTATGTACAGCGCGGTCTCGAACCACAGCTCGCGCGTCAGGTCGCGGATCAACTGATGGCACACGACGCTCTGGGAGCGCACGCACGGGACGAATTGGGTATCACGACGGAGACATCTGCCCGGCCATTGCAAGCCGCAGTTTTCTCGGCGGTAAGTTTTGCGCTAGGCGCGGGGATCCCGCTAGGTGCGGCCGCCGTCGTTCCTTACTCGATGACGGTTCCAGCGGTAATGGCTCTGTCGTTGATTTTGCTTGCGGTCCTGGGCGCCCTCGCGGCAAGGGCGGGCGGGGCGTCAATCTCGGTCGGTGCCGCGAGAGTGACGTTCTGGGGAATGATCGCAATGACAGTCACGTTGGCTGTCGGATATTATTTCGGAGGCGTCGCGTAAAGCGCCGAACCTATTGACGAGCGATCGATTCGCCGATCGTCCAAACGATCACCGAGCTCGAAAGACCATGGCCGGACAATCGTCCCGCCATCATGATGATCGTTTCTCCCGGAGTGACGACACCGGCCTCGACCAGCGTTCTTTCGCCCACTATCAATAATTCTTCTGTCGCGTCCGGTCCACCGTCGGTCCTGCTGAGGTCCATCATAGTTTGATTGCCAAGCAATTCTCCCGCTTTCCCGCTGCCCACCTCCGGATAAGTGAACGGTTGCACGCCCCATATCAAAGAAAGTTGATTGCACGCATCGCATGACGTCGTAAGCGCGAATGTCTGCAGCCCGGAACGCACGCCCGAGAGACGCCGCGCCATCAAACCGGACTCGGTAAAGACGGCGATCTTCTCCGTCATAACTTCCTTCGCTGCGTACGCCGCAGCTTTGCACAGGGCCTGACTTGTGCGGCCGGTTGGGGGAAGAGAAAACTTGATAGGTCTCCGAAGCTCGGCGGGCTTGACCGTTTCGGCCGCGTCGATTATTCGCGCCATCGTTTCGATCGCCTCGACCGGATAACTTCCCGACGCTGTTTCCGCCGAGAGCATGACAGCGTCGGAGCCGTCCCAGACTGCGTTGGCCACGTCGGACGCCTCGGCCCGAGTCGGATGCGGACTGTCGATCATCGACTGCAGCATCTGCGTTGCCGTGATCACGAACTTGTCGTTCGCTACCGCCCGTTCGATGATCCGCTTTTGATATACCGGAACATGTTCGACTGTGGTCTCGACTCCGAGATCGCCGCGTGCCACCATCACCCCGTCAGTCTCGGCGATTATCGCGTCAAGGTTTTCGATCGCCTCGGCTTTCTCGATCTTTGCCACAAGCAAAGCCCGACCCTGACGGCGCGGATCCAATTCTTTTATCAGCAGCTTAGCCTCGCGACAATCTTCGGCCCGCCGGACGAAAGACAGAGCGATGTAGTCGACCCTCTGGGAGAGTGCCCATTTCAGATCGACGTGATCCTTCTCAGTCATCGACGGAATGGGCAACTGCGTATTCGGCAGGTTGATCCCTTTCCGCTCCTTCAGCCAACCGCCGACCGAGATCACTCCTTTGATATCGGTTTCGCTTTCCGATTCCACGATCATCTCGATCGCACCGTCGTCGATCAGTATTCGCGTTCCGGGTTCGACCGCTTGAGGAAGACCCGCAAAGTTTGTCGAGACGATAGTTTCGTCGCCTTCGATGTCGCGCGTGGTGATCGTGAACTGCGCTCCTTTTTTTAGTTCTACCGGTGCTCCGTTCTTAAGAGTCCGTGTCCGTATCTTTGGTCCCGATAGATCGACCAGGATCGCCAGCGGCAGTTTAAGGTTGGCCGCGGCCGCCCGGGCGAGCTCGATCGCCTCCGTATGTTCGTCCACGGTGCCGTGCGACATGTTGATACGCACGGCATTCACTCCGGCGGTCATCATCGTCTCGATGATCGCCTGCGTATTTGAGGCCGGGCCGAGGGTGGCGAGGATCTTTGCTCTTCTCATTTGAAAAAGGAATTGTATCGCACGATTCTGTTGAACCGAAAAGACTTACTTTAGATCATTAAGGCGGCGAAGATAACTCTCGACCGTCGCCACGTAAGTCGAATGTGACCATGTCAATGGAGCGACCGAAATATGTTCGCCTGACCCCGGATCCAGTTGCTCCGCCAGGACACCGGACGGTCTGGCCTGGATCACGATCTGTTTAAGAAACGCAAGCGGTTTATCGAGATCCGCTCGGGTCTTTGCCGATGCGATATAAAATTCCGCCAGCCAGAGTGTGCAAATGAACCAGGCATTTCCCGTGAATGCTGCCGACGTACGCATATACGCGTCGTTCTCGAATCGGGCGACTCCGCCGCGTACGAGCAGGTTCTCTTCCACCGCCTTCATCGTGTCGAGGACCATTTCGTCATCCGCGTCGAAGCAGCCGAAGTAGAAGATACCAAACAGCGACATGTCGATCGTACCGTCCGGTTCGTACTTGTGGTCATTCTGAAACTGCAGCGATCGGAGGAAACGTCCGAGCTTCGGATCGTAGAGCGTTTCGCGCATTGCGGCGACGATCTCGTCGGCCGCGGTTCGATACTTAGCCGCCTTGTCCGCTTGTGCGAATAGACCTGCGAAGTTTGCCGCGGATCGAAGTGCCGCGACGACAGTTGAACAGGTAAACGTGTGAATACCTCGCCGGTCTTCCCACAAGTTCCAACTCGGAGCGGGAAGTCCTGTTGCGGCATGCCGAAATTCCGTCATGAACTCGGCGCATGGAATGACCACTTTCCGATAGAGGCGATGGGCAAACTCGATATCGCGATATCGGTCGTAATGCTGCCAAAGAGCCCAGACCACGAGAGCGGTCTCGTCCTCCTGGATCGGAACCATCGGCGTCTCCCGATCGCCGTTCCACGCCGGATGCCATCCTGATGCGACAGTACCGTCAGCGTTGTACTTCTGCAGAAAGTAGCCCTTCGGATGGACGATGCGAGCACAGAATTCGTAGAAGCGGCGGGCGAGATCCTGATATCCCGCGAGATCGAGAGCGTTCGCGACGAATGCTCCGTCGCGGGTCCAAAGATAGCTGTAGTGATCGGTCGCACGCTCGGTTACGTCCGAGTCGTTTGCGGCAAGTATCGCCCCGTCATTATCGATCTGCGTGCGGACAATGAGCAGCGAGCGCTTGTAAAGCTCCGTCACTTCGGCCGGCAGATCGTCGAAATCGCGATCGTCCTTGTTTACCCACGCCCGCCAATAGCTTCCCGTGTACTCCAGGTACTGCTCGGGTCGGCGTTCGAGCACATGTGTATTGAGCGCCGTAACTTCGGCGTAGGAATGTCCGGCCGCGATCCAATAATAGAATTCACCTGTGCCGCCCGGTTCGATCGTCAGGTGAACACCGAGCGTTGAGTCGACCGAGCCCTCAGTCACAGGACCGCAGCTTAGTTCACCATCCTCCGCATCGCGCCACGTCCCTTCCTGATCGCGAAACGCTTTGCGGCCGGTGGCGAAAGTGTCGAAAGCCGGTTCGGTGTTGATAAGAAAATATCGATGCTTTTTGTAATGGATCAGCGCACGCGTTTCAGGATCGTAATACGCAGTGTCGCCCACCTTGTTTTCGTAGATCCTGAAATCCTGATGTAGGAAGACGCGTATCTCTCGCCTCTCCTTGCTGAGATTTGAGACTTTGACGCCACGAAGAAAGATGTTGTCGTGGCTCGCGACCGTGTCGCGGCAGTTGATCCGGATTCCAAGATCGGTATTCACCAGTTCGACATCCGTGACAAGCGTTTCGGGTAGGTATCTAAGAGAACGCGACCAACTATCCTCGAAGATCCACGAAAACTTCCCACCGGTCCAGACGCCGAACCTGAACGGAAAACCCTCGACGTGATTCTCCTGTCCGACGTGCGGATAATAGATATCGCGGATCTGATATTTGTCGTCGAACGTGACGAGGAGGGAACCATTGCCGACGGGGATATCTCGCATGTGATAAGTAGTCTTAGAGTTTGGAGATCATCCCGGCGGCCTTCTCAACGACCTGGCGTTCATTCTTAAAGACGAGCATCTCGAGAGCGGTTTCGACGGTCACCCATCGGGCTTCCGCAACTTCATCGTCATGATCCTTTACATCACCGGCCTTGTAACTCATCAGAAAAAAATGAACGAACTTGTGATATCGCCGCAGCTCACCGTCACGTTCGGCCGTGAACCAATATTCCGTTGTCTCGATCGGCGCGATGAGCTCTGCATCGAGACCTGACTCCTCGCGGACTTCGCGCAACGCAGCTTGCTCGGTCGTCTCGCCGTCGTCGATGATCCCTTTCGGTAACTGCCATCGCATCTCCGGCACCATCTGAATGATCACGACCTCGATCTGTGGTCCGACGCTCCGATAGACGACCCCGCCGGCGGAGACCTGATCGAACGTCGGGACGAAGTTGTTGCTGACCGGTTTAGTCATTCTTTGCGATTGCGGAGGCAACTGCCGTATCGAGCTCGGCTTTGATCGTTTGATCGAAGCCGGTGATCTTCTTCACCACTTTGCCATTTCGATCAAAAATCGCGGTCTGAGGTATGGCCGTCTGCTGACCAAAAATATATGCCGTCAGGTCGTCCTCCGGGTACGCAAGCGGGTAACTGATCTTAAGCCTTTCGACGAACTCTGGAACCTTCGGGCGATCTTCATCGCCGCCGACGTGCAGCCCGATAACGACGAGGTTATCAGCTCCATACTTTTTCTGGAGTTCCATCAGGTGCGGGATCTCCTCGATGCAAGGCTTGCAGTACGTTGCCCAAAAATCCAGTATCACGACCTTGCCCTGCAAATCTTTAACCTTTTGTACATTCCCTTCGAACCCCGTCCAGCTCATCTCGCCGACCGGTTTTAGTGGCTGCGCATCCGCGTCTTTCGCCGGGATACCGTTTACCGAGATCGGTTTGTTGCCGACGGAAACAGGTGCCGCCGCCGGCCGACAGGCTTGGAAGAGCAGAAAGGTGAGGATAAGAAACGATACGCGATACATTCTCAGAAAATTTTACACGATAAAAGAGATGCGGTCATTGGAGTGGGTCTGATGGAGACGGTTCAGTTTGAATCGCCGCTCGTGCAATCCGTTCGACCACTGATTTTTGCTCTTCTTCTTCAGTGGCTTCTCTGTGTTTTTCAGTGCATTCTGTGGTTCTCTTGACGGCAGAACCACTGAATACACTGAAAGCACGGAAAAAAAGGATGAGCCTTTTCAAAGCGATCCGACGCTGATGCGATGCTTCTGCCCGGCTCCTTCCCGGTCCTCGTGTTTTAGCATTCGTTTCTAGCATTCCTCTTGTTGCGTGTTCACTTCTTATGCGTCACCCGCATTCAAAGTCGAGCTTCAATGTGTCAAAATCTTCCGGTGAGTTTCTACCCTCCGGCAATAAATGAGCGTTTCAGATCTCCGGCACACGCCGGCATCGCTGCGGACGCAAGCGCCGTGGGCACGAGCGCGAGCTTTGTTTGCGGATCGTTCGTAGCATTTTCGCTCCGCATCTGCGAATCGTCGGGTCTGATCGAGGAGGCGCGATTTCAGACAAACGGCTGCGGATACATGACTGCCGCAGCGGACGCGATGGCAACGTGGCTTGGGAAATTAACACTATCCGACCTTCACGGTCTCAGCGAGACTGAGTTGACGAGCGTCATCACAGTTAGACTCTGCGAACTGCCACCCGCGAGACAACATTGTGCGACCGTTGTCTTCGAAGCATTGCGAATTGCAATGTCCGACTATCGGGC
>JANPJL010000164.1:0-16549 GCA_031425495.1 Acidobacteriota bacterium
GCCGCTCCATGCTATAGAGCTACCCGGGGTAGCTTCGTCATGAATTCGACGAAGCGTGCATCGCCGCGGATGTTGTTCAAATTCGCGTCGCGTTCGAATAGCGGGTAGCACGGAAACCCTTTCTCTGCGGCGACCGTCAGCCAACGGACGGCGGGTTCGGGTTTATTCATCAACGCGTATGCACAGGCGATGTGGTATGCGCTGTGATGAAAGTGGCCAAAGCCTTTTCCTTTAAGCACGGCAGACTGGATGAGCTCCTCGGCTCTGGCGTTCTGACCCGCCGACGCGGCGAGAACCGCTTGCACGCTTGTCAACAGGCCGCGGTTGTCATCCGGGTGATCCCTCAGAAATTGTTCGAGCGTCGCGGACGCCTCGTCCACCCGTCCGAGATTAAAAAGCGCCCAGACGATCTGGTGACCGACCAGAGCCTGATTGACTTCCTTTGGGACGCGGCGCAGATCGGTGAGAGCTTGTTCGAATTTCCCCTGGAAGAGAATTGTTTCTGCGATGCGATATTGAGCGAGGCTATTGCTCGGGTTGGTCGCGACCGCGCTCTCCAGCTCGCGGAGAGCCTCGTCGAATGCTCCGATGTGATTGTAGACAAGCGCGAGCTGATTGCGGGCCTCGTCAAGGTTCGGATCGAGCTCGAGTGCGCGGCGATATTCGCGGATCGCCTTCGCGTGAGGGAAGTTATTGGCAGGCGTCCAGAGTAGACGGCCGCGAGCCAGATACGCTACGGCAAGTTCCGGATCCAGCGCGAGAGCCTTCTCCGTAGAAACGAAAGCCTTCTCGGCTAGCAGCGCTTCATCCGGTGCAAATAAGAAGAGTTTCCAAACGTAAGCTTGTGCCAGCTCTGCGTGGGCGGTGGCAAAAGAGCCGTCGGCAGCAACGGCGCTTTCGAGTGATGCGATCGCAGTTTCGTTATCCGCCTTGTTCTGGCGATGCAGATAATATTTCCCGCGAAGATAATGGTCGTATGCTGCCGGGTCGACGGCGGGCGAGCCGCCGAACTTCACGTGCTCTTGCGGCGTCAACTTGATCTTGATCTCACCCACGATGTCGCGCGTCAACTCGCTCTGCATGGCGAGTACGTCACGCAAGTCCCGCTCGTAACTCTCGGTCCAGATCGTACTGTCGGACGCCGCTTCGACCAACTGGACCGTTATCCGCACGCGTTCGCCGACACGCACCACCGAACCGCTCAGTACCGCGTCGACCTTCAACTCGCGAGCGATCTCGGGAACCGGTTTCAGCGAGTCCCGGTACCGCATAATCGATGGCCGAGAAATTACGCGAAGTGCGCTGATCTTTGCGAGATCGGTGATCAACGCCTCGGTCATGCCTTCCGCGAAATACTCCTGAGATTCGTCTCCCGAAAGATTGTCGAGCGGCAACACTGCAAGCGAACGGATCTGTGCACGACTCGCCGACCCAAAGATCCGTTCGCGAAGGCCGCCGGGATCGAGAACGAATAGAGATGCGAGCACCAGCGGCAGAGCGACGATCGCTAACAGCACAGTACGGCCGACGCCAGACCGCGCGGGTTCAACGACTGGGTGATCGAGCTCGACTCCCGGCTCGTCGACTACCTCGACTGACTCCGATGTCTGACCGACAACCTCCCGTACCTCGGCAACGAAACGATAACCACGTCTGGGAACAGTCTCGACGTACTGAGCCTCATTCGCATCCTTCCCAAGTGCTCGTCGCAACTCGGACATCTTCACCGACAGGTTTGCTTCCTCGACAAAGCTGTCCGGCCACACACGATTCAAAAGCTCACTTTTTTCGATCAGATGCCCGGCGTTCTCCACGAGGACCACAAGCAGGTCGAAGGATTTGGGAGTCAAAGCGACAGGTTCGCCCTCGCGAAGAAGCTGCTGCTCTGCGGGGATGAGCCGAAAGGGTCCGAATTCGTAACTGGGGGCAGCTCTTATTGACATTTCGCGGACCTATGGAAACCGTTGGAGGACTTTAAGCAAAACGTTGGCGATTTGTAAGGACTCGCTCCGCCCCCGCCGGATAATCTCTCAGGCAGGTACCGACATTATATACGGGCCAGTGAGCTAAAAATAGTGTGCGGTCCGAAAACCTCAAAAGGAGCAAGAACATGAATTTCCTAGCACTAAGTACAAGAGTTGTTATAGCAGTCGGCATCGCCGCGTTGCTGGCGGGCGTAACACATTACCCGTCGCAGTCCGAAGCGACCGCGGCATCGCATGCCCCAATGCCGGCCGTTTCCGGTGCGATTATTATGGAATGGAATCAGCAGGCCGTCGCACTCACGCTTCTGCCCGCGTCCGCCCAGGCGCCGGTCCAGCAGACCCGGACTATGGCGATCGTTCAAGTCTCAATGCACGACGCTGTTAACGGCATTACCAGAGCGTACGCGACTTATCTTTCGCCAGGCGTCGCACCTGGCGATGCCTCACCGGAAGCAGCGGCGATCGCGGCCGCACATCACTCTCTCCGCAATCTTTTCCCCACGCATGCGACGAATTTGGACGCAGCTTATCTTGCGTCGCTGGCCGCTCACGGGCTGTCCCAATCCGATCCCGGGATAGCATATGGCAGGGCAGCGGCGACGGCAGTCCTCGACGCCCGAGCGAATGATGGAGCCGCCCAGGCGCAGTACGCCTACGACGCTCCCGGAGCCGGAGACCCCGGGGTTTGGGTCAGGTTGAATAATGCACCGGCACTGCTCCCGGGATGGGGAGATGTGGCGCCCTGGGTTCTCCGAAATCCAGCGCAGTTTCGTCCCGACGCACCACCTGCACTCGACAGTCAGCAGTACGCGGACGACTACAACGAAGTAAAGGAGATCGGAGCACTTAACAGCGTAACTCGGACGGCCGAGCAGACCCAGATCGCAACCTTCTGGCGGGCGTCGCCGACCGCCATATGGAACCCTGCAATTCGACAGTTGGTTGCCGCCCGCGACCTAGATGTGTCGGATACGGCCCGCACATTCGCGCTTGTCTATCTCTCCGTCGCCGACGCGAGTATCTCGTGCTGGAATACAAAATATCTTTACAATTTCTGGCGTCCACAACCGGCGATACGACGCGGCTCCGAAGACGGCAACGACGGGACCACGGCCGATCCAACCTGGGCACCTCTCTTCCCGACACCGCCGCATCCTGAATATACATCCGGGCACACGGTCAACAGCAGCGCCATGGCCAGCACTTTAGCGTTTCTGTTCGAGGACGACCCGGGAGTTCCGATATCGGTGACGATCGGGGGTATAACGCGCGAGTGGAAAACGCTGAGTACCGGGATCGATGAGGTCGTCGATGCACGCGTCTACTCCGGGCTTCATTTTCGTACCGCCGACGAGGTCGGTGCGGAGCAAGGCGCGCACGTCGCTAGATTTGTGTACCGCCATGCGTTGCGCCCGTGTCGGGTGAATAGACTCAAATGTCCGTAGCGCGAGCTTAGGATAGAAGGCAATTTTCCGGGGTTAGAGCGGTGCGGCTCCGCTCGCCCCGGTTTTCGTTGGATACGAGACGAGCCTGAAAGGATCGAACTACCTTGAGGTTGTCCGGATCCTTTCAAGTTTTGCTATGTGCGCTGATTGTGCCGTCGCGGACGGACCACACGCGGGAGCCGACGATTTGTCGATGCAAACTCTTCACCACAGACTGGATGGCAATGAGTAGCCTACTAGGACTAGAAGAAGAACAGAGCAGCGGCCAAAAGGAAGGTTATGGACTGGAACCGAACCGCGAACATCTCGAAACTCGCGTGAAGAACGGAGCGAGTTGGTTCTATTGGATCGCCGGATTGTCGCTTGTCAATTCGCTGATATACCTGTCCGGCTCCGATGTCGCATTTTTGTCTGGCCTCGGCTTCACGCAGCTCACCGACTCATTTGTTGATGTTGCGATCCAGAATGGGGCACCGTCCGTGCTCAAATGGGTGGCTGTCGCTTTTAATTTCGCGCTCGTCGCGATGTTCGGGTTCTTTGGATATTATGCGGGACGGCGAAGCTCGCCGGTATTCGTGATAGGTATCGTGATCTATCTACTGGACGGCCTGCTGCTGCTCTTGCTCGAGGTGTTTTTCAGCGCGGGATTTCACGCGTTCGCATTGTACTTTATTATTAGGGGCTTTCTTGCCTGCCGAACTTTGAACGTGTTAGACTCGGCTAGTCTATTCCAGCAAACTCCGCCACCACCGCCTGCTTCGACACAATCCGTTTGAAACCGACCCTGTCTCCACCTGCGGCTAAGATTTAAAGTGTGTACAGATCGAACGAGCCGGCGAATCGGGCGCGGAGTCTATCGAGGCCGAGCTTGCCTTTCGCGGCGACGACGCGATTTATTTCGTCGGTGTAATTGAGCAGGTTAAAAACTTTAATATACGGAGCGATGTTCGCGAGGCGCTTTGGCTTAGGACCGTATCCTTCGACAAACTGCTCTTGCCGGTCGACGCCCAGGTCGTGAAGGGCGAGCGACAGTTCCCAGTGCGGTGCGATGGTAGAAAAAGCGTTTTCCCAATCGATGATCGCGACTAGCTTGCCACCCTCATCTGCGATGACATTCTTAAGCCGCAGGTCACCATGATTGAGCGTCGGCCGAGTTTTTATTTTTCGCAGCTCGCCGCAATACCGTCGCAGACTTTTGATCGTCGTCGGCGAACACAGGCCAGTACGGGCGAGCGTTTCCGCTCGTTCTTCCCAACGATATTCGCGACCGAGATATTCCTTGAGCGTAAGTGAGACCGGCGGCTTTACGGCTGATAAGCCACCGGTCAGTGAGAGGCAAACATATTTAGCCGACTTACCGCCGTGCCGCAGACGCTTTCTGTTTTGGAGGAGCCCCCGAGGAGGTCATCTTCCCAACCTTTGCCTTTTCGGCTTCCATCAGTGAACCAAGACGAACGCGAGTCTCCTCCGGAATCTGATCCTTTACCATCGGAAACATCTCGTCCTCTTCCTCTTTAACGTGATGCTCGACATTTTCCATGAGAACCTTGAGCTTCGCTTTGAAGAGCGGCGAGTCGCCGGACAGTTCATCGATCTCCACCAACAAGAGTTTCACCTGTGCGTGTTCTTCTTCGCCTTCGCGAACGATCTTCTTCAATTCCTTGTCACCCTTCTCCATCAGGTGCGGGTAGAAGATCATTTCCTCGACATGCGCGTGCACATCAAGTTCGGCTTTGATCTTTTTGAACGTAGCCGCGTTATTGCCGTCCTCATTTTCCTTGACCTTGGCGAACAGGTCTTCAACCTTTCGGTGATCGGTCTTAAGCAACTCGAGGGCATCGTGAGCCGGCGAGGTGAAGATTCCTGCGACGGCGTCAACGACGGTTTCTATCAAACCCTTCTCTCTCGATCTCTTGCTCTTCGACGCCGTGCTCCGCTTCGTCGTAGAACTTTTTGCGGCCGGCTTCCTCGCAGATGCAGCCGTCGATCTCGATTTGGAAGCGGTCGTCGGTCTCGATCCGCTCTTAGCCGAACTGCTCTTCGAAGCCGCTGGTTTCCTCGCCGTACTCGATTTAGAAGCGGCCGCTGTCCTCGACCCACCCTTAGCCGAACTACTTTTCGCGGCCGCGGGTTTCCTCGTTGTAGACGAAGCCGACTTCGACGACGCTTTAGTAGGCTTTGCCGAAGTTTTGCTCGTGCCCGCTTTCTTCGACGAGCTTGCTGACGACTTAGACTTCGCCTTGACGCCTCCTGATTTAGAGGCCGATGTTTTTGATGGCGTCGCTTTCGAACCCGACGATCTCGACGCACCCGGTTTCGAGGTGGATGCGGACTTAGCACTTGAAGATTTCTTGGTTGTTGCCATGATCTTATTCTCCTCCGTTAATCGAACACAATAGATTCAGGTTTGCGGTTTTGCAAACTACATACCAAGAGTCAATCGTTTCGATTCGATGCACTAACGGCGGTCTATTTATGGCAACTGAGGCACTTTCGCAAGGAGAGTTTTACTCGCTGCGAAGGTCTCTAATCGCGAACGGATCTGGTCGCGAACTGCGCGAAACGCGGCGAGCCGTTGTTCGTGAGTTCCTTCGACGGCCGCGGGATCGTCGAAGCTCCAGTGAATCCGTTCCGCGTTACCCGGGAAAACGGGACACGATTCGTTTGCGTTGTCGCAGACCGTGATGATGTGATCGAACTTGTCTTCTACAAACTCGTCGACCGACTTTGACCGGTGCGCGGATATGTCGATGCCGGCCTCCCGCATTGCTTCGATAGCTTCGGAACGGACGTGCGACGGAGCGACTCCGGCGCTCGAGACAGCGAACCGATCACCCGCGATCTGGCGCAGAATGCCTTCGGCCATTTGACTGCGTGCAGAATTTCCAGTGCAAAGGATCAGGACTCGTGATGTTCTATTCATAGTTCTTTAGGGACAAGCCAATCGAAGAGATAGGTGGCTAATATCGCTCCTAAAAGCTGAGCGGCGATGAATCCGGGGGCGTCGATCGGCTGGATACCTGCGAACGTGTCGCTCAAGGATCGAGCGATCGTAACTGCGGGATTCGCGAAAGATGTCGACGATGTGAACCAGTAGGCAGCGGTTATATATGCCGCGACGGCGACCGGGACTGAGAAGATCTTATGTCGTCGCGAAACGGCGATGATCAAACCGATCAGACCAAACGAAGCGACGAACTCTCCCAGCCATTGGCCAAAGCCCGTTCGCACTTTCGTCGACGCAAAGAAGGCGGGAAGGCCGAACATAACGTTTGCGACCGCGACTCCGATCAAAGCTCCAGCAATCTGGATGAGCGTGTATAGGAATGCGTCACTCCACTTGTTATCGCCTCTGAGAGCACCAGACAACGACACGACCGGATTAAAATGTGCACCCGAGATCGGAGCGAACATCAGGATCAGTGCGACGAGCGCAGCTCCGGTCGCGATCGTGTTCGCAAGCAAAGCGACGGCGACGTTGCCTCCGGCTAGCCGCTCGGCCATTATTCCCGAACCGACCACCGCACATAGCAACATCGCCGTACCTATGAACTCGGCCACAAGGCGCCGCGCGATCGTTTCATTGCCCATAGTTTGTCGTACCCGCCGATTCGCAGCATAGCGTGAACCAGTCGAATGTCTGTCTAGTGTTGTCGCGTTTGATGACGAAGACTTCCCAGTCATCATCAAACAGAGTGTCGAAGTACTTCCGGTCCGATTCCTTTTTACAGTCGCTCCGAACCGGGCACGTTACGTTCTCTCGACTGAACATTTTCTCTGCCAAATCCATAACTCATTCTCCCAATCAGATAATGGTTCAGTCTGAATTTCACGCGTGTGGACCGCATATGCCTATGCAGTGAAGCTCCGTGTCTTCTCCGTGTTGTTCGGTGTATTCCGCGGTCATCTCTCAGACGGGAACCACTGAGTACCCGGAAAGCACGGAGTAACACGGAACAAGAATCAGCGATTTTTTCGAAGTGAACCACCACTCTCCATCAGCAGCATGCCGTCGCCACTTCCTTCTTTGCACCATCGACATTCACAAATGTCGGTACGCAGCACGTCTTGTCAGCGGCGCCCTGAACTTCCTCCGACAGATTGTCTTCGAGAACGACGAAAACTTCCCATTCGTTGCCATCAGGATCGTTCACCCAGGCCTTGTCCTGGAGCGCGTAGCAACACGTTGTCTGCATCTCCTCGCGAGGAGTCAGGCCTTTCTGTTCCCACTCAGTCCGCATTGCCAATACGTCGTCGCTCGTTGCGACCTGAATTCCAAGATGCGACAGGGCTCCGCTACCGGCGAATGCGACTTGGTTGAGTGTAAAGTTCAACGGCGGATTCGATACGTCGAACTTGGCATATCCTGTCCGGACCTTGCTCGGCTCGATCCCGAACATTTTTTTGTAGAACTCGATGCTTTGCTCTACGTTACGGACATTGATCGCAAGATGTGCTTTCAAAGTATTAATGCTTTTATTTGTTGAAGTGTTCATGATAATTCTCTCCTCGTGTAATAATCAATTACGGTGTTGCGTAATTGTAATTTGCAGGTTAGCTCCGAAAAACAATTATGTCAAGCCATAATTGACGCGTGCTAGAATATTTTTATGAGTAGGGAAAAAGCATTTGATCCGGAACTATTCTTTTCGGCACTGGCTGATCGAACAAGACTGCGACTGTTGAATCTCCTACGGGATGGCGAGGTCTGTGTCTGCTTCTTTGCGGGAACCCTCGAAACGAACAATCCGAAGATCTCACGGCACCTCGCATACCTGAAGAGAGCATCGTTGGTGACGGGAAGACGTGACGGGAAGTGGATGCACTACAGCATACAGAGACCGACCCACGAAGACGCCGCGAAGCTGTTCGATGCGACGATGAAGATGCTCGAGAACGACAAGGAACTGAAGGAGGACCGGGAGAACCTCGCGAAGTTCTGCTGTGCTCCCGACGCACCGGTGCTGATAAAGGGACGAGCTAGAACTGAGTGATCCCCGGCCTAAGTTCTACTAGTGGTATTTTGAAGAATGCCCTAATTCTTGTTCCGAATTATTCGGTGCTTTCCGTGCTTTCCATGGTTTCGCCTGCGAGATGACCACGGAATACACGGAACAAACACCAAGAAGACACGGAAGGAGGAAGGTCTTGCACTGCGTTGCGTAGCCACCCACGCGCGTGAAATTCAAACTGGACCTTCCTTAAATTCTCATGAAATCTATGATAACTTCCTAAATGTTCGACCCGAAGTTCATTTTCCTGCTGACAACTGGCCACTGACAACCGACAACTAATTCCTGATGTGGTACTGGACGAAAATTCTTTTTCTCACGCTTGTAGGTGCGGTCGGAGTCTGGCTGATCTACGAGCTTGTGACATTTCCGTCGATCGGGAATTTGCGCACAGAGAATCCTGTCACGACGTCGATGATCGAGTATCGCTTGTCCGAAGCGCGGAGTGAGGCACGTGAGCAGCGAAAGTTCATGATATGGACGCCGATCGAGCAGATCTCGCCGCATCTGCAGCGTGCCGTTCTGGCCGGAGAGGATTCTAGATTTTTCGAACACAACGGATTCGACTGGGATGCGATCCAAAAGGCCTGGGACGAAGCCGTAAAGGAAGGCGAAAGGGAAGCGAAAGAAGAGTGCGAAGCAATAGCAAAGACTAAACAGGAAAAGGTCGACTGTAAGCCCAGCGAAGAGGACTGGATCCCGCCCCTTCCGAACTTCAAACGCGGAGCATCGACGGTGACGCAGCAGCTCGCAAAGAATCTCTACTTGTCCGAGGACCGGAACTTCCTCCGCAAAGGCAGGGAAGCCGTCTACACATATTTCCTCGAGCGGAATCTGCCAAAGAAACGAATACTCGAGGTCTACTTAAACGTTATCGAATGGGGCGACGGAGTTTACGGGGCAGAGGCCGCATCGCGCAATTATTTCAACAAGTCGGCATCGAATCTAACTCGGGAAGAAGCCGCGTATCTGTCGGCGATGATCCCTTCGCCGCTGAACATTTTCAATCCAGCCAAGAACAAAAAACGCGTCGTCCGTCGACAACGCGTCATTCTTAAGTACATGAATTCTATGAAGCTCGACTACGCGGTAAAGTAGCTACCCGCGATAGACCCACGCGCCGCCGCTTACCGTAACACCCTCGCCATAGCCACCGGCGATCAATACCTGGCCATCTTTTAACAAGGTTGCGGTCGCGAACAAGCGCTTTGTTTTCAAGTCACCGCCGACTGGCGTGAAGAGGTTAGTCGCGGGATCGAAAACCTCCGCCCGATCCGCTCCACCCGCCACCAGAACCTTACCGCTGTTCAAGAGTATGGCTGTTCCCTGAAGTTTATACCGAGCGGTCGTCATTTTACCGCGGACCGCGGTGAAGACTTTGACTCGCGGGTCATAGATCTCTGCGTTGTTGTATGCTCCATCACCGTCGCGTTCGTCTGATCCGCCAACGATCAAAACACGGCCGTCGCGAAGGGCGACCGCTTCGTGCTTGTGGCGCCGGATCGTCATTGACCCCACCAAGGTGAAGGTGCGGCTGCCCGGATCGTAAAGTTCTGCGGACGAGTAAAGTGTGATAGCGGTTCGCCGTCCCGTATGACCTCCGACGACAAGCACCCTTCCGTCCGCAAGAACAGTCGCCGTGTGGGATTCTCGCGGAACCGACATCGGAGACGTTTTCGTGAACGCATTGGTTCGGGGATTGTATATTTCGGCGGTCTTTAGGAACGTCCATCCCGTTCCTACCCCGCCCGCGATGAGTATCCGTCCATCACTTAGAGGCACTGCGATGTGACCGCTCCGCGGCTCCGTCATCGCGCCGGCCGGGACGAAACGATTCGTTTCGGGTTCATAGATCTCGGCCGTCGCGAGGTAGTCGCCGTTGTAACCACCGGCTATCAGGACCTTGCCGTTCGGTAATCGCGTGGCGGTATGACTCGAACGTCCGGTCCTCATCTCGCCGGCGTTTGCGAAGGAACCGCCAGCAGGGTTAAAGAGCTCGGCAGACGACAGTCCGTCGCCATCGCCGACAAATCCTCCGGCAACCAAGACCATGCCGTTGTCCAGCAGGGTCGCGGTGTGCGAAGCACGCTTTGACGACATCGCGCCCGTCGTGACCAACTCGCCCGAAGTAGAAGCGCCATCGCGAGCAGTCTTGACGCTTTGGCTCTGGCAACCGGTCGCGAATAAAATTGTTATGGCGAATCCGACGATAAATGACCGTGTATTTCGCATAGAGACCTCCAACGCTGTGATGCAACAACCTGAAAGAAACGGTGTGTCGGGAAATAAAAAACTCGCTCGCTTTCAGATCTTATCTCTTGTTTCCCGCATTGGAGAAACGATATTGTTGCTGAACTGCATGACCGCCGAACATTGTAGCTGATAGACACTCGATTCGACGTGACCAACCGCAGAGGCAAAAAAAAGGCCGCCTTTTCAGGCAGCCTCTTTTCAGTTTCGAATAATTATCGTCGCAACTAATTACTTGCGGCTCTCGCTTTAGCTCCACCGACGATCTTCATCTCGTCCAGTATCCATCCTGCCCCGCCAAACTTCTCCGTAACGAAAAGGACGTAACGAATGTCGACTGAGATAGTCCGGTTTCTCTCGGGATCGTAGTAGAAGTCATTTCCGAGACCTTCGTAGTTTCCATCGAAACACAATCCGACCTGCTCGCCGTTACCGTTTAGGATCGGCGAACCGGAGTTACCGCCGATGATATCGGTCGTCGAAATAAAATTAACGACGACGCTATCGCCGCTCGCGAAGCGACCGAAATCTTTCGCGGCCTGCAGGTCCTTCAACTTCTGCGGGACGTCGAACGGATTGACGCCGGTATCTTTCTCGAGCATCCCTTTCACAGTCGTGAATGGCGTGCGGAATTCTGCTTCACGCGGGCTGTAGCCTTTGATATTTCCGTACGAGAAACGAAGTGTGGAATTCGCGTCAGGGTATGGCGTAACGCCTCTCATCTCGGCCAGTCCTTGTTGATAGAGCAGACGGACTCGATCGACCTTCGATCCAAAAGTCGCGGATCTCGCGGTCGCGGCGTCCTTCTCTTGTTTCAAGGCCATTGCGAATGCTTTGACATCATCACGCTCGGGCCGGTAATCCATCGTCTGCGGGCCGTATAGCGCAGCTAGCGTTTCCGCAGTCCAGTAATTACCTTCTGCAATGCTCTTTGCGAAAGCTTCTTCGGCTGCCCGTCGATTACCTTTGTCCTTGAAGAAAGTCTCAGCCCACTCAAACTTCTGACCCTCGGGAAGATCAGCCAGGGCCTTCAGGAAAAACTTGATCATCTCGCGTTCGTACACCGGCTCACGGTCGGCGATCGCCTTTTGGATCTCAGCCAGTTTTGCCGGTCTTTCCGAATCCGGTAGAGCCTTTGTCTGGGTAACAGCGCTATAGACCTGCGCGAGGATCGCGGTTTCCGGTGACGGAATCCGTCGGAGGATCACGTCGCGTTTTGCGTAGCGATTCGAATCGGCAGACATCGTCTTCAGATCCGCGAGTACCGTGCCGTACTTCTTCTGACGATCGGCGTTCCCGTTGATCCACCTTGCGAACTGAGCTTCTTCCGCTTGCCGCTTTTCGACGACGTTAGCTAACCGCAGTCGAAGACCTCCGCCGTCATACACCTTGAATGCGTTATCGTAGCTTGCGATGTCGGATTGAAACGCGATCCGTTTCTTCTCGTCCGACTCGCCGATCAACCGTAGAGAATCGCTGCGTGCATCGAGCCATGAAGAAAGGAACGGAAAGTTTGCGTCGCGAGCATATTCGATCGACTGCGATTCGCGATACCGCGTGGTGCCGCCCGGATATCCGAGTACGAAGACGAAGTCATCTTCCTTCACACCGGCAATACTGATCGTCAGGAATTTCTTAGGTCTGAGTGGAACGTTGTTCGGCGAATACTCAGCCGCCGATCCATCCGGTGCAGTGTAAGCACGCAGAAATGTAAAATCGCCGGTGTGACGCGTCCATTCAAAGTTGTCCGGGTCACCACCGAATACACCGATGTTGCGGGGCGGTGCATACACAACCCGTACGTCCTTGATCTGCTGTGTCTGGTACAGGTAATGGAAGTAGCCGTTGTTAAGCATCTGGATCCGGATCATTGAACCCGCCGGTGCCTTCGCCTGCTCAGCCTTAGTTAGATCGTCCGTATTCTTCTTTATAGCCGCGGCGAGAGCCTCACCCGTCAAACTTTCGGTGCCGACGTTGATCTTTGCCGTCACATCCTCAACACGCTGCGTGACAAATACCGAATAGCCCTTCGCGGCTATCTCGCCGGCGCGATTGTCCGCTTTGAATCCTTTCTCAACGAGGTCATTCTCAGGTGACGACGCTGAGACGAGAGCGTCGAAACCGCAGTGATGGTTCGTCAGGATCAACCCTTCCGGCGAAACGAATTCAGCAGTGCAACCGATGCTCAGCCGGATAACCGCATCGGTCAGGCCTCCGCCATTCGGGTTGTAGATCTCCTGAGGGCTGATCTTCAAACCACGCTTTTTCAGATTCGTAAGCGACGCTATACGGTCGGGCGTATACATGCCCTCATCGATTCGGGCAAAGGTAAATGAGAAGGTCGAGAGCGTGACGGCTAGCGTCAGTAAAAGCGAGAGAAGAACGTTTTTCTTCGGATTCATAAACCAGTTTTTCCTTAAATTGTTATTGGTCGGCGGCAAGCACGAAGTATAACTAATTCGTACGCGACACGCTATTACGCAAAAAAGCGAGTCGTTGTTTCGACTCGCTTTTCGTTTGAATGGTTGTTAAGAAGATCAGCCGACCGTCTTTTTGAGCTCTTTGATTTCCGGTGGAAGGAAGCGTCGTGGATTGATCGGACGATCGTTCAAACGCAATTCGTAATGTAGATGCGGTCCGGTCGAACGCCCGGTCGAACCGACGAATGCCATCAGCTGACCGCGACTTAGCTCCTGGCCCATCTGGACCTCGATCCGCGATAAATGACCGTACCGGGTTTTCAGTCCGTTGCCATGATCGATCTCGACCATATTTCCGTAGCCACCTTTCCAGCCGGCTTCGGTGACGATTCCGCTAGCGGGTGCAATTACCTGATCGCCGCGTTCACCGTCAATGTCCATGCCGCCGTGAAATTCGTACGTGCGGCCGCCAAACGGATTGCGGCGGAAACCGAATTCGTTATTGATTTTACCCATGTGGGCCCACATCGCGGGAATAAATGCTTGATTACTCGTGGCCTGGATCTTACGCAACTGCTTTTCGATCTCGGCGTCTTCGGCGTCCATCTCAGCAATGCTAAGCGGACCACCGCTATTCGGAGCATAAACGTCTGAAGCGTCGGGCCTTGAGTAGTCGATCGACTTCGCCTGAACCGGGTTTAATGAAATCTTATTTAATGCGGGGTTAACTAATGAAGATGCTATAGCCTGATCTGCTGGTAAGTCGTAATTAAAAACTCCGAATATTCCTGCACCGAGCGATGTAAAACCGATTATTAAAGCCAGAATTAATAAAGTATTTTGCAGAAGCTGTTTTGAAACCTCTACCTTTCGAATTTGAATTTTTGATCTTGAAGAACGAGATAATAGAAAAGTAAAAAACTTACCTGAACTGTGCATTATGCTTTTAAGCTCCTTTCAATGATTTTGCTTGACCGCAACAATGTTGCGTTCACATGGAATCACGCAGAGATAGCCGCGGGCGACTAACGCGAAACCGAAACTGTTTAAATTAACGAAATAATATTTACCTGAAGTGGCCGGTTCGTTGACGACCGTGGTTTTTGTTGAATGCTAGTAATAATAAAACGAAAGCCATCGGATGACAAACCGCTGCCGGCTCCTCTGCCGATGGCCAAGTATAACCTACCGGTCACCTATTAGGCTAATCAGGACTTCGTCGGGCCTCTTTCCAACCCTTCAGCAGCATGAAGCCGATCCCAACGATCAGTGCAACAAATACTAGGATTATCAGTATTTTAATAGCTCCGGTTAAGAAGCCGATGAACGTGATCAGGGTCTTCATCAGTGAGATCAGCAAAGCGATCAGCACGAGAATTCCACCCCATTTTCCAGTAGCTTTCAACCAAACCGGCATAGTTTAACTCCTTGAACTCTAAGTCTACTTATTCTGCCAACCCCCGTATCGGGATTCCCGCGTTTCGTACTCACCTGTTCCGAATCGCGGCTCTCCGAGGGAACTAACAAAGGTCGCCGGCGGTTGTGCGTTGTCGAAATCCCGCCACTTCTCCTCGGCCTTCGGCTTAAAAATAAAGCCCCTGAGAATATAAACACCGAGCCCGATCAGCATCAGCGGAAGAAACCCCCGCATTAGCCCACGCAAATTGAAAACGTTCTGTAAAAGGAACGCGGCCCCAAGTACTGTTAGAACGATTCCCCACAGCTTTGGGTTGCCGGAAAAACGCCTGACGAGAATATCTTCAGCGACATCGGGCGTCAGACCCGAACGTATTGCATGAGCGGTCCGCCACGCATCCAGGGCGGCGAATAGCCACATTGCGATAAAACCACCGACGAATAAAAACGTCCCGCCCGTCAGTATGGCCATCTGGAACAGTCCGACGAAAACAGCAAAGTGCACGAGTGCTTTCACCGTCTGGCCATTGTAAGCGGCTCCGAGTCCCGGGCAGACGAATGATAACAGTGTCGCAAAGAATGGCGACGTCCGCTTCTTAACGTACGGAACGTAATTTGTTTGACCCTGCTGTCTGAGAAGGTCGACGCCCATCACGATGCAATCCTGGCAGTAAGGAAATCCCTTGATCCGATGATCGCACGCAGGACAGAGAGGTTTTCCGCAGCCATTACACTGGACGTTAGCGACGTTCTGGCTGTGATAGGCACAATTCATTATTTCTTGTCCTCAACGTACGTCGTTCCGTTAATGGCTTCACGGTTGAGGATCACCGGAGCATCCTGCACCTTACCGTTGAATGCATCCGCTCCTTGTTGATACGTTTGCTCGGCCAGTTGATAGCTCTTTGCGTAAACGTCCGTCAGCGAACCGTCCGCGGAAACCGTTTGGCTGAACACCATGAAGGCAAACGCACCCATCATCGCGACCGGAGCAAGCTGCGGAACCGAGATCGGGAAGCTGAACCCGCGTATCCACTCGCCAAACCTCGATGCCGACGACGCCTTTGCAGACGCTGCTCTTTCGGTACCGATGGTCAAATTCAATATGCGCTGATGGAGTCCCGCGGGGACCGGCAGTTCGTCGAGCTTGTAGGAAACGATGGCGGCCAATGTTCGCACGACCGCACCGGGCAGGTCCGTGCAGTCATCGCAAAGCACGGCGTGACGTTCCCACCGATGGAAAACCTGGGCCGGTAGAAATCCGTCCAGATAATCTGTTAAGTAGTTTTCAAATTCCTCGCAATGCAGAGCTGAGTGCGGGATCGTGCTCGCAAGGATCTTTGCTTCCAGCCGGGTTACCGGCAATCTAGGCTCGGCCATCTCCCTGCAGACAGCGAGAGAGCCCTTAACTTCGTTGAGAAGTGAATGACAGAGCGGGCACGCGATAGCATGCTCAGCCACGGCTTTGAAAATTGCCCGGTCAAGAGTCCTGTCGAGATAATCCGTTAACGACTCTTCAAACTTCGTGCAATCTATTAATTTGTTCTTCTCATACGTCATACAGCCTTCGACCCCTTGTTCGAACGACGGTCACCCCACCGCCATTTGCCTACTTCCTATATCGTCACGACCCGCATTCTTCGCAATATCTTTGCAAGCTCGATTCGGCCACGGTTTATCCGAGACTTTACCGTTCCTTCGGGGATATTCAGCACATCGACGATCTCCTGGTAGGTAAGCTCCTCAATGTCCCGAAGTATCACGCAGGTTTTTAAATCTCCCGGCAGCTTGTCGATTCCATCCTGCACCTGGGCAGCAAGTTCACGCCGCTCCATCTCCTTGTGAGCTGATGTCCCGACCGCCCGCAGGTGATACTGGTGATCGTCAACCGTATCCGCCATTGTGTTTTGCGGGTTACGCTGCCGATGCCGGTAATCATCGATTATCAAATTCCTCGCGAGCCGCATCAGCCAGTTTGCCAGGTCGCCTTGTTTGGCGTCGTACTGGTCGAGCGTACGGTA
>JANPJL010000165.1:0-8141 GCA_031425495.1 Acidobacteriota bacterium
AGCGTCGAAGCCGCGATCCAAAAGGTCGTGTACCGTTTGATTAACGCAGACATGTGTTTCAAGTCCGCAAACGACGATCTGTGTTGACGCCGCGGCATTGAAACCTGATTCAAGCTCCTCCGCCCCGCAGGAGCTGAACGAGGTCTTCTCGATGTAAACGAAATCCGCGGGTAATACATCAACAATTTCTTTCGCAGTCCGGCCGAGACCTTTCGGATATTGCTCCGTAACGACTACAGGCAGATTCAGAACTCGGAATGCCCTGACAGCGATTGATACTCGCGATGCTAACTGGTCGAAGTCCTGTATGACTGTTCGGAATGCTTCCTGGACATCGACAACCAGCAGTGCCGTCCTGGAAGCATCCAAAATTCGCGTGTGAGCCATTATCGCTCCTTCACTCTTTTCTCGGCCGCTTTAGCCGACCGGCGAGCTTCCTTGTCACGCATTTCTTTTTTATATTGCCGTACGAAAAAGAAAACACTGACGAAACTAATGACGAGGATCAGGATCATCATCGCTGCGATGAAGTAAATTTCGGCGCGCTCTGCTCCGGGCATACCTAAGGATAAAGGATGAAGGATGAAGGATAAAGGCGTGCGGTAACTATCTTAGCTTTGCACCCGTCGCAAACTAACTCGGAGCTTGATTCGCAGGGAACGCGTCCGGGTCATCCCCTATCTCGGCGAGCAAGAGGTCTCGGTAGGTATCCGGGATAAGTTTTACCTTCTTGTTATTGTCGGTGACCAGATGGAGGGTCTCACCTTCGGCGAGGAGCGTCTCGTCGCTATCGCGAACTATCTCGTAGATAAACCTGATCGACCGACTGCGAACCTCCGCGACTTGGGTCCGCACAGTCAGCACATCTTCGTAGAAAGCTGGTGATTTATAGCGAACGTAGGATTCGGCAACGACCATTAAGGCGTTATCCTGCTCTTCCATTTCTTTGTAAGAAAAGCCACGCGCCCTGCACAGATCGCTACGGCCGGCCTCGAACCAGATCAGGTAGTTCGAATGATGGACGATGCCCATCTTGTCCGTCTCGGCATACCGGACGCGGATCTCGGATTCGTGCCAGCTGTCCATAAGGAGTGAAAAGTGAAAAGTGAAGAGTGATAAATTTCAGAGCGATCCTCTGACAACTGACCACTGACAAATGATTTGGCTGGGAGACAGGGATTCGAACCCCGATAGGCAGATCCAGAAACTGCAGTCCTACCATTAGACGATCTCCCAGCGTAGGAATAATTTACGTTTCGAGAACAGCGGTGTCAAATGAGTCTCCGATTTGGAGTTGCGGGCGATTCGATCGAAAGGCAAAATAAACACTTATGCCCCTCGATAAAGAAATACTGACAAACCGTCAGGCCTTCCACGAATACCATATCGAGGATAAATACGAGGCGGGCGCTGTGCTTCAAGGGACCGAAGTAAAAAGCATCATGGCCGGGCGAATACAGCTGAAAGACTCGTATGTCTCCATAAAGGACGGCGAGGTTTGGTTATTTAACACTCACATCTCACCTTACTCTCATGGCAACGTTCAAAACCACGAACCGCTTCGGACTCGAAAGCTCCTCTTGCACCGACGCGAGATCGAAAAACTGGAAAAAGAGACGGCCCAGAAAGGAATGACCTTGATCGTGACATCGATCTACTGGAAGAACGGACGAATAAAGTTTGAGATCGGGGTTGCGAAAGGAAAGAAACTTTTCGACAAACGCGAGACCGAAATGCGAAAGGCGATCGACAAAGAAACCCGCCAAGAGTTGAAAGAAAAGTTGAGATAAGTTATAGATATTAGACCGCTTTCTACGTATTTAACAGATTTTTTGATCGAGGTATTTAATGGACTTTCAGGCTATCTCAGGCAATTTTTTAGAAGCAAGCGTCGAGGCGCTCGCGATAACGGTTTTTAAGGGAGAGAAACCGTCGACCGGTTTACTCAAGGATCTTGATAAGCTCTCGGGTGGTCAGATCACTGCGGTAATCAAATCCGAGGAATTTAAGGGCGAGACCGGAGAGACCTCCCTGCTTCGGCTTTCTCCGAAAGGAAAGGTGAAAGCCTCTCGTTTGCTGCTCGTCGGTGTCGGAGAAAGGAAAGAGTTCAGGCCCGTTGATATCGGCTCGGCCGCCGGGACCGCGACGCGGTACCTGAGAAAGTGTAACGCAAAGACGATCGCCTTTTCATGTCGTAGTGACGTTCCGGCTCCGGACGCAGCTCAACAGGCTGCCCAATGTGCCGTTACGAGCCAGTTCGAGCTCGATAAGTACAAAACGAAGGACAAGAATGACAAAGCCGTAACCAAATTCGTGCTTCACGTTGAAGGCTCCAGCGGCGGCGATGTTAAACGCGGATTGAACCGCGGGCAGGCTATCGGCGAATCGATGAACTTCACCCGCGATCTTGCGAACGAGCCGCCAAATATTTTGACGCCGACCGAGATGGCGAATCGTGCACAGAAGATGGCACGCGAGACCGGGCTGAAATGCGAGGTCCTCGACGAAGCGAAGATGCGCAAAATGGGTATGGGTTCGCTTCTGAGCGTATCGCTGGGATCTGAAGAGCCCGCGAAATTGATCGTGTTGCGATACACGCCCACGAAAAGTACGGGGAAAAAAGGCGAACTGCTCGCACTTGTCGGTAAAGGGATCACTTTCGATACCGGCGGAATCTCGATCAAACCGGCCGAGGGCATGGAGGCAATGAAGTACGACATGTCGGGCGGCGCAACTGTGCTCGGAACCATGCGTGCAATCGCACACCTTAAACCGTCGGTGCCGGTGCTTGGAATTGTCGCTGCGGTCGAGAATATGCCCGACGGCAGAGCGAGCCGCCCGAGCGACGTCGTCACGGCAATGAATGGCAAGACGGTCGAGATCCTGAATACGGACGCAGAAGGACGGCTTGTGCTTGCGGACGCTGTAGCTTATGCGGAGCAGCAGGGTGCAACGCGGATCGTCGACATGGCCACGCTGACCGGAGCCGTGATCATCGCTCTTGGCGGCCAGAACACCGGTATTATGGGCAACGATCAAGCATTGGTAGACCAGATCATCGCCGTCGGGAAGGACGTCGGTGAAAACTACTGGCAGTTGCCGCTCGGAAAGGAGTACAGCAAGCAGATCAAATCGGACATCGCTGATATAAAAAACATCGGTCCTCGCGGGAAGGCAGGAACGATCATGGGTGCCGTCTTTATCCAGGAGTTTATCGACAAAGCAAAGTGGGCCCACCTCGATATCGCCGGCACGGCCTGGGACGATTCCGTTCGGCCTTACCAGGCGAAAGGGCCGACCGGTGTTGCGGTTCGCACGCTGGTCAAGTTGGTCGAAGACTCGCAGTAAGAAATAGAAATCATTGGTGCAATGGAGCGGACTGCCTATGACAGTCCGCTTTTGCGTTATGCGCCGCTCGCGGCTAAAATTTCACCTTAGACATATGAAAATTCACGAATATCAGGGTAAGACTCTGCTGAAAGAATACGGCGTCCCCGTGCCAAGAGGGATCGTTGCTCGCACGCCGGAGGAAGCCGAGGCCGCCGCACGAGAGCTTGGAACCGACGTTGTTGTCGTCAAGGCTCAGATACACGCAGGCGGGCGCGGAAAAGGCGGCGGTGTGAAGATCGCCAAATCACCGGATGAGGCAAAGCAGATCGCGTCCGAGATCCTCGGGATGATGCTCATCACGCATCAGACCGGACCGGAAGGCCGTGAGGTCAAGACGCTGCTCATCGAAGAAGGTCTGCCGATCGACAAAGAATTCTACCTCGGCATCACACTCGACCGTGTAACCGGCCGTAACGTGTTCATGGCATCGTCGGCTGGCGGAATGGATATCGAAAAAGTCGCCGAAGAGACACCCGAGTTGATCCTAAAGGAGACGATCGACCCGTCGGTCGGCCTTCGCGGATTTCAAGCGCGCAAGCTCGCGTTCGGGCTCGGCATCCCGAACGATCTGATCAATCAGGCTGCGAAGTTCATGCTTTCGCTCTATGACGCGTATGAAAAGATGGACGCTTCGCTGCTCGAGATCAACCCTTTCCTTCTGACAAAAGATAATCGCCTGATCGCGCTCGATGCAAAAGTAAATTTCGACGACAACGCGATGTTCCGTCACAAGGATTACGAGGAGCTCCGCGATCTTAACGAAGAAGAACCGCTCGAGATCGAGGCGTCTAAGTTCGACCTGAATTACATCAAGCTCGATGGCAACATTGGATGTATGGTCAACGGTGCCGGTCTCGCGATGGCGACGATGGATATCATCAAACTTGCCGGTGGCGAACCTGCCAACTTCCTCGATGTGGGCGGAGGTGCTTCGCAGGAAAGGGTCGAGCAGGCATTCAAGATCCTTCTCGCTGACGATAACGTAAAAGCGGTTCTCATCAATATCTTCGGTGGTATTGTCCGATGCGACATGGTCGCGAACGGCGTCGTCGCTGCAGCGAAGAACCTTGGTGTCTCGATCCCGATCGTCGCCCGCCTCGAAGGCACCAACGTCGAGGAAGGCCGCCGCGTACTAAATGATTCGGGTATGGGCATCATCCCTGCGACGACGATGAACGACGCCGCGGAAAAGGTCGTCTCAGCAGCAAAGGCCGCGTTCTAGGTCCAACAAACTTCAGTTTGTTGCTCCGTTTTTCCCCAAGGCGTGCAGCAAACTGAAGTTTGCTGAACCGGTCCCAACAAACTTTATTTTCTTGGCGGCTCGTCGATTAGATCTCGAAACTCCGGCCTGGTCTTGAGGCGTTCTGCCAGGTAATTCCCTGGCCACTGCATTGGCCGTTCAACAAGCCCGGCCTTTACTGGATTGTTGAGCGTGTACCTCACTACTCTCACGAATCCTTCATAATCACGGATCTCGTGGTCGAAGCTCTCATGTTCCCAGAACTGGCCCTTGCGACCAAGAACCTGGTTGCAATGACGAGCGGTTGAACCCTTAAGCGACTGCATGATCTCGGCCAGGGTTTCCGATTCAGCTTCAAACACAATCCGCCCGTTGCGTCGTGTCTCTGTCAGCATTCGCTCGTCGAGGTTCGGTCGAAAAACGACATGCACGTGATTGCTCATTATTGAGAACGCATCGAGCCGATATTTTGGCCCGTCACCTTCAATAAGTTTCGCTTGAACGATCGATCTGACATCCGGCCTGCTCAGCCACATCGGACCCGATTCCGCCTTGTCCATTGCCCGGTCAAATTCTAAAAACCATCTGCGATGGAATTCGATCGAGGGTACATCGCGTTGATTTGATGGGTCCAGTTTCGATAATTCTTTCTCTCTCGAGGCTCGTTCACTTCGATAGCCCTGAACAACACTCTGCGGTACAGAATCTACAAGGCGGAATGTAACGAATAGTGTCGAGCCGGGTGAGTGAACGTGTGGAAGGTTGCGGCGATAGAACTGTCGGTAGTCGAAAGGAGTCATGGGAGAACCTCAACTAGCAATAGATTTATTTTGTTCGGACACTTTATCCCGTGTATGCGGATTTGTAAACTGACGCGTGCAGCAAACTGAAGTTTGCTGGACCGGTCCAACAAACTTTAGTTTGTTGGAAGATCTCCATACCCGGCGCGTGCAGCAAACTGAAGTTTACTGAACCAGTCTACTTCAGTTTGTTGGACGTGAAGCAACCAATCCTTCCTTACGTCTCATCCTTTAGGCTAGTTTGGCAAACCTTTAGGCACAGGTAAAAAAAATGAAAATGAAAGCGGTTTCCCTCCTCGTAGTATTCGTGTGTTTTGTTTCGGTAACAGCGCAGGGGATTCGAAGTAAAAACGCTCTCGTACCCACGAGATTCAAAGCATCCGTTGCGGAAAATCCCGTAAGTGAGCTCCCCATCCGACGCGTGATCCTCTATTCAAATGGTGTTGCGTATATCGAGAGGCGCGGTTTCGTAAACGGAAACGCGGAAGTGAATCTATCGTTTAAGCAGTCGCAGGTGGACGACGTCTTGAAGTCGATGCTGGTCCTCGATCTGAATGATGGAAAGATCGGAGCCGTCAGCTACAATTCGTCCGCACCGGCATCAGCACGCACAGCTGAGATCCCATTCTCGGTCGACGCAAAATCCGGCGAAGACGGTGGCGGGATTTCCGAAGTGCTCGCGCAGATGCAAGGAGCAAAGGTTCTCGTCACGTCGACAAAAGGATCGGCCTCAGGTTCGATACTGACCGTCGAAAAGCGAACGGCTCCGGCAAGCAAAGAAGCTCCCGGGACAGTAAGTCACTTCCTCGTCATCTCCTCCGACGCGGGCGAGATCTCGAGCTTCGATCTCGCCGATGTACGCAGCGTGAAACTCCTCGACGAAGGCACGCGTCGCGATCTGAATGAGTTCGCGAATGCTACCGCTTCGACACGCCGGCGTGATGCGAAAACTATCACTCTCACAAGCGAGGGCACGGGACGGCGCGAGATGGTTGTTAGCTACACGATCTCGGCACCGATCTGGAAGACGACCTACCGTGTCGTGTTGGACGATGGAGGAAAACCTTTCTTCCAGGGTTGGGCGATCGTCGATAACGTGAGCGACGAAGATTGGTCGAACGTCCAGCTTTCACTGGTATCCGGCTCGCCCGTCTCGTTTATTCAGAACTTGCAAAAACCGCTTTATCGATATCGTCCGATCATTCCGATTCCGGATGACTTGAATCTCGACCCACAAGTCTATGACGCTGAGGGAGGCTCGGGCGAAGGCTCCGGAAGCGGAAGCGGGTACGGTTCGGGTTCTGGAGCTGGAATGGGAAGCACATCGGAGGTTGTGACTACAAGCGACGCATCCCTCGGTAATAACTATATGGGACGCAGCGTCACAACTCTTAGCGACGCTTTGGTGAACGAGAGAGGCGGCATTCAAACCGCAGCGACGGGCAGCGAGCTGGGTGATCTTTTCGAGTATCGCATCGCGAATCCTGTCACTGTGTCACGGAATCGCTCGGCTCTCATCCCGATAGTGCAAACCAGAATGGAAGGCGAGAGGGTTTCGATCTACAACGAAGCCGCGCGGGCTGACCGGCCGATGGGCGGAATGATGCTTACGAATACGACGCCGCTGACTTTCGAAGGGGGCAGCATGACGGTTCTCGATCGGGACGCGTATGCAGGAGAGGCATTGATGGAGCGCCTGAAACCGAAAGAACAGCGACTGATCTCATTTGCCCTCGATCTCGGCACTCGGATCTCTGCAGAAACTGTGGGCGACCAACGCCCGGCGCAGTTGATCAAAGTAGTCGCCGGAGTATTCCAGGTGCACTATTTCAAGGCGGAGAAAAAAACGTATCGGCTCGCAAACCAGGCCGATCGTGAAAAGGTGATATATGTCGAGCATCCGATCCGAAGGGGATGGGCTGTCTCGGACGAAACTCAAAAACCTGACATCGTGACAGACAGGTACTATCGATTCCGAGTCACGTTGGCCCCATTCGCGAAGGTTGAGTTGCCAGTTGTCGAGCGGCAAGGCTTGATGGATTCCTACGCCCTTCAGACCATCACTCGTGATCAACTTGAGCTTTTTGTCTCACGACGCTATGTCGACGAAACGATGCGCGCTCGGCTCGAGAAGCTGATCGGTCTGAGAACACAGATCAACCTGTCGAACGTAAAGCTCAAAGATTATGATGACGAGGTTAAAAGGATCGAGGACGATCAAAAGCGGCTCCGCGAAAACATCGAATCGCTGACAAAAACCGCCGAAGCGAAATCGCTGATCGCCCGGTACATTGCGAAGGCTGGCGAACAGGAAACGCGACTCGAAGAAATGGAGAAGGAAAGGAAGACTATCACAGCCGAGAGGGAGCAACTAGAACTTCAGCTCGCCACAGCGATCAGGAACTTCGAGGGTTAGTACAAGATCCGCTCCGAAAAGAATGACGCCGCCAAAACCGTGGTCTCAGCGGCGATCATTAAGTCCCGCATCCTAACGGAGAGTTTTACGCGGGAATCTTCCGTTCTGCTTCACGATCCCAGTTGCGATGATTGGCGATCGCAGTGATGAAGGCCGTTGAGGCTTTCCCCGGGTTTGCGGCAATGATAACAGCCTCGTCGTCATCCTGCGCTTCGCCCGCGTAGGTGCTCTCGAGGAACGCGGTGGTGTCGCCGGTAGCGCAGATCGCTTTGCAATGCTTGTAAGCTTCGTCGAC
>JANPJL010000166.1:0-11331 GCA_031425495.1 Acidobacteriota bacterium
CTCAACGATGTGGCCGATCGGATCGGGGCGGTATTTGCGCCGCTAGGCCGCCCGCGGGTGATCGAAAAGAACGGTCGCGAAAGGAGACTGGACGATACACTCACCGCAGTACAGCCGGTATGGTCGCCCGATTCGGCAAAGATCGCGTGTGCTTTCGACAATCCATCCCAAGTACGTATCTATGACGCCGGCGGTAACGTGCCGACCCAGGCCGCGATTCCGCTTCGCAATCACCTGCTGCTCTCGTCGCAGGCTTACGACCGCGAACAGGCTACGAAGCTTGACGCCAATGTAGTCGCTGACACGAATACAAACGCGAATGCGAACTCTAATGCGAACTCGAACTCGAATTCGAACGCGGCTCCCTTAGCTAGTACTGCGGCCTCCGGTACACTGCCTGATGAGAAAACGCTTGTGTCGTACAACCCGGTGGTGATGCTCAACTGGACGGCCAATGACCTGCTCTATTTTCAAACCGCGTATATAAAGCGCATGAAGAACGAGGCGGATAGTGTGACCAGTTTCCCGCGTTGGCACCGGTTGGTGCTATCGCCTCAGGCGGCGGCGAGTCGGTAATGTTGAAGCGGGCCGGCAATTACCAAGTCACTTCTGAATTTGGGATATTTCTTGTTCGTGTGTTTCGTGTAATTCGTGGTTAGGATTTAAGAAGAAGCAAACCACGAATTACACGAAACGGACACGAAACAAGAAAAGGTCCAGCCGATGATTGTTGATCGGAAGAATATGAAATACGAAACCATCGAACAGATCTACTTAGGTAACTCGAAAGTCCGAGGGCGGCTGAAGTCGCTGCTTTCGACTCTTACCGACGATCAAATATCTGCCCGTCCCGAAGGCGAAAAGTGGAGTGTTGCCGACATCGTCGAGCATATCGCCATGGTCGACGAGGGCGCCGTGAAGATCTGCGCAAAGTTATTGAAGAAAGCGGAAGAGGCCGGCAACGTGTCGGACGGAAAAGTTACGATATCCGACGAGTTTCTGCAGAAGGGAGTTGAGATCGCGGCGATGAAAGTCGAAGCTCCATCGTTCGTCCGTCCTTCCGGACAGAAGACGATCTCGGAGTCGCTTGCGAGGCTCGATGAGAGTGATGCTCGGCTCGCCGAGATGCGCGGACAGTTCGAATCGGTCGGTGCGACAGAGTTTAAATTTCCGCATCCGTTCTTTGGCGATATCACCGCCCACGAATGGCTTGCCCTGAAAGGCGGGCACGAGATGCGTCACATCAAACAAATTCAAAACGTGCTGGATAAGGTGGGATAGAAAAAGGTCCCGGCTTGAGGAGGGCTCAATTTATCCGGGACCTTTACGTCCAAACAATACAGCTTCGACCAGTTCAAATTCGAAGCTAACGTCTGGATGGTCTGAAACTCATACAAGTTTGCCGAACGTTAATCGGTAGATTCTTCCGCACTGAAAGTGCGATAAGACCATAGCCGGACGTGAAACGTCCGGTTCGGGCGTGGGCATCCCGCACTGAAGGTGCGGCAGATGATTGGTCTGCCGCACTTCCAGTGCGGGTACCCTGTCTTGGTATCCCAGGGGTTCCACCCCTGGCTAAGTTCTTGGGCCGCTCCGCGGCTGACCCAAGAATTTCAAACAACGACGCGATTTACCTTGCTATCGTCGGCACGTCGCCATTCAGGCCGAAGTGCATCACCTGAACTGCTCCGTCTGAGCTTCGCAAGACGTACCACTTACCATCGGACGGTCTGAACAGGGCGATGTCCGTCTTGTTATCACCGTCATACTTCGCGGCGACCGGAATGTCGCCGGCTAGGCCGAACCGTACCGCCTGGGAGTTGCCGTTCGAGTTGAACAGCGTGTACCAGATGCCGGTCGATGGGCGATAGACTGTCACATCGGATTTGCCATCTCCATCGAAATCACCGCGGACAGGGATGTCCTCGGCGAGACCGAATCGGGCCGCACCCGTCTGTCCGTCAGAGCTTCGGATCCAGTACCAGATTCCGGTACTCGGACGATAGACCGCGATGTCATCGCGTCCGTCGCCATCGATATCAAGCGGTATCGGCTTGTCTTCGGCGAGTCCGAAACGAACGATCGTGTACCCCGTGTTCGAGCTGCGTTTGACATACCACACACCCGTTGAAGGTCGGTAGACTGCGAGGTCGTTTATGCCATCGCCGTCATAGTCGCCACGGGCCGGGATGTCGGTCGCAAAACCGAATTGTTCCGATGTGACTCCGGCGTCAGCACTTCGCTTGATCTGCCAGATGCCGAAACCGTCGACATTCTTGAAGACCGCCGTATCCGTGCGTCCGTCGCCGTCGTAGTCTGCCGAGACAACCTGATCGCTCGCCGTTCCGAATGTGCTGGCACTAAAGCCTGCACCGTTAAGCGAGTACCAGGCGCCCTCTGAAGGACGATACAACGAGAAGTCGTTGCTGCCGTCTCCATCAAAGTCGCTCGCACTTGAGCGTTTGATGAATCTGCCGCGAATCTCGCCAGCCGTCTGGGAAGCACTCGTGATAACAGCCGACCAGAGTCCGCTTCTAAGCTGACTCACCTGTCCCGCTGAGACGTTGATCGTCACCGAAGCAAAGCTGCCGTTCGTGCCGCCAACAACACCAAAGTCATGAACGACGGTGCCGCTGCCGACCAGAGCTTCAATTCGTGCACCCGTCTGAGTGCTGCCGAGATTGTGGAATTCACCAAAGATCGTCGCCTGAGTCTCAGCTGCGTTCAGCGTTACTTTGATCTCGCCGGTCGCGTTTGTCTGTACCGTCGGGATCACTCCGCTGCCCGTCAGATGTGATTCGAACGAGCGTCCTAATGAAGGACTTGGGCTCGGGCTTGGGCTTGGATTCGGATCCGGTGATCCGGTTGGGCTCGGACTTGGGCTAGGTCCGCTAAATCCTGCAAAGATACCCACCAGGATATTGGTAGTATTGTTTCGTAAAGCGATTTTCGAACCGCTTACGATCGGAGGAACAGGCTGGCCTTCGTCAGTGCGAAGTCGCAACCGACCCTCGCCGCCGCTTTCCAGGAACAGCGAGCCGACGTTGATGTTATCGACGAACACCTGGATCTGCGTTCCTACCGGGAGATTCACCTGGCTGACTCGAACTTCAAGCTCGGTCCTGCTGCTGTGGATCTCATATTGAGCAAAGCCATTCGGAAGGATCCCGTTGATAGTGGGTCCGTTCAGTGAGGCGAACAGTCCGCCAGCGCTCGGCGTACCGCTCGGGCTCGGGCTCGGATTTGGTGAGCCGCTTGGCGACGGACTCGGATTTGGTGAGCCGCTTGGTGACGGACTCGGGTTTGGTGAGCCGCTGGGTGACGGACTCGGTGTTCCGCTGGGTGAGCCGCTCGGGCTTGGGAACGGTGATCCTGACGGAGACGGTGTCGGTGTTACCGAGCCGAACGTTCCGGCGAGGACGGGGCTTCCCGCGTTTGTAATTTGTATCGGCATCCCGACGGATATAAATGGAACGTTCTGTCCATCATCCGTTCGGACGCGGAAAAAAGCGGTGCCGAACGAGCTGACGCCCATTTGCCCGACGACAGCATTGTTCACCGATATCACGAGGACGGTTCCCGCGGTCAGATTTAGCGACGATGCGTTGACCTCGAGCTGTCTCCGGCCGTTATCGTCGACTCTGTATTCCGAGAAACCCGCAGGCGAAACACCGCCGATCGGTGCGCCTGTCAAGCTCGCTCCGATGCGGGTGTCGCTCATCATTTCTTCGGCGCTCGCGGACCGGTCGCCTATAGCGAATGGGATGATCACCCACATCGCCACCAGTACCAGCAACGCGCCGAATCTTATTAGCTTTCGATTCGCATATTTCTTTTTCATTTTCATTACCTTCTTGATTCCTTGATTGTTCGCCGTTTCGCTCGAAGAGAGTTTCTGGAATTCGGCTCTTGCAAATGAACAGTGCGGTCGGGGAAGGTAGAAAGACATGACCCAGAATTTTCTAGCGGGTTGGTCAAGATATGACCTTTGCGACCTTCGCGAGCTTTGCGTGAAAGATTCTCACGCAAAGCTCGCGAAGGTCGCAAAGTATAAGAGAAGCTTACGGAGTTTAAGCGATCGAGGGCAAGCTCGCCTCTTCCTACAGGCAAGCACAAAAAAAACGAGCCGACCTAGCTTGTCGGCTCGTTTTTGAACTTCCGCATGAATGGAGGGCGGGCCTGGGCTCGCGTCTGAATTTGTCTATTCAGTACAGTTATTGCGGTCTGCAGGGAAACACGCCTGATTATTCATCACAGAGCAGAACGCATCCACACGGGAGGTTTCCATCCAAATGTTGCGCGATGCGACGCGGCAATCCCAGCCGTAACCAGTTTCCTCCAACTCTTCGACGACGTGGGCCGTCTGGCGAGTCGGTAGGTTGATCGGTCGAACCGATAGGAGCAAAGCCGTGATACCGGATACGATCGGCGCCGCCATGGACGTGCCTGACCACATACCGAAACGACCACCCGGGATCGCACTAACTATCTCCTCTCCGGGAGCAACCGTACGAACCCAGCGGTCGCGGTTGGTTTCCGGCGAATCGGCCATCGTCGAGAAAACCGAAAGTCTGTCGTCACGCGAGCTTGATCCGACGCTCAGGATGTTGTCGTCCTGGAAACTGCGCTCCGCAGCGGGGTATGTCTTCGTTGCACCATTTCCGATCTGACCGCCGTTTCCCGCACCCGCAACAGCGATAACTATCTCGCCCTGAAACTCAGGAAACTGCTGTTCCCCGGGCAACAGCGGGACACCGGCACATCCATGAAGCAAGTCTTTTATAAATTCGTTGCTCTGCGGTGCTACCTCGCGTGGATAGGCAAAGCTCATGTTGATGACATCGGCCCCGTGCGTTGCCGCCCAGATCAGCGCGTCCTTGATTTTCCAAAGATCGCTCTCACCGTTCCGGTCGAGCACTCTGATCGGCATGATCTTGGCCTCCGGAGCAACCAACGCCACGATACCGGCGACGTGCGTTCCGTGACCGAAAGTAGGATCCTGGCGAACGACGCCGACCTCGCTCGGATCGGAATCGTTGTCAACGAAGTCATAGCCCGGTACCAATTTTCCTGCAAACACGGGATGACTAAGATCGATTCCCGTGTCGAGGACCGCTATCACGATCGGCCGTGGCTGCTGTCCCGGCGGCGGAGTCTGCATGTAGCCTTTTGTGATCTGGTGGGCCTGATCCAGTCTTATCATGTCCGGGAACCACTGCTTGTTGTAGCCCTTTGTGCTGCCGCCGATCGCCCAGGATCGACCTATCGCCCATGAACGCCCGAGCGTCCACGGCAGCCCTTCCTTTTCTACGACCTTAAGTTTCCGGTTCGTTTCCCGCTGGCGGATGCGCGTATCCAGTTGCATGTCTGCCGCGACTTCGCACGGGGTTTTTGGATTGTCATCCCGGATCCGCATCCGGTATGTCGGCGGCGTTCCAACCTGATCGATCGGCGATTGCTCAAGCCCGTACTGGGTGGCAACCGCCGGAAGGTCGGGTTGATTTACGAGATCGAGAAGTATCTGCTTAGGCACCGCATCGCAAACCTGCGCCGAAACACCCGAGCCGAATCCAAATAAAAGAATCGCCATCCAGGGCAACGCTGATCTAGAAATCTTACGCAAACTAACCATTCGAGTTCCTCGGGCAGAAAAAGTTCTACCTAAACACAGTGCGGGAAAAAGAGCAGAAAGACGAACTTTCTTGAAAATTTATGCGATCGCGAAGAAAGGGGACCAGAAATAGGGATGTTCACCGCGATCAATGAAACTCTCTTGAGTAACCCTTAATGATGCCGAAACGCTCAGCCCGCGTTGCAGATTAGTATACAAGTCAGACATTAGACGTGCTGTGGCCTCGTCGTTGACGGTCCAAAGGCTCAGTATAAGCGCCCCGGCTCCGGCCGATAGAAAGCCTCGGGCGAGACCAAGGATCTCCTCGCCCGCGAATATTCTGCTCAATCCGGTTTCACAGGCGCTCAGCGTCACGAGGCTCGCCTTCAGTTTGCGCGAGTAAAGATCGCGGACAGTCACCCATCCATCGGCGAGATGTAGGCTCGAGAACATCGGGTTATCGGGCCGGAATTGTCCGTGACACGCGAGATGGATGATGTCGAAATCTCCTGCGTTTTTCTCAAACGCCGAAAACGTCGCGCGTTTTCCGGTGAAGCTGATCGAGTTCCGGAGCGTGTTCGCCAGGAGCTTTATCTCGCGGTCGACAAGCGGGATCTTCTCATCTGCAAAAGCCATCAGCAGTGCGTTGCTCGAGTCGCCACGTCGGCGCGAATCGAGCAGCAGCCAGATCGCCGAGCTCGGAGCACACACGATCTCGCGCGACTCAACCAAGTAATTCTCGCCGTCGAATAAGGCATGAAACGGGACGTAGTTCAGCGCACCGGACGGGACGATCACGAGCTTGCGGCTGTTGACGAATTTCTCGATCGGTTGAAAGAGTTTAGCGTGAAGTTTCTCGAGATAGATATCCGATCGCGACTTCAACTGTGCGGCGAACGGTCGAAGTGGGTCGCCTCCGAAACGCAGCGAGCCGAACTGAAAATGCAGTCCCTCGAGAAGCGAAATGATCTCGGTCTCTGTCGCGAGGTCTCCAATGTATTCAAACTTGTCGCGCGTCACGACGAAAGCGGAATAGACGCCCCGATAGGAAACGAACTCGACGATCGCGGTCTCGCCGCCGAGACGTCGCTGCAATCTCGCGATATCCAACTCGCCGTGTTTCTTTGTCGAGGCTTCTCCTTTCTGCGTACTTTGCGTCCGAAGAAGAAGCGATGCGAACAGTTTCTCGCGCTTCCGGACTTCCTTCTGCAGTCCTGCAGCTTCCTCTACATCCGCCCGATCGAGCCGGCTGTAAAACCAATTCAGCTCTTCGCGGATCCTCGTCTCGGCGGGTGGTGTTCTACGATCTTTTGCCGCTACACCTTCAAGCAGAGCTCGCGAACGCGAACGCTCAACACATACGAATGCCTGTTCGATCTTATTCTGCTCCAAGTGGAGCTGCACAAGGTTTTCGTAGGGTTCAAGCGTCTTCGCAAGAAAGGCCATTCGAAATTCTTCGCCTGGAAGCGGAGCACGTGCTGCCTCGGCCGAGTTAATCGCAGCTTCAAAATAGTGTTCGGCGCTCTTAACATTTCCTTTCAAGCGGGCGATCACGCCAAGCGAGTTCATCGCGGATTGCGCGACCGCAGGTTGCTCGGACGACTCGGCGTCCCGAAACGCTCTCTCGAGAACCTTCTCCGCTTCGTCGTAACGCTTCAATCTGGCGAGGATGTCGCCGCGAAGCCACATCGCTGAAAGTCGCAGGCGAACATTCTCAGTACTTTCGAGGGTAGCAGCAGCGGATTCCACGATCGCGAGAGCTTCCGAATTTTTATTCCTCTCGGCTTCAAGCAATGCACGACGGATGTTTACGGCAGCCGCGGCAATCGGATTCTTCTCGGCGTGGAACAACGTCACCGCGAGTTTCAGCTCGGTCCTCGCCGGACGAAGATCGCCTACAGTCAATAGCACTCGTCCAAAGTTTGTCCGCGCGCGTGCTTCTTCCGCACGCATTTTCAAACGGTGGAGCGTGGGAATCAGCCGCCGGTAAAGTTCAACGGCTTCAGCATTCAGGTTTAACTCGGCATAGATGTCCGCGATCTCTAGCTCGGCAATTGCCGTCTGATGCGGCATCCCCAACTTTTCATATTTCTGACGCGACAGTTCAAGACTTCGCAGGGCGTCGGCATATCGTCCACGAAACAGCGCGAGCGTTCCCATACTCGCCTCGATCTCGGCAACAGTCACATGCATTCCCGCCGATCGCGCTCGCTCGAGAGCGCGTTCGTAGAATTCTTCCGCCCGTTTGAAATCGTTCAACTCCGCGTATGTGTTTGCTAATCCGTTCTCGGCCATCGTCTGCCACGCGGTTTCACCAAGCTGTTCGAAGCGCTTGTACGCCGATAAGCAATACTCCTCAGCCCGACGGTATTCGTCACGACGCGAAACGATATTGCTGAGATTCATCTCGATCTTGCCGGCCGCCAACTGGTCGTCGAACTTCTCAAAGATCTTCAGTGCGCGTCGGCCGGTCGTGCGAGCTTCTTCGTAGCGGCCGAGCATGGCGAGTGCGATGAGCTTCGCGACCTGGGGTTGCGCCGATTCATGTTCAAGAGCGAGACGCTTAAGCGCGTTCGAGGCTGAGTCAAGGTTGCGGATCGCCGATTCTAGCTTACCGCCTGTGATATCGGCAATACCTTCGACCCAAAAGCGAATCGCCGTAGTGCTTTCCGAGGGGGAAAAGATCGAGAGTGTCTTCAAGGCCGCCGCCGCAGCTCGCGCACCAGCGGGAGCCGACGTCCAGACACGGTAACATTCGTCCTTCAACGCTCGTGCGAGTCGCTCGTCGGCAAGGCGCGGGTTCTCTGCGAGAAGTTTTTTCCTCCCGCCCTCGCGTTTCTCCGCGACCAGACCAGCTGCCAGCGTCTTTCGTTTCATCTTCAGTGTCGTCGAGAGACAGTGTATCTAAACGGAAAAAAAGCGGGAACCCTTTTATGGTCCCGCTCAATTTCTGGTCGTGAAAAGATGCTAGTCGATGTCGATGGTTTTCAGGCTGATCTCGAAGCCCTCACCGTGGATCAGCAGTTCGTAGCGTCCTGCCGGCACATCGTCGAAACCGAATTCGCACATCTCATTCGCCTGCGTTTCAAGATCATGTGTGTCGTTAAAAAGTTTGACGCGGGCGTCCGAACAACCGTCTCCAAGGATCTGGCCGCGCAAGCTGAATACTTTATTCTTCGCTTCGACCCGCAAGTCGATCGCGTTATTGCCGGCACGGAAAAGCAGTTGTCGTACCTGCGAGGTCGAAGCCGATCGTTCGCCGAATGCTGGTTTATTTGGAGCTATCTCCATCTGTAATATACCGGCCAGCCTCTGTACGATCGTTCGGCTTGGTGCCGCCGCCCGCGTTCTAAAAAGATCGCTCGCCCATTTGATCGAGTCCGCCGGCGCATCGATCGAATCATCCCGCCGCATGAGATCCATGATGTTTTGTTTTGTCTCTTCCTTTTTCATCATTCTGTGCGGACATTAGCCGCCTACACTAGAACAGTCACGCCGCGTACGCTAAAAAGACAGTGTTTTCACCCGTACAGTAATTTCTCCAGTTTTTTCAGACATCGTGATCGCATCGGGCTGATGCTCGTTTCGCCGACCCCGACGGCGGAAGCTACTTCGGCATAGCTCGCTCCAGACTGCTCCAGATAAAGCATCGAGAGGATCTTCTGGCACCGATCCTCGAGGAGCTTCAAAGCCGCCCGTATCTGGTGCTGCTGCTCAAGCTCGATAAGCATGTCATCAGCAAGCGGCGATTTGTCCGCCAGCATCGCCATCTCGTGCTCCATTTCCTCTTCGCTGTCGGGCGAGTAGATCCCCTTCGATGCCCGGACGATCGCCCATGTTTTGAACTTCGCTGTTGTGACGATCCATGCCCTGATCCTGTCGGGCTGCTCGATCTCGTCGAGCTTTTCGAAAAGCGTTAGGAACACTTCCTGAAAAACATCTGCCGCCTGTTCCTCGTTGAGACCCGCACGTCGCGGGATGGCGTATATCAATCGCTGATATCGCGCGACCAGCTCGTCCCATCCGCTCTGGCTTCCTTTCCGGCACTCGCGGATCAGCTCCGCGTCAGACTTGGCCAGTATCGGTGCAGGAAAGATACCCGGTGATTTTTCGCGACGATCGTCGTTCATTCGATTAGTTGATTCTCAATCAAAAGGAAACTCTTGGCAATGCGCCTCACGTTGGGCCTGTGATAACATTTGTCTCTCGTGTCTATAACATTTTTGAGTGAAAGGGCCGCTGTATGGGCTCTTTTTGAATCGGATGGACAAATTTTTAATACGCGGCGGACGGCCGCTGTTGGGCAAGATCGAGGTGGGTGGAGCTAAAAACTCGGCCTTGCCATGCCTGGCGGCTACGCTTTTGTCTGCCGAGACGGTAACGCTTCACAACGTCCCTTACGTCAAAGACCTTATTACCCAGCGGCGTCTGCTCGAAGATCTGGGTGCGACCGTTCTGACTCCCGAGCTGCGCACGCACAAGGTCACCGCAAGCGACGTACAGCTCTTTGAGGCGCCTTATCATCTGGTGAAAACCATGCGGGCCAGTGTACTCGCGCTTGGACCGCTGCTGGCCCGGTTCGGTCAGGCGAAGGTAAGCTTGCCCGGCGGGTGCGCGATCGGAACGCGTCCCATCGATCTGCATCTCAAGGCTTTCGAACAACTCGGTGCGACAGTTTCACTTGAGTCGGGCGACGTCGTCGCGCGTGCACCGGACGGGCGTCTCAAGGGCGCCGACATCTCGTTCGAAAAGGTAACGGTGACGGGGACCGAGAACGTCATGATGGCCGCCTCGCTTGCCGAGGGCCAGACACAGATCCGTAACGCGGCGCAGGAACCGGAGATCGAAGACCTGGCCGAGCTCCTTAACAAGATGGGTGCGCGGATAAAAGGTGCGGGGACGCCCGTGATGGAGATCGAAGGCGTCGAGGCGCTCGGGGGTGCCGAACATACGATCATTCCGGACCGTATCGAGACCGGCACATTCATCGTCGCGGCTGCGATCACGAACGGCGAGCTCGAGATCAAGGGATGTAATCCCGATCACATCCGCGCACTTATAAAAGAATTGAGCGCGGCCGGTGTCGAGATCGAGGAGCTTAATCCAAGCACGCTTCTGGTCAAACGCTCGAGCCGCGGCCTGGTAGCGAACGACGTGACCACCGAGCCTCATCCTCTGTTTCCAACCGACATGCAAGCCCAGTACATGGCCCTGATGACGCAGGCGGAGGGGACATCGAAGATCAAGGAGACGATATTTGAGAACCGGTTCATGCATGCATCGGAACTGATCCGAATGGGTGCGGATATCCAGATCGCGGGAAATACGGCGATCGTTCGCGGTCCGCGGAAGTTAGCAGGAGCTCCGATCATCGCATCGGATCTTCGAGCGTCGGCCTCGCTCGTCCTGGCCGCGTTATGTGCGAGCGGCGAGACCTTGATCGACCGCGTGTATCACATCGATCGCGGCTACGAAACCATTGTTCAAAAGCTTCTCGCGGTCGGGGCCGATATCGAGCGGATCACCGATAATATGGCGGATGAGGAGGGAGCAATTAGCGGTTAGGAATTAGCAACGAGCAGTAGCACTCTTTGAACTTCATACTACTGACTACTGACTACTGACTACTGACTACTGACTACTGACTACTGACTACTGACTACTGACTACTGACTACTGACTACTGACTACTGACTACTGACTACTGACTACTGACTACT
>JANPJL010000167.1:0-3034 GCA_031425495.1 Acidobacteriota bacterium
GTAACAAAGCCACGAGGGAAGTTCAAAGATCGAGCCCGTAAGTTTCAAATCTACCGCCTGTTCATCTAACATCTACGATTTAGCGATGCCTAGCCTCTACGAAAACTTAATCCGGCGAGCGATGTTCGCGTTCGATGCCGAAACAGCGCATGAGCTTGGGATCGAGGCTCTACGACTTGGGCTCGGATCAGCGACGGCACAGCATTTGGCCGCGAAGAGATTTCTGGCAGAGCCATTCGGAAAGGTCGAAAGGTTCGGACTGACGTTCAAGAATCCTATCGGCGTTGCCGCCGGATTCGATAAGAATGGCGTTATTGTCAATCAGCTAGCGGCCCTCGGTTTCGGCTTCGTCGAGGTCGGAACCGTTACGTACAGGCCGCAGCAGGGAAATGAGAGGCCGCGACTGTTTCGCCTTCCGGCAGACCGGGCGTTGATCAATCGACTGGGGTTTAATAATGACGGTGCCGAAGTTGTAGCGGAGCGCCTCCGCAAACTCGATCGGAAGTGCGTCGTCGGGGTGAACATTGGAAAGAATAAGGATGTGCCCAATGACGAAGCTCTCGAAAACTATCTCGCAGCGCTGGATCTGGTCCACGATGTCGCGGATTACATCACCATTAATATTTCCTCGCCCAACACGCCCAACCTCAGAGATCTGCAGACAGGCGAGCGGCTTAACGAATTGCTCGAAGGTTTGCAGAAGCGGAATCGGGAGTTAGGCCATAAGCCTCTATTGGTGAAGATCGCACCCGATCTCTCCGAGCCTCTAGTTTCGGAGATCGCGGTGGCGTGCGAACAAAACGATGTTGCTGCGATCATCGCCACAAATACAACGATCGAGCGCCGCGGGTTAAAAACGCCCAACATTGAACGATTCGGTGCCGGTGGATTGAGCGGCGAGCCTTTAAAGAAGAAATCAACGCATATGATCGCCTTAGCTAGTTCCCGGACTGAACGAAAGATTCCGATCATTGGGGTCGGCGGGATCTTCACGCCTGAAGATGCGTTCGAGAAGATCGCTGCCGGCGCATCACTGCTACAGACCTATACAGGATTCGTTTACTCGGGCCCTTCGTTCGCACGCAATATCAACAATGGATTGAACCAGTTGCTAAAGGAAAAGGGCTTCGCGAATCTGGATGATGCTATCGGCAGTGCACGCTGATCAAACATCGCCTCTTCGGCTTTCATTCCGTGTCTTCCCGCTCTTCCGTGCACACCGCGGTTTCCGTGCAATCCGTGCATTCCGTGGTTCGGCTTTCAATAAAGCAGACCACGAGTCATACCAACCTCCCTGAGAAAGGGGTATTGGTTGCTCGTGGTCACAACATCGGAGGGACCACGGAGTACACGGAAAACACGGAATGAAAGCGGAAAGATGAAGAATTCATCACTACCAGGAACCCGAAGAACTGTGCCGCCACCTTATCGTTTGACAGCCACCAGTCAGCCGCTATAATTAAAAATTTGCTTTTCGACGTTATTTGACACAGGATTTATCTATCTGACAATGATTCTCGATCTAACGGAAATTGAAGGCGATCCGCGACCGTTCGAATATGTTGTCCCGGTAGCGGATCTCGATTTCGATGACGACCGCCTCACGCTGACCGGCGATGTTAACGTTTCGTGCGAGGTAGTTCGGCGTGCGGCCCAGGTGGATGTAGATGGTTCGATCGCCGGAATGGCGGAGACCGAATGCTCTCGCTGCCTTCGATCGGTACCGTGGACGATCGGTATTGAGTTTTCGGTCAGCTTCGTAACCCCCGAGAACTTCACCTCCGCGAAAGAACGTGAAGTTTCTGCCGCAGACCTGGATACAGACGTGCTGGAGGACGACAGCATCGAGATCAAAGAGATCGCCAGGGAGCAGATCCTGTTGAATCTCCCGGAACAAGTTTTATGCATCCCTGATTGCAAGGGCTTGTGTCCGCAATGCGGTGCCGACTTGAATTTGTTAGATTGTAAGTGCGATCAAAAGGAGATCGACCCGCGTTGGTCGGCACTGAAGGATATTAGATAGATGTAAATCGTAGATCGTGAATCGTTAGTTGCGACAGGTTAACGATTGACGATTTATTATTTGTGAGTAGGAAGGAAAGTTATGCCAAATCCAAAACGACGACATTCGAAATCAAGAACGCGCCAGCGTAGAGCGCATGATGCGCTGAAAACGCCGCAGTTTTATCTGGACAAGGATACCGGTGAGCCGAAGGTGCCGCATCGCGTCGATCCAAAGACAGGAGTATACAAAGGACGTCAGATCATCGACGTAAAGGAAGAAGAATAGTTTTTGAAATTTTCGCGCCGTTGGGTTCTAATTCTATTCAATGACACAGCAGAACGCGGGCATCATCGGGATGGGACACGCTTATCCCGAAGGCATTCTGACGAATGCCGATCTGGAGACGCTCGTCGAGACATCCGATGATTGGATAACCTCGCGTACGGGAATCAAGCAGCGTCACAAAGCGGCCAACGACGAATACACCTCGCAGTTCGGCACCGCAGCGGCGAAGCAAGCTATTGAGCGCGCGGGGATCGACGTCACAGACATAAACATCATTGTCTGCGCAACGACGACGCCGGATCAGATAATGCCGTCGACCGGGGCGATCATTCAAGCACAGATCGGTGCGGTTAACGCAGCCGGGATGGATATCTTTGCCGCCTGCTCTGGATTCTTGTACGGCCTTACGATGATCGAATCGATGATTCGAACCGGTCAGATCAAGTATGCCCTTGTCATCGGTGCTGAGGTCCTGACGAAGTACGTCGATTACACGGATCGCGGAACGTGCGTCATATTTGGTGATGGAGCCGGCGCCGCGGTAGTCGGTCCTGTTCCGGAAGGAAAGGGGATTCTCGCAACCAAGATCAAATCCGACGGTCGCTATGAAGAGCAGTTGTATGCTCCGGGCGGCGGAACGAAACTCGGGACGACCCACGAAACCATCGACAACGGCATGCACTTTTTTAAGATGAAGGGCAACGAGCTCTTCAAGGTCGCAGTGCGTTCGATGGCCGATATTTC
>JANPJL010000168.1:0-5177 GCA_031425495.1 Acidobacteriota bacterium
GACATATACCGCAACCGCCAACTCGTCGCGGAGAAGTTGACCGAGGCTCGCGAGCAGTTGCCCGAAAATGTTTCGCCTTTTCTAGCGCCGATCTCCTCGATCATGGGCGAGATCATGCTCATCTCGGTCACGTCCACCGACGGTAAAACCGATCCTCTCGATGTGCGAACCCTCGCTGACTGGACGATCCGCCCGCGCCTTCTGACGATCGCGGGGGTGTCGCAGGTGATACCGATCGGCGGCGGGGTGAAACAGTATCAAGCTCTCGTTTCCCCTGAAAAGCTAAAGCAGTTTGGCGTCACTATCGAGGACGTCACGACCGCGCTAGAAAAATCGAATGCGAATTCGACAGGCGGATTTGTGGACGCCCAAAGCCAGGAATATCTGGTCCGCAACCTTGGCAGGTTTTACACAATTGACGAGCTGAAACAGACGGTTGTTGCCTACCGTAACAACGTGTCGATACGTCTAGGCGATGTCGCGGACGTAGAGTTCGGGGCAAAGATAAAACGCGGCGATGCCGGATCCAACGGCAAGCCGGCAGTTATATTGTCCGTTCAAAAACAGCCGGGGGCAAGCACGACCGAGTTGACGGAAAAGGTGGACGCGGCCGCCAGAGAATTGCAGACGACGTTGCCGCCGAACATCGAGATCAACACGCGGCTGTTCCGACAGGCGAACTTCATTGAGGCTTCGATCGGAAACGTCATTGAAGCTCTACGGGACGGGGCAATACTTGTTGCGATAGTTCTCTTTTTATTCCTGCTGAACTTTAGGACGACAGCGATTACACTGACGGCGATTCCGCTGTCCTTTGTAGTTACATTCCTCGTTCTTTGGGCGTTTGGAATTTCGATAAACACGATGACGCTTGGTGGTCTGGCGGTGGCGATCGGCGAACTCGTCGATGATGCGATCGTGGACATAGAGAATATCTTCCGCCGACTTCGGGAAAATTATGCTCTACCGGAACCACGGCCTTCTCTTGAAGTCGTCTATAACGCATCTCTCGAAATACGTTCGTCGATCGTTTTCGCGACCATCATTGTTGCTTTGGTCTTTCTGCCGCTCTTCATGCTAACGGGCGTCGAAGGACGACTCCTGGCCCCGCTCGGTCTGGCGTATATCACCTCGCTGATCGCGTCGCTCTTCGTGAGTTTGACTGTGACTCCCGTGCTGGCTTCCTATCTTCTCCCGCAACTGTTTAAGAAGAATGTCCGGCGTCCGTCATCACTCTTCCGATTGTTTGCGAATTTGAAATCTAGGTTCGTCCGAAATGAGGATTCCGAACTAGCGGATGAAGACGAAATGCCAGCCTATGGAGACGGCGAAGACCCAAACCGTGGGGGCCATTCAGAAGAGGATAGTTTTGTAGTCCGGCGGCTGAAACGATGGGACGAGAGCTTGCTTCATTCGACACTCCGCCACCCATACAAAGTTATGGCGGGCGCCGCAATTCTGTTTCTCCTAACGATGGCGACGCTTCCTTTTGTAGGCACTGCGTTTCTCCCTGAATTCAATGAGGGAACGCTGACTATCAACGTCCAGGCGCAGCCGGGGACGTCGCTCGCGGAGTCGAATCGTATCGGCACGATCTCCGAAAAATTGATCATGCAGGTCCCCGAGGTTCTCTCAACCGGCCGGCGTACCGGCAGAGCCGAGTTAGACGAACATGCTGAAGGGGTTCACTACACTGAGATCGATGTCGATCTGAAGAAGTCAGATCGGACACGCGAGGAAATTCTGGCGGACATACGTGAAAAGCTGGCCGTGGTTCCGGGCGTGAATCTGAATGTTGGTCAGCCGATCTCGCATCGTCTGGATCATCTGCAATCTGGTGTTCGTGCGCAGATCGCCGTCAAGCTTTTTGGCGACGATTTAGCGACCTTGCGGTCAAAAGCTGAGGAGATCCGCAACACGATGCAGACCGTCGAAGGTGCTACCGACGTGCAAATCGAGAGGCAGGTATTGATCCCGCAGATCAGGTTCAACGTTGATCGTGAGCGGGCGGCGCAATACGGTCTAGCACCCGGTGAAGTTACCGAAACTCTGGAAACCGCGCTAAACGGACGCACGGTGTCGCAGGCGATCGAAGGAGCTCGCCGGTACGACGTGGTCGTTCGGTTTGATGATGCGTCCCGGAACAGCCTGGATGTTTTACGAACCGCAACGGTCGACACGCCTCAGGGAACGCAGATTCCGGTGTCCGCGGTCGCCGAAATAGAGAATTTGCCCGGGCCGAACCAGATCCTCCGGGAGAATACGAAACGCCGGATCGTTATTTCGGCTAACACCGGGGGGCGGGATCTTGGGTCGGTTGTTCAAGACATGCAGGAACGCGTGGCTGCTCAGGTCACATTGCCCGCAGGTTATTTCGTGGAATTTGGCGGGCAGTTCCAAGCGTCCCAGGAAGCGACCCGGACGCTCTCCGTTCTGACGCTGTTCTCGCTTGTCGCAATCTTTTTCTTATTGATCAAAGCACTCGGCGATTGGCGTAGTGCAGCTCAGGTGATGATCAATATACCGCTCGCGTTGATCGGCGCTGTCATCGCGTTGCTGATAAGCGGCGGCGTGTTTTCGATTGCCACGCTGGTAGGTTTTATTTCGCTCGTTGGCATAACGTCGCGCAACGGGATAATGATGATCTCGCACTATCTTCATTTGATGCGCGAGGAAGGCGAAGACTTCACCGAGGAAATGATTATTCGCGGCTCACTCGAGCGACTCGTGCCGGTGATAATGACCGCGCTAACAGCGGGACTTTCCCTGATCCCGTTCGTTCTGGCTGCTGATGCCCCGGGCAAAGAGATCCTGCACCCTCTTGCAGTGGTTGTGCTCGGCGGGATTCTAACGTCGACGCTCCTAGATCAGGTTGTGACGCCTGCTGTTTTCTATAAGTTCGGCAAGCCGGCCGCAGACAAGATCATCGCCGAGCGCGAAGGGCGAGGCGAAGCGGTATTCGGTGAGAGACGCGATCCTGACGTACCGCCTTTCGGAGGACAAGTTCCTGAGTGGCGAGATGAATAGCCTACGTGCTATTTATTCACGCTGGCATCCAGCAAGACGCGGCCTAAAGAAGGGGGATTCCCCAAATCACGAAGCGAGTAAAAACCTATGATGACGGCAACTGTTCTCGCAAAAAGATCCGACGTGTCTCTTTACACCGTGCGGCATTACACGCGCATCGGCTTGCTAAAGCCTTCGCGCAACGAGCAAAACAATTACAAAGTTTATCAGGCGGCAGACGCTGTACGAGTGCGTTTCATCAAGGCTGCGGGAAGTCTGGGCTTTTCGCTTTCCGAGATCTCCGATATTTTGAGCGAAGCCAAACAGGGAAAGTCGCCTTGCCCGATGGTTAGGGAGATCATCGTTCGCCGTATCGCAGAAAATCAGCGCAAGATCAAAGAAATGCAAAAATTGCAGCGAAAGATGGAACGGGCCCTAAAAGACTGGTCGGAAATGAAAAACTCGACCCCCGACGGCGATTCGGTTTGTCATCTGATCGAATCCGTCGGTAATGCTGCGAACTGGGCTTGACCTGACCCCTGCTGACAGGTTGTAGAATTCATCCTGTCGTTAATTAGACGACAAGGTGTGAAAAATATGACGGAAGAACATTCAGAGATCAGCGAAAAGTTTATCGACCCGATTTGCGGGATGACGGTGGATCCAGCAACTGCGGCCGGGAGTTTCAACCTCGACGGTGAAACTTATTATTTCTGCGCTGCGGGCTGCATGCAAAAGTTTATTGCTCAGTCGCAGGGAATTCCCGCAAGCGGTTTTGTCGGGATCAGTCGCGGGAAGGTGGAAACAGTTTCGCACCACGAAATGGTGACAGCTCCCGGAGGCGGGCACATCGACCCGGTTTGCGGGATGTCAGTGTCACCCGAAACCGCTGCGGGAAAGTATGATTTTGAACACGAAACATATTACTTCTGTTCGCCCGGCTGTCTAAATAAATTCAAACAGAATCCAGCTAGTTACCTGGACAAGAAAAAGGAAGAAAAGGTTGCGGCCGCGAGCGAGGGCGTTGAGTACACTTGCCCGATGCATCCGGAGATCCTCCAGATCGGTCCCGGAAGCTGTCCGATATGCGGGATGGCGTTAGAGCCAAGAGTATTGAGTCTCGATGACGGACCTGACCCGGAATATGTAGATATGAAACGCCGGTTCTGGATCTCAGCGGTGCTCACGGTTCCGGTGTTCGTACTCGCAATGGCTGAGATGCTGCCGAACTATCATGAGTTTATCTCGCCAAAGACCGCCCTATGGGTTCAGTTCGTTTTAGCGACGCCGGTCATTCTGTGGGGAGGTTTCCCCTTTTTTCAAAGGGGCTGGGCATCGGTCAAAAACGTCAGCCCTAACATGTTCACGTTGATCGCGATCGGCACGGGCGCGGCTTATCTCTTTAGTTTATTTGCGCTGTTCTTCCCGGACGTGTTTCCTCTTTCGATGCGAAATGAACATACCGGATTGATTTCAGCCTACTTTGAAGCGGCGGCCGTGATCACGACGCTTGTCCTGCTCGGACAAGTTCTCGAGCTCCGGGCGCGTTCGCAAACCTCGAGCGCGATCAAGGAACTTCTGGGACTTGCTCCTGAGACCGCGATTGTCGTTTTCGATGACGGAACGGAAGCGGAGATCGCTCTCAAGGACGTGCAGCTCGGTGCAACGTTAAGAGTTAAGGCGAACGAAAAGATTCCTACCGACGGCGTGATTGTTGATGGCGAAACGTCAGTGGATGAATCCATGGTGACGGGCGAATCGATCCCGGTCGAGAAGACGGCGGGTGACAAAATTATCGGCGGGACCATAAATGGCCGACGTGGTTTTGTAATGAAGGCTGAGAAGGTCGGGAGCGATACGCTGCTCGCGCAGATCGTTCGCATGGTCGGTGAAGCTCAGCGATCACGAGCTCCGATCCAACGTTTGGTCGATGTTGTATCGGGCTACTTTGTGCCGGCTGTAATTGTCGTGGCGATCATCGCGTTCGCAGTCTGGCTTATTGTGGGAAGCTTCGCATACGCCATGGTAGCGGCAGTTTCGGTCTTGATCATTGCGTGTCCTTGCGCTTTAGGTCTTGCGACACCGATGTCGATCATGGTCGGGACGGGGCACGGCGCACGCCATGGTGTGCTGGTGAAAAAAGCCGAGGCACTCGAGATCCTGGAAAAGGT
>JANPJL010000169.1:0-2370 GCA_031425495.1 Acidobacteriota bacterium
TACACGTGCAACCCGAGCAACGGAATCCTCGGATACGCAACGTTCCCTTCAAACTACGCGGGCAATCCGAAGCGTGACGGCGTGGTATTGCTTTACTCGTCGCTTCCCGGCGGAGGAGCTGTGCCATACGATGAGGGTGACACCGCCACGCACGAAGTAGGACACTGGATGGGCCTTTATCACACATTTCAGGGCGGATGTACCGGTAGCGGTGATGGGGTCAGCGATACGCCGGCTGAAAAAAGTGCAGCGTACGGATGCCCGCAGGGACGCGATAGCTGTCGCAACAAGGCCGGACTTGATCCGATCGAAAACTTCATGGACTACACCGACGATTCCTGTATGTTTACATTCTCTTCCGGTCAGGACGCTCGCATGGACTCACAGTTCACGACCTATCGCGAAGGCAGATAGGTTTTCGGGTACTTAACTTGATTTTCGCTGAGGCCGCCGTTCGGGCGGCCTCTTTCCATTTCCAACGTTTCTCGTGTGCGACGGGTGCAGGTGATGGGCTCATGTGACGCGAACATTTCCTGCCTCGGTTCGATAAGGTAAAATTGATGTATGCTCCGCAGGATATATCTCGACAACAGCGCGACGACCCCGATCGCACCGGAAGTCCTCGATACGATGCTGCCTTACTTGCAAGACAAGTTCGGCAATGCGTCGAGCATTCACTTCTTTGGACAGGAAGCTCGTGCGGCGGTCGATAAGGCCCGGCACCAGGTCGCAGGTCTGATCAACGCACGTCCGGCCGAGATCATCTTCACATCAGGCGGCACCGAATCCAACAACCTCGCGATACGCGGTTTACTCGAAGCCCAAAAGCAGCAGCCTGATACCAAGGGAGGGCGTTTTTTTGACGCTCAGGGCGCACGCAAAGTCCACGTCATTACCACCGCCATCGAGCACCCCGCCGTCACGAGTGTCTGCGAAGAGCTCGAGAAGTTGGGCGGACACGAGGTCACGTATCTGCCGGTGTACGAGAACGGCATTATTCGTATCGAAGATCTAAAGGCCGCGGTCCGCGAACATACCGAGCTGATCTCGATAATGATGGCGAACAACGAGATTGGAACGCTCCAGCCAGTCGAAGAGATCGGGCAGCTTATAAAAGAATTGCGTGCCGATGGACGGAAGACCTACTTTCACGTCGACGCCGTGCAGGCCGCCGGAAAAGTGCCGGTCGATGTCGAAGCGATCGGGTGCGATCTTCTCTCGATATCCGGTCACAAGATCTACGCACCAAAGGGCATCGGTGCTTTGTATGTGCGACGCGGGGTTCGTCTGCATGCGCAGAACATCGGTGGACGACAGGAGCGCGGGACGCGGGGCGGTACCGAATCCGTTCCCAACATCGTCGCATTCGGAAAAGCGTGCGAGATCGCCGGCGAACAACTTGCAGAAAGTGCGGTGCGGCTCGGCGATCTGCGTGACCGTTTCGAACAAGGCGTCTTCGAGCGTATCCACGAAGTCACTCTGAACGGCGACGCCGGGCTCCGTCTGCCGAATATCTCGAACCTTTCCTTCGCATCGATCGAGGGCGAAGGACTTCTGATCAATCTCGATCTCCAGGGTATCGCCGTCTCGACCGGCTCGGCATGCTCATCCGGCTCGCTCGAACCGTCACCCGTCATCCGTGCACTAGGCCGCGATGACGAAGCAGCACGCGGTGCGATCAGATTTAGCTTCGGCCGATTCAATATCGACGAAGATGTCGACCGCATCCTCGAAGCCCTTCCCACCGCCGTCGAAAATCTCCGCAAGCTCTCACCATCCCGCACAGCTCCCCGTTAACGCATCGACGCTCTTCTGTGTTAAGCCACGCGTGGCGAACTGAGAATGCGAGCGAAGCCTTCACTCCGAGAATTTGAAAATTTGAGATTTGAAATTGAAGTTTGAAATATGAAATTTGAGGTCTGTAATTGAGCCTCGAGATTCCGATGCAAATTCCCAAGAGCATCTTCTCGCAAGCCGCACGTAGGAGTTCCGATCCAAAACCAACAAGTCGGCAAAGAGAGTGGTCGACAGTTGCCATCAACCGGCAAGATTCCGTGTAGCTAGTGTTTTCTAATGAAACTAAAGATTAGTGCACATACGAAGAAGAGGATGGCGACGAAAATCTTCCCAAGATCCTTCCCCAATCCTAAAAGTAAGCCGTCCGACGCTGACAAGAGAATCCCAAAAACGAAAACAGCAAAAAGGAACGCCATTGGGGCGGTTCTAAAAAAAGACACTCGCCTCTCTTTAACATAAGTTCGAAGTGGTGTTTCACACCTCGGGCAGTGTTTTAGATTGTGGCTTGTATCAATCAGGTATTCACAGCCGGGGCATCTAGGGTCTGCCATAAAAATGTTAATTGGGGTAGCC
>JANPJL010000170.1:0-39324 GCA_031425495.1 Acidobacteriota bacterium
CGGTCTGAAACTCGCGCTGCTTGCTGCATGTTGTGTGTGACGATCACGATCGTGTAGTTGCGCTTTAGTTCGACGACGAGCTCTTCGATCTTTTGCGTCGCGATCGGATCCAGCGCCGAAGCAGGCTCGTCCATGAGTATGACCTCGGGCTGGACCGCCAACGCCCTCGCGATGCACAAGCGCTGCTGTTGACCTCCGGATAATCCAAACGCCGACATACTCAACCTGTCCTTGACCTCATCCCACAGAGCGGCGTCGTACAGGGCTTTTTCGACACGTTCTTGAAGATCGGCTTTGGTCGAGTGAATGCCATTTATCTTTATTCCGTACGCGACGTTCTCGAAGATCGATTTTGGAAAAGGGTTGGATTTTTGGAATACCATCCCAACTTTACGGCGCAGCGCGACGACATCCGTGCCCGGAGTGTAGATGTTTTCGCCGTCGATCAAGACGTCGCCCTCGACACGCGCTATCGGTATCGTATCGTTCATCCGGTTGAGCGTTCGGAGAAACGTAGACTTGCCGCAACCCGATGGTCCGATGAACGCAACGATCTGGCGCTCGGGTATATCCAGCGTGATATCAAACAGCGCTTGCGCCTTCGCGTAATAAAAATTCAGGTTTGAGATACTGATCTTATTTTCCATCGAAATATCCGCAGAGTGACGAGTAACGAGTCGCTATAGACTTATCACTTTTCGCTCTCGACTTTTAACCATTGCTCTTCACTCGTCACTCTTCACTTGTCACTCTCTTACCACTTCTTTCTCGTTAAAAACCTCACCAGAATATTTATCATCAGGATCAACCCGACGAGGATCAACGTGGCGGCCCATGCCATTGCGTGCTCAACCTCGAAGGGGCCTGTCGCGAAGTTGAAGATCTGCACGGTCAGCGATGACATCGGTTGATCGTAATAAACGTTGTAGAACCTGCTATTGAGCGCAGTGAACAAGAGCGGCGCGGTCTCGCCGGTGACCCGGGCGATCGCGAGCATGGCACCGGTGGCGATCCCCGAGGCGGCGGCGGGAAGTACGATATTCCACGATACCCGCCACTGCGGTGCTCCGAGTGCAAGCGCGCCTTCTCGCATAGAGTTGGGTACGAGCCTGATCATTTCTTCGGTCGTCCGGGCGACAATCGGGATCATGATTATCGCCAACGCCAGTCCGCCCGCAAGGCCCGACTGACGACCCATCGGCAGTACTACAAACGTGTATACAAATATCCCGATGATTATCGACGGGATCCCTATCAGCGTATCGGCAATAAAGCGGACGGTAGTGCCAAACCAATTGTCTCCGTACTCCGCCAGATAAATACCCGCCGCAATACCGATCGGCATTCCAATCACCGCCGCAAGCAACGTCATCATTGCGGAACCCGCAATAGCGTTTCCGATACCTCCACCTTCGCCCACCGGCTTTGGCGTACCGACCAAAAATTCATAGCTCAACGACGACGCCCCTCGAAAGGCTATATAGCCAATGATCAAAAGCAGGACACCAGTCACAAAAACCGCGCACGCCGCCGTCAGCGTCGCCATTACGCCGTTCGTGATCTGTCGCTTTCTGTGAAAGGCGAGGTTAGTCATTGGTCATTGGTCATTTGTCCTAGGTCTTTGGTCTTTGGTCTTTGGTCTTTGGTCTTCGGCCTTTTCCGACTTCTGACTTCTGACTTCTGACTTCTGACTTCTGACTTCCGACTTCCGACTTCCCACTTTTCACTTTTCACTTCTCTCAGACGTGTTTCGCACTTCCTTGTCCGCGGGCGACACTCAGGATCAAAAGCTTAGCGAGTGCATTAACAACGAACGTGACCAAAAACAGCACGAGGCCGATCTCGATAAGCGCGCTGAGATAGATCCGATCCGTCGCTTCGGCAAAGTTCGCGGCAAGCAGCGAGGCGATCGTATTTGCCGGTTCGAAAAGTGATGTCGTGATCTGTGGCGAGTTTCCGATCACCATCGTCACCGCCATCGTTTCGCCGATCGCACGGCCAAGACCGAGAACTACCGCTCCGGCTATCCCGGAAGCGGCATTGCCCAAAACGATCGACGTTGTTTCCCACTTGGTGGCCCCGAGAGCCAGCGCAGCTTCTCGCTGAGTTGTTGGAACGGCTTCAAGCACATCCCGAACGACCGCCGTGATTATCGGCGTGATCATCAACGCAAGAATGATCGCACCCGTGATCATTCCGATCCCCGTTAGCCTTCCTTGAAAGAGCGGGATGAATCCAAAATTCCCTTGCAAGAAAGGACCGAGGTAATTTCGTATCAGCGGTGCAAGTACGAAAATTCCCCACAGCCCATAAACCACCGAGGGGATCGCGGCGAGAAGTTCGACTATGAAAGCGATCGGACGTGCAATTTTTTGAGGTGCTTGCTCGACGAGGAATATTGCAATGCCAAGTGAGATCGGGACGGAGAGGAACAATGCGATGAGGGATGAAACTACCGTTCCGTAAATGAACGGCAGTGCACCGAAAGTTTCCTGTGCCGGCTTCCATTCGCGGCCGATAAGAAAACCAAACCCGAAACGTTCGAGCGTCGGCATTGCGCTTATCGTCATCATGACAAATATCGCGGCCACGATCAGCAGAATGCTCGCGGCCGCAATAAATAAAACGCTGCGGAATATCTTGTCGCCGATGGCGCCTGTCTGTGCCAAGTTACTGTCGGAGCGTTTTGCCTCCGCTCGTTATCGAATTGATCTTCACCTCGACGCGCTTTATGACATCTGGCGGCAGCGGTGCGTAATGAAGTTCGGCTGCAAATTTCTCTCCATCATGCAATGCCCACCAGAGGAAATCAACGAGTGCTTTCCCCTTAGCCGCGTCCGGCTGGTCTTTATAAACAAGAATATACGTGTAACTTGAGATCGGATAAGCACCCGCTCCTTCGGCGTCGGTTATCTGTGTTCGCAGATCTTCTGGCATTGATGCGACCGACGCGGCGGCTGCGGCCTTTACCGAATCGAGATTCGCTTCGCTAAACTCTCCCGCTTTATTTTTTATCATTGCCGCGGGCAGGTTGTTCGCCTTGGCAAACGTGAGTTCTACGTAACCGACCGAGTTTGGCGTTTGCTTGACCTGTCCCATAACGCCGTCGTTACCTTTTGCTCCGACCCCAACTCCAGTTATCCAGCTCGGCTGCTTATTCGTACCGACCTTGGATTTCCAATCCGGGGAAGCCTTCGACAGAAAGTCGGTGAACACGGCAGAAGTTCCACTCGAATCCGCCCGATAGACGGGCAGAATGTCGGCGGCCGGCAGCGTTACGCCGGCGTTGTCCTTCGCGATACGCTCATCGTCCCATTTCTTGATGTTGCCAAGGTAGATATCCGCGATCGTCTGGCCAGACAACTTCAGCGGCTGATTAATACCTGGGACGTTGTACGTGATGACCACCGCTCCGAGTACGGTCGGAATATGAAGTACCTCACTGCTCGCCGACTTGAGGTCTTCGTCGCTCATCGGATCGTCCGAAGCACCAAAATCAGCCGTCTTGGTCAGTAAGGCCTTCTGGCCGGCACCGGATCCGGTCGCCTGATAATCGATCTTAAGCTTCGGATTGAGCTTGCCGAATTCACTCACCCACTTTTCATATATGGGCTTTGGGAATGTCGCACCCGAGCCTTGAAGGTTCTGTGCACTGCCAGGCGCCGGGACCGTTGTGGTTCCCTGCTCTCCCATCTTCTGACCGCTGCATGCGATAGCTAACGAAGCGGCAATGAAAACCAAACTAAAAATAACGATCGACCTTAAACTCATCCAATTCTCCTTGACCGCCCTAAGGCGCGGTATGTCTTTTCTAGCGAAACTCTCATTACAACAGAGCACCTGCCCGATGTTTAATTATTACCAAAACACGGCGCTGAGAGTAAGGCAGACCCGCTGAAGAGTTAACATGTCGTTAACATACACTTAACATTGATTTACTACCATCTCCCGAAACCATCAGATACTGGCTCGATCTGGGCTCACGCCCTAACTGGACGACCTATATGAACATCCTGATAGATCTGGGAACCGACCTCGCGTTCGCGTTCCTTGTTGAAAAGATGTACGGGCAACGGATCGATCCCACCGAGGCCGTCGCTCTCATAAGCCACGTGCAAAGCGTTTTAGAGCCCGTTTCACGGTTTCATGGCAACGAGCTCCCGCAGCCGTTGGGTGATCGCCAGAGTTCACCAAGCTCCCATTAAACCAGCCCAACAGCATCCCAGCCACTTTGTAGCGAACGGCGTGTCACCGCGCCTTCATCAAAGGCTCGCCAGTGTTCCGGATTGATTAGCCGTCTTCGGCTGAATTAGAATCGATCAGTACCGGATTCCAGGAGGGTAGGATGAAAAGATCAGTTTCAATTAAAGGTTTTCTGTCGGTGTTGATGGTTTGGGCGCTTGTGGTCATGCCGCTTGCGGCGCAGACCCGCGTCACGATGCCGAAGAACAAGTATAAGGTCCAGGACGACATCAAACTCGGCCGTGACGCGGCCCGTCAGGTCGAGCAGCAGTTTCCGATGCTGAATGATAGTCAGACCGAACGTTACGTCGAAAACGTCGGAGCGAGGCTGGTTGCCGCGATTCCCCCGGAATTTCAACAGCCGTCATTCGCTTACGAATTCGATGTCGTGAATGCCAGTGACATCAACGCCTTTGCGCTTCCGGGCGGGCCGATGTACGTCAATCGCGGGATGATAGAAGCGGCAAAGAACGAGGGTGAGATGGCGGGGGTCATGGCGCATGAGATCAGCCATGTGGCTCTACGCCATTCGACGGCACAGGCAACGAAACAGGGCAGCGTCACCAATCAACTCGGTACTATCGGCCTGATTCTGGGTGGAGCGATCTTTGGCGGGCAGAGCGGTGCTCAACTCGGTGCAATGGGAGCTCAGGTCCTTCAGACCCGCTACAGCAGGGATTACGAAACACAGGCCGACATTCTCGGATCCCAGATTCTGGCAAATGCCGGCTACGATCCGCGCGATCTGGCGAATATATTTCGCACGATCGAAGGGCAGAGATCCGGAGGCCGGGCACCGGAATGGATGAGCACCCATCCCGATCCGGGTAACCGATACCAAAACATCAACCGCGAGGCGGGGCGGCTGAATGTTTCGCCGAACCCGATCAAGGTCACACGCGAGTTCTCTAGTGTCCGCGAGCGTTTGCGAAGTATGGCCAGGGCTCGGACCATGACCGAGATCCAGCGTGACTATAAGAATACGGGTGGACAAAATAGCGGCGGGATGACCGGGAACTATTCGCGGAATGTACCCCCACCGTCAGGACGAATGCGTGTCTATTCGAACAGCGCGATGACCGTGAATGTTCCGAGTAATTGGCAGGAATTCAACACAAGTGGGCAGATTTGGTTCGCACCCGACGGTGCCTACGGAAACGAGGGCATCACTCACGGAGCAATGATCGGGGCCGCTCGAGCAAACTCCACGAATCTTGGGCAGGCGACCCAGAGTTACATCCGCGAGCTCCTTCAGGCGAATCCGTATCTTCGGCAGGCCGGTGGAATTCAACAAGCGAACGTTGCCGGTCGCACTGGTTACGCGACCGTCCTTGCTGGACGATCGAATGTGACGGGGCGAACAGAGCGGGTCACGGTATTCACCGCACAGCTTCGAAGCGGCGATCTGTTCTTTGTCGCGACGGTTGCACCGGAGGAAGAGTCGTACCAATACAATTCCGTTTTCCGGAATCTAGTTGGCTCGATACGCTTGAACGACTAACTACTAACTGATAGTTGATAGTTGATAGTTGAAAATCAGACGTCCTGCGAGGCGGTGTCAATTATCAACTATCAACTTCTCTCCGTGCCGTCGAGATCCCCATCAGACAAGCCGCGGCAACAACTGAGATCATTGCGCTCATAAGAAAAGCAGCAGTCGCGCCGAATTGGCTCCAGACGAGTCCGAATATCAGCGATGCCGGGAATACTGTGATTCCGTAAGCCAGGTTGTAGAATCCGAAAGCCGTACCTCGTTTCTCGTCCGTGACGAGATCGGCAACCAGAGCCTTCTCCACACCCTCCGTCAATCCGAAATAGAGTCCGTAAACAATAAACAAGGCCCATGCCTGCCACGCGGCATCGGCGAACGCGAACCCCGCGTAAACGAGCGCGTAGATCACCCAGCCGGTAAAGATCATTCTCTTTCGGCCGAGACGATCCGAGAGGTCGCCGCCGATGATCGAGCTGAATACTTTGCTGAAATGAAGCGCCATCCACAACAGCGGCAGCATTGCAGGAGCGACGCCCGTCTGCTCAGCACGCAGGAGAAGGAACGCGTCGGTGGAATTAGAGAGCGTGAAGAGGGCGATCACGCCGAGGAAGCGCGTGAAATTTCCGTCGAAGGCTCTCAGCGAAAACTTTATCGGGATCGCGTCGATCTCCGGAACGCTCTTCTTCTCCTCACGCACAAAAAAGACGATAACGAACAGCCCGAGCGCGACGGGTATCGACGCAAAAAGGAAAACCTGTTGATATTCCCGGGCGGTGGGCGTTGCGGGATTGTCCGCCAGATAGGTGAGCAGCAGGAATGCGACGATAGGGCCGACGACGGCACCGAGATGATCCGCCGCACGATTGAAACCGAACGCAAGTCCGCGCTGGCTCTCATGGACCGTGGCCGCGAGAAGCGCGTCGCGTGGAGCTCCGCGGATCCCCTTGCCGATGCGGTCGGTCATTCGGACGACCAGGACCTGCGGCCAGCTCGTTACAAATGCGAGCAGCGGACGCACGATCGCAGCGAGTGAGTAACCGAGAAAGACGGGAAACTTACGGTTGCCGAACTTATCGCTAAGGTAGCCTGAAAACAATTTCAGAATGCTTGCGACAGATTCGGCGAAGCCTTCGATCAAACCGATGACGAATGGAGTCGCGCCTAATGTGAGCGCGAGGAAGGCGGGCAAGAGCGGATAGATGATGTCGCTGGATGTGTCATTGAGAAAGCTGACGACGCTCAGTGCGAACACGGTCGGCGACAGCCCGCGATAACGATGCCAGATCCTGCTCTTCCGCGTTTTTTCGATCTGGACCATGGGATCAGTGAATAGTGAAAAACTAAAAACTAAAAGTTAGAACTAAGAAACTTCTTTTCGCATCTGTCTGTTATTGGTTCTTAACTTTTAGTTTTTAGTTTTTAGTTTTTAGTTTTTCACTTTTCACTTCCTCCGTTCTGCTGGCGGTTTCAGCTTGGGCGTCGCATCGGTGCTGTAATACCAAAGCGAAATACTGCCGACGACAGCGACGATAAGTATGACGCCGACGATCATCATTCGAACCGCCATCTTCACCGTTTTTGTCAGCGCCTTGAAGGCGATATATGCGGCACCGGCGAGGACCAGAAAAAAAGCCGCCGCGACGATAACGCCGATCATGCTGCCACTCGGAGCGATCTCCATTATTTATCCCTCCTGCGCAATGCCTCTTCGATCTGGGCCATATCTTCTTCGCTCGGACTCGAACCCACGGCCGGGAGGCTATATTCCTCATCAGCCCACGAGCCGAAATCGATCAGCTTGCAGCGTTCAGAGCAAAACGGCCGAAATTCGTTGCCTTCAAATTCTGTAGGTTTCCCGCAACGGGGACATTTTACTAAGGTCATAAACGCATTTTTGAAATGCCAGATTAGCACATCGCAACACCCATCTCCGAAGAGAAAACACTTGTGTCGCGACCCAGCGAAATGCTAAGTATACAAAGGCCGGAAGCGAAATTGCATTATAGCGAACAATCGGGCGGGAGGGTTCGTAATTGAAGCGGGAGACGAGCAAAACCATGAGCGATTACAAAGGGCGTTTTGATAAATGGCAGCGCGACGCGAAAGAGAAGTTTGGCGAGATCGACAAACAGCTCGGGCTTAAGGACAAGATCGAAGAGGGTGCTCGCGCGGTTGTCGAGTCGGCTCAGAAGGGCGCGGAGAAGATAAAGATCGAGGCCGAGAAATCAGACGTTGGAAAGCAGGCGGTCAAAGTCGCGGAAGAGACGATCAAGTCAGCTGAAGCGACCGCGAAAAAAGCGTGGAGCGCGAGCGAGCCGATCCGCGAAGCAGCCGAGGATGCCGGCGGAAAAGCGGGCGACGTGGTTAACGCCGCCGGCAAAGCCGCGAGCGAGGTCATCGGCGTGGCCGCCGTGAGAGCGGGCGGCGTCTTCGATGATGCGCGCGAAACGGTCGAGGCGAATGCGAAACGCGTGTCGAGTGCTTTCAGCTTCGGGCTTGGCTGGACACGGACCATCGATTCCGCATTCAAATCACTTTCAAAGGCATCCGGTTGGGCCCAGGAGAATCCGATGCAGGCCGCAACGACCGGTGTTTCAATGGCCGTCGGAGCCGGACTCGGCGTACTGTTCACCGGTATCAGTTCACACTGGCTTTTCAATTCGGCTCTTCCGGCCTGGTCGGTAAAAACGATCGGCGTGCAGTTCAATGAATTTTTGAAACGTAAAGAAGACCTGATCGAAGAGGGACGTCTGAGTGAAGCTGAAACGGAACGCATCCGGTTCGAACGCGATATTGCGAAACGGATCGGAGCACCGCTGCTCGGAGCGTTTTCCTTCGCTTCGGGCGCGGTGATGATGACGAACATCTTCAATCCGAAAACGATCACCGGTGCGCCGATCGATTGGATCATCGGCGGCAATCCTCTGCTTGAGGGAGTCTGGTTCTTCGGCAACGGAATGGTGTGCTTTAAGACGAGCTACGACTTTTTCATGATCGCTCTCGATGGACAGGAAGACGTGCGGAGGATGGTGAGGGAGATCAGGGGCCTCTTACCGGAATAACGAAGATAACTAAAAACTAAAAGCTAAAAACTAAAGTTAGGAACCAGCAGGACCTTTCTTGTTTCGTGTCCTTTTCGTGTAATTCGTGGTTATCTTTCTTTAATCCAACCACGAAATGCACGAACAAGAACACGAACGGAATAACTAAGATAACTAAAAACTAAAAGTTAAGAACCAATAACAGAACAGATTCAAAAGGTCAGTTCTTAGTTCTTGACGGTTAAAGTCACAATGAAAGTGACCCGGACATTTCTTGTTTCGTGTCTTTTTCGTGTAATTCGTGGTTATCTTTTCTTAAATCCAACCACGAAATGCACGAAACACACGAAAAAGCACACGAACAAGAAACATCCCAAATTCAGAAGTGAATTCGTGACTATTAACCCTCAACTTTTAGTTTTTAATTTTTAGTTTTTAGTTAACTCGAATCGCGAAAGGAACAAAACTCAGCACGAAGATGACGAGCGTCAGCACTGCGATCAGTTTGCGTTTCGCATCGAGCGGGGTGGGATCGTAAGGTTCCGGGTGACGAACGCGGGCCATTATCCCCAGTAAGATCGCGATCAGAAATCCGCTCGGGCTGTTGTAGTAGACAAATCCGATTATCGACAGCGCCGTCATTATCACAAACGCTATTCGTCCCGTGAAAAAGTGAACGCGTTCTCCGAAAACCGCATAGATCGCGTGCCCGCCGTCCAGTTGGCCCGAAGGGATAAGATTCAGTGCTGTAACGAGGAGGCCGATCCAGGCAGCGAAGTAAAACGGATTACCCGCTGGTGACTCGAGATTAAACAGGCCGGCCAAAATGGTCATCAAAAGCGGATCGGCGAACGCAATGTCACCAAGAGCATACGCGCGCTGAGGCAACAGATTTCCGATAATCGCGATCGGTATCAGCGCGACAAATCCCGCTATCGGCCCCGCGACCCCGATATCGAACACCGCACGTCGGGACGGCATTGGGGACATTATTCGGATAAAGGCACCAAACGTTCCCGCCGGTCCGATCATCGGCGGCATCGGTATAAAGTACGGCAGCGTCGCGTCTACGCCGTACAAGCGACACGCGACGTAGTGCCCCATCTCGTGCGAGATCAGGATAAATAAGAGCGATAGCGAAAACGAAAGACCGTCGGAGAGAAGTTGTAGATCGGTGGCAAGAGAGTAAACGGCGGTACCGATGAGCAGAACGTAATGCGTTGGGAGCGAGAAGATGAGTTCGACGAACTCGCTCCAGGTTTGCGGATCGACAAACGCCATCGGGTCGATCTTCCCAAATGGGTAAAGCGTCCCCGCGATCGTCGTCGTGAGAAGTGTGACGATCAGCAGCAGCGAATGCTTTATCCACGTTCGCCGCGTCGGTCGCATCGCAGTGCGGTCCAAGTAATTCCCTTCAACAGACATCTACTCAAAAAAATAAATCGTAAATCGCAGATAACAACCGATCGAATGCGACTTACGATTTCTAATAATACCGGATTGATAAAGCGTCAGGTTTTGACAGCCTTGGCCGACAGCTCCTTGCCAGGCTTAAACCTGATGGTCTTTCCCGCCGGGATCGGCACTTCCATTCCCGTTCTAGGATTCCGTCCGACGCCACGCTTGCGGGGCTTGACGACAAATACACCGAAACCACGAAGCTCGATCCTTTTTCCCTTTGCCAATGCGTCTTTCATTGCGTTGAAGAGCGAGTCGACAACCTGTTCCGCCTTTTGTTTTGGAACGCCGGTCTTCTCGGCGACATGGTTGACGATGTCTAGTTTGATCATCACTGCCTCCTTTGCCTGTGCACCGTGAAAGAAAAACCGCAACTTAACAGAGCTCCATATTAATCCTCTAAGTTCACAACTGTCAAGATTTTGCGGAATTCGGGAGCAAGGTACAGCCACTGATTTAACCTTTCGAACCGAAATCCAAAAATGGTAGAATTCAGGCACACTCAGGTACGAATACGGGTTGCGGGAGGTCTTGAACTATGCGTTGGCGGGATTACGGGCAAAGCTCGAATATAGAGGATCGGAGAGGACTCGGGGGACGTGGATTGGCCCTCGGCGGCGGGGGCATCGGAGTGATCATAATCGCCTTGGTTGCCATGCTCTGCGGCGTAGATCCGACGCAATTATTAGAGGGTCTACCGAGTGAAGTCACTCAGACACAGCAGCAGCCCGGTCAAGCGAGCAATTCAACAAACCGCCCGCCCGACGACAACCGTCAGTTTGTCGGAGCAGTGATGAAAATGACGGAAGATATTTGGGGTGAGATCCTGCCGCAGCAGGCACGCGTCCGGTACCAGCAGCCAAAGCTCGTGCTCTTCGATGGACAGGTCTCTTCCGCGTGCGGCCAGGCAGGTGCGTCGACCGGGCCGTTTTACTGTCCGGGTGATAACAAGCTCTATCTGGATTTCGGATTCTTTGAGGACCTCAAACGCGAATTCAAATCTCCGGGCGATTTCGCACAAGCGTATGTGATCTCCCACGAGGTAGGCCATCACATCCAGAATATTCTCGGAACAATGGATAAGGTGCAGCGAGCCGGCCAGAACAATCGGTTATCGGTCGCGCTCGAGCTTCAAGCGGATTGCTACGCGGGCGTCTGGGCAAACCACGCGCAGAAGAAAGGATTGGTCGAGGCCGGGGACGCCGAAGAGGCGATCCGCGCCGCTTCCGCGGTCGGCGATGACACGATACAACGACGAACTCAAGGCGTTGTGATGCCCGATTCGTTCACGCACGGATCGTCGCAACAGCGAATGCAGTGGTTTGCGAAAGGTATGCAGACCGGCGATATGCGACAATGCGAAGCCTTCAAGTGAAAAGTGAAAAACTAAAAACTAAAAGTTATGAGTGAGATGTTGTAGTTACCTTTCATTCATAACTTTTAGTTTTTAGTTTTTAGTTATTCACTAAGCTGGCGTGAACGGTCGCCCATAGATCTCCTGATAGACCCAGCCCAGAACCCGGGCTTCGGCGGTGCAAAGCTGTTCGAGCCAACAGCTTGTAAGATAAAGACGGCGCTCGGTCTTTGTAGTCAGTTTTTCCGCCCTCTCGAGCGCGAGCATTTCCGATGACTCGTCAATCTTGTTAGCCGCCGCGATCTCAATCTTGGTTTCGCGCGACTCGTGCAGCGCGTTGAGAACGTCCGACAACCAGAGCCCCAGCAGCGGCTCGGAATTATTCTCTTTCAAAGCCTGGAACACACCGACGGCGAACCGCGCCTCGGCGTTTTCAAACGGGTAGATACCTACTCCGTTATCGGCATCATCGTGCTGCTTCCATTGAAATAACTCCTCGGTGTACGGGTGACGCATCCGCGCCGTCCGCTCGTCAAAGTTAAGGAACCATTCGATCAGATCGGCAAGAGAGGTGTCGTCGATACCGCCCTCTGCGCCGGGTCTGAGTTTTGGAGGGCCGTTTTCTAATTGCTGGGCATCTGTCATTGATTTGAGGTCACTTTTTACATTCATCTTACCGCGTGGATATAATTTCGCCATAACGTGACAGAAGATACCCTTAGCGACGAATTTAATAATACGGCGATCACCGAGGCCAAAGCTGATGCCGATCTGGGCTTTGGTTCGGTGGTCGCGGGTGCGAGCCGTCAACGTCTGCTCAATGCCGATGGGTCGTTCAACGTGCAGCGCACGGGCGTCAGCCTTTTCACGTCGCTGAATCTTTATCACACGCTTCTCGCCATGTCGTGGAGCACGTTCCTCGGTTTGGTCTTATTGCTCTACTTTCTGAGCAATATAATTTTCGGAATGCTGTACGCCGCCTTCGGCCCCGAAGCGTTGGTTGATACGTCAGCCGAACCGACGACCGATCTCTTTGTGCGCGGATTCTTTTTCAGCGTGCAAACGTTTGCGACGATTGGTTACGGGACGATACATCCGGTCGGGATCATCCCGAACCTGCTTGTCACGATCGAATCGTATTACAGCCTCCTCGCGAACGCGCTGATCACCGGTGTTGTCTTCGCACGCTTCGCCCGGCCGACCGCGAAGATCGTATTTAGCAAAGTTGCGGTCGTTGCTCCGTATCGCGGGATCACGGGCCTAATGTTTCGGATCGTCAATGGGCGTAATAACCAGTTGATCGAGTTAGAGGCAAAGGTCATGATCGCACGATTCGTGAACGAGAACGGGCGGACAGTGCGGCGCTTCGACATCCTCGAACTTGAACGTCGGAAAGTAACTTTCTTCCCGCTCGCCTGGACCGTCGTCCACCCGATAGACGACAAGTCGCCGCTGTTCGGACTGACTGCGCACGATCTTATTGCGACCGACGCCGAGATCCTGATATTGCTCACCGGCATCGACGAGACATTTTCACAGACCGTGCATGCCCGCTCCTCTTACAAACCTGCGACGATCAAGTTCGGTTACAAGTTTGTAAGTCTATACAACGATGTCGAAGACGGAGAAACGATATCTATCGACGTGCGCCGGCTATCGGAGATCGAAAAGGCTTAAGAAAAATGTTCACCGGACTAATAGAAGAACTCGGCACCGTCGAATCGCGCGAAGCAAATGAGGGCGGAGCGCTGATGGTGATATCGGCAAGCGTTGTCACGTCGGATTCCCGCAACGGAGATTCGATCGCCGTCAACGGTGTGTGCCTGACGGCTTTGGATGTTACGCCAAATTCATTTTCAGCCGATCTCTCGCAGGAAACGCTCGATCGGTCAACCCTAGGAACTCTTCGGCCCGGCTCACGAGTAAACCTTGAGCGCGCAGTAACACCATCGACGCGTCTGGGCGGCCACATCGTCCAGGGCCACGTCGATGCGCGTGGAGAGCTTGTCTCGGCCGAAAAGAACGGCGACTTTTGGACGGTGCGTATCGGATACCCGACGGAGATGTCACGCTATTTTGTTTACAAAGGCTCGGTCTCGATCGAGGGAATAAGTTTGACGATCGCGAAACTTGGCGACAACTATTTCGACATAGCGATCATTCCCAAGACTTGGGACCTGACAAACCTTTCGACGCTGGCGACGGGCGACGCGGTGAATCTCGAAGCCGATGTCATTGCGAAGTATGTCGAGCGAATGATGGAAGGTAGGACATGAGAATTCCACTTGGTGATCGCAGAGAATGACTAATTGGTCTCGGTGGTCCCTACGATCTCCGCGTTTGAATAAGCCGCCGGAACGTCTGACTTCTTCCTCGACATCCAGAGAATATCGATCACGTTCGTGATCGGCCCCACGATAAACAGCGCATAGTACGGAGCGTGGACGTTCTCGGTTAGTCTCAGCACTGACTCGACGGCCGCGACAAGAAACGCCACAACGCATTGCGCAAATCTCGATGAGCGCACCGTCGTTTTCGGGTCCGTGATCATGAAAAAGATGAAGAGCTGGTACATTGGGCCGGTGATCGGTGCGACCTCAGCCAGAAAGCCGTGACCGGTAATCAGACTTCGGATGAAACTGAACGCTAGAAACGCAACGACGTACGTAAGCGTGATGTGAAATCGTTTGAGATTGTAAATGATGATCGCTCCGAGAACCCATATCACCGCCATCGCCCAAATGTTATTGCCCCACTGTATGCTCAAGCTCGCGACAGCCCAGGGGGCTAGAAACAACATCATCGTGATGCCGAAATTCGACGGGTTCCATAGATGCCGGCCGCGCCAACGCAATACGTACTTTGAGAGAATCGAGATCGCGGCACACAAAGCGAACGGCCATATGAACGGCGAACGGACGAGTATTCCGACACTGATCCCGGAGATGTAGGCGCTCGCAAAGTGCGGCAGTTTGCCCGTGATCATCAAGCCGAGTAGTAGTTCAAGGGCGATCGCGGTAAGGATGGCGAGTGCGGTGCGCGGGTAGCTTTCCAGAATGCCGAACGAAAGCTGGCCGACGAGAAGAATAAGCGTGATCAGTATCGGCGCGATAAAACGCGCATCAATCCCGAAAACTTTCGAAGGCATGTTGTCAGGACCTTCCAACCTGGTCGCGGCCGGCATGATGTCAGAAGCAATCGCGCTCATATAGCATTCAAATCTCTCATCTAACATCTCGCATAGAATCTATTCAGAAAGCACCTTTTCGAATAGATTCTAGATTCTAACTTCGAGATGATAGATCACTGCTCTGCAATCTCGTGTACCTTGTTTAGCTCGGGCCGTTCCATCGTCTGCAATTTTCCCGAAGCCCAACGAATCACGATCTTATCAACTTTGCCCGCCTTGCCGAATCCGAAATGCACACGCCGGTCGTTTTGCGCGCAAAAGCCGATGCCGCCGTGCACTTCCTTAAGTTGCTGTTGTCCATTCCAAAAAGCGGTCACTTGAGTTCCGATCGCACTGCGATTGCTTGCCGAACCTTCAAGCTCAAGAGTGATCCAGTTATTTCCGGCTGATGAGACATTCTTGTAGATCAGCAGCGGCCCCCGCTGATTTGCGACGATCACATCCATCACGCCGCGATTCCACAGATCGACAACGGCGACCGCACGCCCGTCGAACGTCTCCGTGACACCGATCGTTTGAGCAACTTCGTTGAACCGCCCCGCACCGTCATTCAGCCAGACCCTTTTCGTCTGATGGCCGGATAAGCTGCGACCATTCATCGGCGCCCAGTTTTTGGCATCGCCGATTATCGTGTTATTTCCGACTGTCACTTTCGAAAAGTCGTACCAATAGTTGGTACCTGGTTCGAGCGAGACATAACCGTTGGTTAAGAACAGATCGAGGTTTCCGTCGTTGTTCAGATCAGTGAACTGCGAGCCCCAACTCCAACCGCCCAGCTCGACATTGAATCCAGAAGCGGCGTTGTCAAACTTCAGATCGTCGCCGGATGTTCCCGCCCGGGGCATCCAGAGATTGTTTCCCTGCAAAAGGATTCCTTCTTCAGAAATATTCGAGACGTATATACTCTGCGCGCCTGTATTCATGACGTCGCCAAAGCTGACATTCATTCCGCTTTTCGGTGCAAAACCGACACCGGTTCTTTCGCCCACGTCGACGAATCCTTTGCCGGCGTTGTTAAAGTAAAGCTCCGACACACCGTAGTCGTTAGCAATAAAAAGATCGGGATAGCCTGTTCCGCGAATATCCGCCGCACCGACCGCGAGGGCCCAACGATTTGATCTTATCCCGAGCTTCTCCGACACTTCCTCAAAACGCCCGCCTCCAAGATTGTGATAAAGATATTTGCGACCGCCGTTCCGCGCGTATTCAAAACTCTCGGGCATGATCTCGGTCGTGTCGAGTTTCCAAAGATTCAGATCTTCACGAAAGTAGCCGCCGATGAAAAGATCGAGCAGCCCATCACGATCGTAGTCAAGCCAGAGCGCGGTGTTGGCATTTATCCAGGCAGGAAAATCAGCGTCATCGGTCACTCGGCTGAAGCCGTTCCCGGCCTCGTTGTGAAACAATTCGGGCCGCCCCCACTTGTAAACGAAGAGATCCTCGAAACCGTCGTTGTCGTAATCTCCCCAGACAGCCCCCATTGAAACGCCGGTGTCGCGACGATTCACATCGGCGACACCGAACCGGTCGGCGACATCTGTAAAACTTCCGTCGCGGTTGTTTCGGTAGAGAGCATTGTGACTGTCCTCGCCGCTGTTGGTGACGTAAAAGTCCGGCCATCCATCGCGATCGAAATCCGACACCGCGGCGCCGGCGCCCATCGAAGCGATCTGCGGCATGATGTGGTTGAGCTTTGCGTCGAGCGTCGGAGCGGTGTGAACGAAATCGACGCCGCTTTGCTTCGCGACCTCTTCGAAGTGAAATCCGTAACGATCCATCGCCGTTGTCGTGCCGGACCCGGCGTTTTCTTCCGTGTGATAGAACTTGCGTATGAGGAACGGCGTCGCGAGGAGCGCGGCCAACGATAGGGCGAGGAGTATTTTCACCGGAGGTTTCATCGGTCAAGTTCAGTTTAGCGCGAGCCGTGACACCACGTGCAAAAGCCCTCGCGTGAGAAACGGCGATATGCTCAACGTCGGATGCACTACAGGGAACCAGCCCTCAGCGCCGGCGCCGACGTGCTCAATGTTGAGCTTATCGCCCTTGCTTACGCGTGGGCTTTTGCACCTTGTTGCCGGGCGCCCTAACCATACAACGTCGTGTGTACCGCCCTTACTAACGTACGGGTTGGGCTCCGGGCACCGCTTCATCGCAAGGCATTCCAAAACGCATCCGGCGAGACATAACGGGTGTGGAAGTACATCCAGTCGGCCTTGTGCTGTTGGTACACAGGATCATTTTCGAGCGTCGTAGGCGGTTTCGAATAATCGTTTGATGCGTGCGTCGGAAGCGGCAGCAGGGTTTTGGAAAAAACAGAGTTGAGATCGCCGTCCTTGATCCATCCGTCACCGATCAGCACAAACTCCCGCTTGAAACCGAGGGCGGGCGGGGGCAGCGCCGTGAACTTCAACACAAGTTCATCACCCGCATTCATCAGCACGAACCGGTCATCCGCCTGCAATAATAATTCCCGCACGTCACCAAAACGCGTGAAGTATCCCTCCATATCGCGCCAACGCTGTCCGGTCGTCAGCAACTTATCGTAGTCCGGTTTTTCCGGCGACGAATCGTCGACCTTCTCGATCACAGAGAATCCACGATAGCGAAGCTCCGACGAGTCTAACTCAAGCCTCGTCGTTGAGTTGTGTTTGCCATCCTCGTAGATGCCCCATGCGAGCCTGTCCCAGAAGATCTCCATGTTCGTCCTCAGACGGGCTGCACGCGTTCCCGACGGAAGATCGACCAGGATAGTCTTCATCTTCCCAGCCGGAAACCCGAGATTCTCTTTCTCGACTTTCCAGGTGCCGTCGTCACCGCGAACTTCCAGACTCAGGCTCCTTGGTTTTTCCCTGCTGCTCTGGCCCAGCTGGACGTTGATCGACGCATCGGTCGGATGGACCCACCCATCAGCGACGATCGCGATCCGGCCGTCAGCCGGTGCATTATCAGGTAATTCGAGCTCGACGAAATGATCTTCGGCTACGCCCTGAAAAGTGCCGCGCTCAAACCCATCGAGATATTTCTCGTCGAGCGTACGAACGACCGTAGCCACATCGTTCCCTTTATCGTCTTTCGCCGATGCAAATGCTTGCGTCACTCCGGTTGTAAAGACTTCCAAAGGCGCAGGGGGAATCGCAAACCGTTCGTCAGTGAAAACTTCCGTAAAATCTGGATGGTCTACGGCGAGCAACGAATATCGATCGAGATAAAAACTCTCCCAATATTCACCGGTGATCCGGAGCTCGTAATAGTTCTGTGCTGTCGGTTTCAATGCTTCGCCGGGGATCTTGAACCATTCCTCCGTTTCGAGAACGCCGAAGATGTCCTGCGCATTGATCTTCAATCCGAGAGCGGGACTCCACGGCGGAGCATCTTTTACGAGCTTGAATTTCTCACCGTCGAATGCAAAGAGGTGCGGACAAGATCCCTTCAGCCGTTGCTCTGCTGCGATCGTTTGATTTGGCTTGAGATCGAACTCCGCCTGGACAAATCCGTTCTGCCAGACGACGCGAAGTACATCCGCACTCGCATTCTCACCCAAACCAAAATGCACGACCGGCTCTGCGATCAAGCGTTTTTGCAGAAGTGACCCCGCACGCAATTCCAACTCACCGCCGATTCCAAATGAATTGACTCGCTGATCACCCGTCGTTTTCGCCGCACGCGGGCGTACGGTTTGCCAGTTGTAATTCTTGGTGCCGCTGTTCAACAGAACACCGCCGAAATATCCGACAAGATCCAGTCGGCCATCATCGTTCATATCGGCGACCGATGTCACGGCCTCATCGATCCGCCCGTCTTCGGAAAAACTATCACCGTCGGCGAGCCAGAATCTAGTTCCCGCCCCGCCGCCCGACAGTATAATATCTCCCGCTCCGTTGTTATCCAGGTCGTCGAACAAGACGGTGTGGACTCCGTCGTGGGCGTGCTGCGGAACGATCACCTTCGATTGCCAACTCGCCGTCGCCGCATCGTAATTCAACTGAATGATGCGACCGTCCACTACGATCACGTCCAGCTTGCCATCACTTCCGATATCGCCGATCGTGAACGCTCGCACTTCCGCGAGATCCGTGGTCAGGGACTTCTCGACGTAAAGTCCGCCCCGTTCGTTCGAGAAAAAATGAACCTTGCCGTCGGCATCCAGGAGGACTGCATCCGAATCGCCGTCTTCGTCGAGATCGGCGGCCTGAAAATGCTTCAGCCCTTCTATCTTTTCAAACCCACGTACCCGTTGGAACGTTCCGTCCGAATTGTTTTGGAGCACGATCGGCTCGGAACTTCCGGCGATGAGATCCAGATCGCCATCCGACTCAAGATCGAGCACCCAGAGTCCTTGGTAGCTGCGCTTCGTCAGCTCACTGGGCAACCTTGTTTGAGGCGTAACGTCGTCAAAGCCTCTTCCGTTATTGCGATAAAGACGCAATCCATCGGGGCCGGCCACCGCGACATCGTTCCTGAAATCGTAGTCGTAATCGAGAACCGCAATTCCCGACTCATTCATAATAGAAAGCGACAGGACCTGACCTTGGATTTGCAAATCGGTGATCCCGCCCAGCGCGATAATAGGTTTGTCATCGCCCGCCAGGTAGATGACCTTGCTGGCTCTTGTATTCGGCGATTCTGATTCGGCTTTGAACTGCAATCCTTTGTCAGCCGGAGCGGGCGACGACCTTGGTGTCTGCAGGACTAGCGGTTTTGTAAAAGGCTCGCCGACGGTCGTGTCCGAATATTTCACTTCGTCGACACTCGACCTAAAACGCGAGTCGCGAAGCAGCATGTTGCGAAGGAATGAGACCTGGGTCACAACTGATCGGGCGTCATCGGCGGAAACGGCAGCGTTCAAAGCACCGAACTGTCTGTAAATCTCGTTCTCCCAAATACGCTCCGGGCGTCCGATGTCGGCCACTATTTGCCGCACGCCAGCCATGTCGTTTTGCTTTGCGGCAAGACGCACCGCCTCGATCTGTGTTTCGAGATTGTCAGGTTTGACGCGTAGGATCTTCTCGTACAGTTTCCGGGCCGCTGTATCATCCGTTTGTCGTTCCTTTTCCTTTGCAAGCGCGTACATCGCCTTGACGTTATTCGCGTCGAGGTCGATCGCCTTCTGCAGATTCGACTGCGAAGCATCGAAATTGCCTCGCTGTTTTTCCAGGAGAGCGATCGTTTCGTAGATCTTCGGATTCTTATCAGCCAGGGTTCGTGCGCGTTCCAAACTTTGCGCCGCGCCATCGAAATCCTTGTGACGTATCTGCAGAATACCGAAGTTCACCCACGCAGCAGGTTCGGTCGGTGCGAGATGCGTCGCTTTTGTCAGTTCGTCCTTCGCTCGAACATCATCGCCAACTTGGAGCGCCGCAAGTCCGACGTAAAACGCACGGAGCGCATCGGGAGACGCGGTTGAACCAGCAGATGGTCCTTGCGTCCCGCAGGCCGCGATAATTACGGTAAGAAGTAGAACGATGGTTCGCATTAGTAATGGCCTACAGCACTCGTCAGAACCGGGTGCGGCAGAGACTGAGTCTCTAGTTTCCGACGAGGCTCTATCGCTAAACGGGGTCACCCGGTCGCTACCGCTCGTGGTTCTGAACTTGTCCCGCCACAAACTCCACCGGCAAATCATTCTCTCGGATAAAGTAAAACCTCCCGCCCTCGACGCCGGCGATCACCTGCGTATTACCGCCCGGCCAATGGATAGTCAACTCGTCGATCTGCGCAGCTTTAGCGAGGCCAAAATGCACGCGGAGATCGCTCATCGAAAGGTAACTCTGTGAACCCATCACTTGCCGCTCGATAGTGCGCCCGCCGATCTTCGCTACCAGACGCGCGCCGATCGCGCTTTTGTTTCGCTCGCCCTCAAGCCACAGCACGACGAAGTTACCCTTGTCGGAACTCTCGTTGAGACCCACCTGTGCCATGCCGCCGTTGTTAGTGATGACGTAGTCGAGATCGCCATCACCGTCAAAGTCAGCCGTCGCGAGTCCGCGTGAGACTTGTTTATCGAGCAGCGCCGCGCCCGCCGAATTGCTTATGTCGATAAACTTTCCCAGGCCCACGTTTTCGAAGAGCGAGTTCTGCTGCACAAATGTTACCGAACTCGAGTTCTGATCGATATTGTCTTCGACGTGACCGTTGGCAATAAGAAGATCTTCATCGCCGTCGTTGTCGGCGTCAAAGAAATCGACACCGAACTTTAGCCGCTCACGCGATGTCATGCCGACGCCGACCGCGTCCGACATTTCCGCGAACAGGAGCGGCCCGGTCTGGCTGTAGATGCTGGCGTTCTCGTCCTGAAAGTTTGTTACGACGATATCCAGGAACGTGTTGTCGTCGGCGTCTGAAAAATCCGCTCCCATGCTGCCTTCTTCCTTTCCCGCCTCGCTGTACGCGACACCGGCAACCTGAGCAGAATCTTTCATGCGACCTTTCCCGTCGTTGATCCAAAGCGAGTTTGGCGTGGTGTCATTCGCGACGTACGCGTCGACGTCGCCGTCCTTGTCGATATCACCGAGTGCGAGTGCGAGCCCCTTCCCGTTCTTGTCCGTCAATCCGGTCTGCTCGGTCACATTAGAAAATTTTCCGTTCCCCTCGTTTCGCCAGAGCTGATCCGGCACCGGGTCGAACGCGATCGGCGTCGCATAGATCGGAACGCGATTCCGAAACGCTTGCGGCGCATTCCGATCGTATTCGACGTATCGGACAATGAATAGATCAAGATCGGCATCTCCGTCCAGGTCGGCAAAGCCGGCGCTGGTCGCCCACTTTCCATCGGGCTTAATGCCGGATTCGTCGGTCACGTCCGCGAATCCGCTGCCCAAGTTTTTGAGTAAACGATTGTTCCCGTCTTGCGATGTCAGAAACACGTCGAGCCAGCCGTCGTTATCGAAGTCACCGGCTGCGGCTCCCATTCCGTAGCCGACACTCGGCAGTTTCCACTTTTCGGTGTTGTCGGTGAACTTTCCGCGGCCGTCGTTCAGGAACAAACGGTTGCCAGCATTTGCCGGTCGTTCTGCGCTCCAGACCGTGCCGGAGTTGACTAGCAGGATATCGGGTGAGCCGTCGCGGTTAAAGTCGGCGGTGACGACCCCGCTCCCGATCGTCTCGGGCATCCATCTTTCGGGCGTGCGGTTCGGCACATGCTGAAACTGGATCCCGCTCGAAGCCGTCGCGTCGGTGAAGGTTATCTTGCTTTCGGCATTCTTTTTCACGGAAGCATTATTAGATGGTGGCGGCTGTGTCGCACATGCTGCGATGGTTGCAACAAGCGCCGTTATGATGATCTTTAGTCTCATTTCCGAGTAAGCTTTTCCGCCTCAGCCAGGGCTCTCTTCGCACCGTCGTCCTCACCCATAGCCGTGTAAGCCGCTGCGAGATACTGGTAAAGGATCGGTTTTGTATTTGCATCTGCGTCCGGCTGGATGCGTTCTACTAAGGCAATTACCTGCTCGTATTGTTTTGTTTCGTAAGCCGCTTCAAGTTGATAAAGCAGCGGCACAAGCCGTGACTTCTTTTTTTCGTCGATGGCCCTGCGTTGGTTTATCGCTTCAAGCTTTGTCCTGTACATCTGAGATCTCTCGCCGTCCCCGACTGCTGCATATGCACGACTAAGCACGTTGTTTGCCGCAATATTTTCTGGAACTAGGTCAACGGTCTTTTGCAGCGTGTCGATCGCTTTTGCATTATCGCCGCGGCGGAAGTAAATCGTACCGAGGAGGGCTAACCCGTCGCCACGCTTTTGAACCAGCAGGTCGTTCCGCACCGACTCCAGACTTCGTGTAGCGGCGTCGAGCTCGCCCATGTAAAACTGCGCCTGTCCGAGAAGTACGGCGACCTCGACACGGTCTCGGTCTTCTGCCTCGAACTCCTTCAGGAATTCCGTCGCCTCTGCAAAGCGTCCCTGCTTTATATAGATCCGAGCTAGATTCAGCTTATCGACTCGCGAGCGCTCGGCGTCGGAGACTTGCGAGAGTAGTTCCTCAGCTGCCGCCCAGTCCTCGCGCTTGAGTAATGCTCCTTGAAGAAGCTGGCGAACCACGGACGAATTCGGGTGCTCTTTGCGAAGGTTTATCAACGAGTCGACATCGAGTTTTGTCACCGGCTGTTGTGACGCCAGAAGCGTGTTGATGCGATTCAATTCGGCCGTCGCTTTGGTGTCTTTCGCCAGTCGCTGCGCGTCGTTCTCGTGGACGGGTTCGCACGAAGCAAACAGGAAAAGGGGGGCGAGGACGAAAGCAGTAAGCCTAAGATATCGAGGTTTAACTATTTTCGAGATTCGCGTTCTTGATGTCGCCGTTCCAATCTTAAAAGATCGGAACCACGAGCCTGCGCGAGGAGGAAATACGAAAGCAACTCGATGCATACGTCCGCTTACTAACCCGGAACATCGCCCCGTCCGACACCGAGTGCGTCGGCGACACGATTGATGTAATTGAACCAGGCGGCGATAAGGGTAATCTGAAGAATTGCGGTGTCATCAAACCCGACGGCACGGAGCCGGGTGTGATCATCGGGCAAGACCTTCGTGGCATCTTTCGTCAATTTTACTACGTAATCGCACATCACCCGTTCCGCCTCCGTTATCGGAGCGATCGAATAATCTTCCCGGAGCTGCCGGACAAGATCGCCATCCAAAGTTACGCGACGCAGAAACTCTGCGTGAGACTCCACTCAGTAAAAGCAATCGTTCGCGGCCGAGACCATCGTCGCTATCATCTCGTGCTGACGCCGGGCGAGCGGAAGGTCGGGCGACATCATCGCGGCGTAGGAAGCGAACGAATGGAACATCGCGTCCGGTATAAGCGTGTGCGACTGAATGATCGACTCGTCGGTTCCCGTCTGCTCTGCCGTCGATGCCTCATATTCCCGCGGATAAAGTGCCCGGAGATCCAGTAGCTTATTTCGCAGGTTCTCGTCAGCTTCCTCAAACGATATCGTTTTGATCCACGCCATCCGTCGGAATTCCTCGATTAAAAAACAGGTAATAGAACGGCAGTCCCAGCAGTGTCACCGCGACGCCAAGTGCCGTCTGTAAAGGATTTTGAGCTGCAATCAACATTAGCACAATCGTCGTCACGACCAGAAAGAATATCGGCGTCAGCGGGTATCCCCACGTCTTGTATCCATCATGCTCGCGGCGGTGTAGACGAAAGACACCGGCCACCGACATCGCAATGAATAGAACGACGACGAAAAAAAAGTAAGAGAGGATCTGTTCGAAGTTGCCGACGAGAACGAGAAAGGTCGCTAACCCCATCTGGAACAACGTAGCAAGATGGGGTGTCCCGAAACGCGGATGTAAGGTCGCGAAAGACTTAAAGAACAGGCCGTCTTTGGCCATCGCAAAGTATGCTCTCGGCGAACCCATCAGATAAGCCGCGATCGATCCGGCAACCGATATGACGACGATCCCCGCGAAGATCTTCCCACCGAGCGGCCCGAACATTACCTCGCCCGCCTGCGCCGCAAATGCCTGGTCATTCGTGACCTGGCTGGGATGCACGAGATAGAAAAACACTGCGCTCGTTAAGACGTAGACGATGGTTATTACTACAACGCCTATCACGAGAGCGCGAGGAACATTTCGATCGGCGTCCTTTATCTCACCGGCGATCCGCGAAACTTCCCACCATCCGGCGAAAGCAAAGAAGGCACCGACGATGCCGCCGGCAAACGCAGAGAACGCATTGTCCGGAGTGGAAATGAATGGCGTAAAGTTATCCCAGTTTCCGAAGCCACCGAGAAATCCATAGGCGATAATAAAAACTAGCGTAGAGATCTTTAGTACGGTGAGGGCCCTCAGAAAACTCGCACCTATCCGGGCCCCGACGATGTTAACGAAGCCGAGGATCAAGATCGCACCGATGCCCAAGGCCTGCTTGCCGGCGGCGGAGAGCGGGACGAGAAAAGATGCGTATTCCGAAAGCCCGACCGCGAGCAGCGCCGTCAGCCCGGGATCGAGCACAAGCAAGTTCGTCCAGCCGTAGACGAAAGCCGCCGCTCGTCCGTATGTCTCACGGAGATAGACGTAGCTACCACCGGCGTGAGGAAAGCGGGACGCGAGTTCGCCGTAACAAAGGGCTCCGCTGAGCGTCATCGCAGCTATCACCATCCATATTGTGAGTAGCCAGAATGGAGAGCCGACCGATTTCGCCATCCCGGCCGGCGTGAGAAATATACCGACGGCGATCACTTGACCGACGATCATTGCTATGGCGGTGAACAATCCGAAACGTCGCTTGAGGTCAGCCGTGGACATAGAGAAAATGGAGCTTTATTTTCACACAACTGCGCGCCGCGGGCAAAAAAAGAGGGCGACTCGGCATTCGAGTCGCCCTTCCAAAAGGATTGGTATGGTATGAACCTTACTTGACTCCGCCGTTCGCCAATTTTCCGATAAGCGAGAAGAGCGGTAAGTACATCGAGACGACGATCGATCCGATCGTGATACCGAGAAATGCGATAAGGGCGGGCTCGATCAAAGCGAGGAGATCCGCGATCGCCGAATCGACCTCGTCCTCGTAGAAATCCGCGATCTTACCAAGCATTGCATCCAAAGCACCTGTCTGCTCACCGACGCCGATCATCTGTCCGACCATATGCGGGAACACCTTTGTGGCTTTCAGCGGGTCGACAAAATTCTCACCTCGTTCGACACCGGCACGTACTTTCAGAATCGCCGATTCGATAACGATATTACCGGCGGTCTTTGCCGTGATGTCGAGCGACTGAAGGATCGGTACGCCCGACGAAAGCAGCGTTGAAAGAATTCGGGCGAAGCGGGCAACCGCGATCTTGCGGAGAATGGATCCAAAGATCGGAAGCTTAAGCAACAGCGAGTCGAGCTGCCAGCGTCCCTTTTCGGTTTTGTAGTAGAACTTGGTAGCAACCACGAGTGCAAAGATTCCGGCAAGTAGTGCCAGTCCGCCCCAACCCGCAAGGAAACCACTGATTCCCATGATGATGCGAGTAGGTAGCGGAAGAAGTTCTCCCGGACCGAGCAATCCAATAAAGATCTGCTCGAACTGCGGAATAACGACGACCATGATGACCGCGATCGCAGCGATGGCGACGAGAATGACGGCCGCCGGGTAGATCGACGCCGACAGGATGCTACGTTTCAGTTTGACGACCTTCTCGATCAGAGTCGCAAGACGCTGGAGAATGAGATCGAGCACACCGCCGGTTTCACCGGCTTCTACCATATGGGTATAGAGCGAATCAAAAACCTTGGGATGCTTTTCCAGAGCCGCATAAAGCGTGGCTCCTTCTTCGACATTTTGTCGCACCTGGCGAAGCACATCTTTGAAGAAGGCGTTCTGCTGCTGCTCGCCAAGAATGTCAATACACTGAACGAGAGGCAGACCCGCGTCGATCATCACCGAGAACTGTCGGGTGAATACCGCTAGCTCCTTAGCACCGACCTTCTTTCTCCGGCCAAGTTTCGGGATCGAAACCACCCGTCCCTTTTCCGAAGCCTGCGTCATCACGATCTGTTCCCGGCGTAACAATGCACGCAGCTCGTCGGGGCTTGTCGCGTCGCGCTCGCCAGCGACCATTTCATTTAATCGGTTTCTTCCCTTAAAAGCGTATGTAGGCATCTCTTTCTCTAGCTCCTCTCAAAAGTAATCGTTAACGGACGGGCGGTCGCTGTCCGACGGTTCGTCCCTGTGCGTAAGGACTTGCATGTGTTCCGGGTTGAACGACGGGCTTAGCGGTTCCACCGTAACTCGTGTTGAGGCCCGAACCGCGTTCGATGAGTTCTTTTAACTCGTCAGCATTCGACGTGCGCTCCATGGCCACATCGAGCGTGATCTGTCGCTTGTGAACGAGGGAGGCAAGCGCCTGGTTGAAGGTCTGCATTCCGAACTTATCCTGCCCCGTCTGCATCATCGAGTAGATCTGGTGGATCTTGTCCTCACGGATGAGGTTTCGGATAGCGGGGTTCGGCATCAGGATCTCAAGGGCCATCACGCGGCCGTCACCGGTAGCCTTCGGCACTAATGCTTGACACAGGATCCCTTCTAGTACGAGAGAAAGCTGTGTCCGAACCTGTGACTGCTGGGCCGAGGGAAAAACGTCGATGATACGGTTGATGGTCGAATAGGCCGAGTTCGTGTGGAGCGTTGCGAACGTCAAGTGTCCGGTCTCGGCAATACGCAGTGCCATCTCGATCGTCTCGAGATCACGCATTTCGCCGACCAGTACGATGTCAGGGTCCTGACGAAGTGCGGTCCTTAGTGCCGACCCGAACGAGTGAGTATCGGCGGCGACCTCACGTTGATTGACGACGCAGTTCTTGTGATTGTGAAGAAACTCAATGGGATCTTCGATCGTCAGGATGTGATCGTGGCGATCGATGTTGATCTTGTCGACCATCGAAGCCAGCGTTGTCGATTTACCCGATCCGGTCGGTCCGGTCACGAGGACGAGTCCACGGGGTTTCTTGCAGAGGTCCCGTACGACATTGGGAAGCCCGAGATCATCAAAACTTTTTATCTCGTAAGGGATAGCGCGGAAGACCGCTCCGACGGCACCCTTTTGATTGAAAAGATTCGCACGAAAACGCGACATGCCTTTCAAGCCGAATGAAAAATCGAGCTCGAGGTTTTCCTCGAACCGATGCTTTTGCGCGTCCGTTAGTACGGAATACGCAAGGCGCTTCGTATCGGCTGGGGTAAGCGGGGCAAAACCCGGAAGCGGAGAGAGGTGCCCGTGTACACGAACCTGCGGCGCGGAGTTCGTGGTGAGGTGGAGGTCGGAACCCTTTGCGTCCGTCATCGTTCTCAAAAGTTCGGGCAGTGTTATCTGCGAATCGGGTGTGGCGTTTTGATCGAAACTCATATTGTTGGTTCGGGGAGGGTAGATGGTAGACGTAAAGAGGTTGACCCTGATCGTTGTTCGTTGATCGTTGATCGTTGCGACGAGGCTTGGCGGCCACGAACAACGATCAACCATCAACGATCGGTTCTAGTCTTCGCGGATCGCCGCTTGTTGGACAGGACGCGGGCCTGAGAGTGAGAAGATCACCTTCTCGGACTCTTCCGCGATGCGATCGGCGGCATCGGCGGCAGAGTTCGTGGCGACACTATAGATCCGCCCGTCCGCTTCAGTGAAATAGAACATTCTTGAATGGACGCGGCCGCCGCTTTGCGACTGTGCGACCACGACGTACACAGACCGGTTACCGATCGATTTCTGATAGTCGTTCACGACCCAGCCATTCTCGCGGATCATCCGGTTTATAACTTCGCGACGCAGAGCTGTCGTTGGAACACCCCCGACCGTTCTGTGACGGCCAGTCTCGACAGTCTCACCGGTTGCCGGGCCCACGACCGAGATCGACGCGGATCCATTCCCGTTGTCGACACTAAAGTTAATTTCACCGCTGGTCGAAGCACCTGGTCTCCAGCCTGCAGGAGCAGCCTGTCCCGACGGAAGCACGGCGGCCGGTCTATCTGGCGACGGATTCGCTCGTGCGGTTACGACCGGTTTTGCGGTGCGATTGCCGTCCGGGCGCTTTCGAGCGTGCCGCAGTTGGCGCAGCCGCATGTTGCGACGGCGAGCCTGAAGTGAACGGTTGCGCTTCATGCGAGCCCGATACTGTTGCCACCAGCGCTTGGAATATTTTTTATACTTCTTCTGCTTGTTGTACTTTCTGGATTTGCGCGGCCCCGCCTCCGCATCGTTCGTTCCTAGGGGGATGATCGTTCCGATCCCGATCAACAAAGCTATTGATAATGCAATTGCCCTAAATAACATATTTCCTCCAAAACTAGAGAACCGTTTCCTTGACAACCTCTTCGACCGTTGTGATCCCATCCCTTAGTTTGCATAACCCCGATTGACGCAGGGTTATCATTCCCAGATCGATCGCCTTCCTTCTCAATTCGATCGCGCTGGCACCGATGATGATGAGCTCCCGAAGCTCATCCGTGACTTCCATTACCTCGTACAAGCCGACGCGACCCTTGTATCCGGTGTTCAGGCAATTGTCGCAGCCGCGTCCGCGATACATCTTCAGAGTTTTCGATTCTTCGGGTGCAAATCCGACCTCGACGAGACCCTCGGGCGGAAAGTGGACTTCTTCTTTACAGTTGTTGCAAATGCGGCGGATGAGACGCTGCGCTTGAATGATGTTGACGCTGGTAGCGACCAGGAAGGGCTCGATACCCATATTCACAAGGCGTGAAATGGTGGAGGGAGCGTCGTTGGTGTGGAGTGTGGAAAGAACTAGATGGCCGGTGAGTGCGGCCTTGATCGCGATCTCCGCAGTCTCAAAATCGCGGATCTCACCGACGAGAATGATGTTCGGATCCTGCCGCAGGAAAGAGCGGAGTGCTGCGGCAAAGTTTAGTCCGATCTGCTCCTTCATCTGAACCTGGTTGATGCCTTCGAGATTGAACTCGACCGGATCTTCCGCAGTCATGATGTTGGTCTCGCTTGTATTCAGCGTCTGCAGCGCCGAGTAGAGCGTATTTGTTTTACCAGAACCTGTCGGCCCGGTTACGAGAACCATGCCATACGGGTTCTCAATATTTCTCTTGAACTTCTCGAGACTCTCGGGCTCGAAGCCGAGCTTCGACATATCGAGCATCAGCTTGTCCTTGTCGAGGAGTCGGAGCACAACCTTTTCGCCGAAAAGCGTCGGCAGGGTCGAGACGCGGAAATCCAATTCGCGTGAGCGGTCGTCGATCTTGACCTTGATCTTAATGCGTCCGTCCTGCGGCAATCTCTTTTCAGAGATGTCGAGCTTCGCCATGATCTTCAACCGCGAGATAAGCGGATCACGAAGCTTCATCGGCGGATGCATCACGTCGTAAAGTACGCCGTCGATACGGAACCGAATGCGAAAATCCTTTTCGTACGGTTCGACGTGAATATCCGATGCTCCGCGACGGAGCGAATCGACCATCAGAACATTCACCAGCCGAACGACCGGAGCATCTTCGCTCGCCTTGGCGAGCGTAGCAAGATCGATCTCGTCGTTATCCTCAACGATCTCGAACTCCTCGGTGTCCTTGCTCCCACGCTGAAAGTCGAAGCCCTCGAGAGAAACATCGAGGTCCGCTTCCGAAAGCCGCTCGCCGACCTTCAAGCCCCTCGAGCCGTTCTTTCCGTTTTTGCCGTTTTTCGAACTGGACTCAAACGCATTTGCAGCCTCGAAGACGTCGATCTGCGTCGATCCGCTGTAATACTTTCCGACCGCCATCTGGATCGAGGCTTCGGAGGCGATCACGGGCTCGACATTGAGCCCGGTCATGAACTTGATATCGTCTGTTGCAAAGACGTTCGTCGGGTCGGCCATCGCCAGCGTGAGCGTTGCGCCGACCTTTGAGATCGGAAGGACGGTGTATTTAAGGGCGACCTCTTGCGAGATCAGCCTGACCACTTCTTCATCTATCTGGAAAAGATCGATATTGATCGAGGGGACGCCATACTGCCGGGAGAGTACAGCCGTGATCACGTCATCCGAGATGATGCCTAGTTTTACGAGATTCGAGCCGAGCCGCCCGCCGCTTGTGCGTTGGTAATCGAGCGCTTCGCGAAGCTGTTGAGGCGTCACCAGGTTTTCGCGGACAAGAATTTCCCCTAGTTTTGCTGACATTCTTATTTGTTGAAGCCCCGCTGCGTTAGAACAATCAGGAGGGTTTGCGACGAGATTAAAAAAGGATTACTGCGTGAGTTGAGGACATCAGTGACCAGCGGTGATAAACACCGTTGTTAATGAATATATAGGTTCAACTTAGGAGTGTCAAGAAATCTTTTCGGGCAGAATCAAGACTTTTCGGGCATTTTGACCGAATAACGGGCTTGGTTTATTGAGGTTCAGCCATCTGCTTTTTTATCTGCACGATGAACGACTCAACGGCTCCGGCCTCGCTCGAATTGGGGAAAAGTCGAAGGAAATTTTCGTATAGAGCTATCGCTTCTTTGTACTTCTTTTGACGCTCGTATATGAGGCCAAGTATCTGATAGACGACCATCGCATCGGGCGAAGAACCTAATTGCCCAGCGGCAACGGCCAGATGTTTTGCCGATTCCGCATACGCTGCAATTTCAGCATCATAATTGCCCGACCCGCCGGCGACCTCGGCCCGGTCCTTATATAACAGACCGAGACCCGTATGGGCTTCGGGTTGGAAGCCGCGTCCTTGGGTGATCGCACGTTTGAATGCAGCGATCGCCTTATCCTCTTCTCCGCCGTCCTTTAGTAAACGTCCCTCGATGACCGTACCTTCCGGGTCTGCAGGGCGAAGCCGCTTTGCCGACTGGAGCGACTTATGTGCATTCTCGATGTCACCTCGATCCGAATAGGCCCGTGCAAGCCCGATGTATGCCTCGAAGTACTTGGGTCTGAGCTTGACCGCTCGCTGATATTCACCGATCGCCTTTTCCCTGTCGACGGTCGTAAGATCTTCCGCGGATTGATAGGCAAGCTCGGCCTCATCGGTTGTTTTGCCGAGTTTTACGATCAGATCGCCCCGGAACCCCGTCGCGAGGGGCTTACGAACCTCGGTATATCCGGCAGCTCGAACGCGCAAAGCTCGGGTGCCCGAGGGAACGGACGTAACTGTCAGACGGCCTTTATCGTCCGTCACGCCATATCGTACGCCGTCCAACCAAACGGTCGCGGATGGTTCGGTAATAACGGTGATCGAGCGTGGCGGTGCGGGAGATTTAGCCTGAGCAGAAATGCCGATCGCCGTCGCAACGAGAATAACTAGGACCGACCCGGTGATTTGAATGCGTCTTGTAATCATGCAACGGCTTTAATTTTAGCAAACCGCATCATCCGATGCGCGTGAAATCATCCGCGATGTCGGTTTCGACGATCACGTCCTCTGTGCCGTCATTATCCTTGTCTTCCAAGTATAGAAGTTTTATCAACGGTGGGGCGATCAGCGTGGTAGCGACGGCCATGAAAAGAACCGACGCGAAAAAATGTCCACTTATCACGCCGAGTCCGAGACCGATCTGCGCGACGACGATACCGACCTCACCCCGAGGCACCATCCCTACGCCGACCTGTGCCATTTCGCGTCTCGACATTCCCCACGCACCTATCGAGCATCCGACAAATTTTGTTATGACGGCCGCCACCGTAATTATTATCGCGAGCGTGACGACCGACATGTCGCGAAAAACAGCAAGGTCGAGCTGCATCCCGATATTCACAAGAAAGAACGGCACAAGGAATTCGGTTACGCCGCTCGTCAAACGGTGCATTTTTGCGTTGTCTTCCGTCGCCTCGGCGAGTGCCATGCCGGCAAGAAATGCTCCGATGATCGCCGCAACACCGACGTAGATCGACGCGACCGACAAGCCGAGACAGAGGATCAATCCCAAATTGAAGAACGGTTTACTCAACCGAAGTCGTTCGACCATCGGGGCGAGACCGGTCATGATCCTCGAGCCGATCAAGGCAACGAAGGCTGTAAACAAGATCGCGGCAGCCGCGGTCTTTGCAAGCCCGGCGTAGCTGACACTACCCTGGCTCACCGCGGAAACAAGCGAGAGGATGATCAGGCCGAGTATATCGTCGATCACGGCCGCTCCGAGTATGATCCGAGACGTTTCCGTGTCGAGGACGCCCATCGATCCGAGTACGCGTGCGGTGATGCCGACCGACGTCGCGACCATCGCCGCTCCGATAAACATCGCCTCAGCAAACGAGCCGTCCCACGCGATCGCGATAAAATATCCTGCGATAAACGGCAGGATCACACCGAGAACGCCGACCATCAACGCACGTCTGCCGACGCGAAAGATCGCCTGCGGTTTTGTTTCTAGTCCGACTGTGAATAGAAGAAAGATGACACCGATCTCGGCGAGAATCGTGATGATCTCCGACGGGGCTACCCATCCCAGCAAGCTCGGCCCGATCACAACACCTGCCAGAATCTCACCGACGACCGCCGGCTGTCGCAGGCGCTCGAAAATCTCCGCCATGATCTTGGCCGCGGCCAGCATGACGAACAAGGCCAGCAGTATTTGTGTATGATCTGTCGCCGCAGCGGCAAACATCACTGGCATATTGATCTAGAATCTATCAGCTAGAATCTAGCATCTATACAGAAACTCTGTCCCGTATAGATGCTAGATACGAGATGATAACTGATAGATACGGCGAATCTCGAACTTGATTTTTCGACACCTAAACCTATAATCGAACTTCGTGGCTGGGTAGCTCAGATGGTTAGAGCGCGGGATTCATAACCCCGAGGTCGGGAGTTCGATCCTCCCCCCCGCCACCAATAAATATGGGCATGCAGCGAATGATCGCGAATGCCCTATTTTTATTTTGTGCGCCCACAGTGCGCCAAACTCTCGCAGCGAGGACCTTTCGTTCTTTGCATTCCCGTTCGGAGCTAATGGCGATATTCCCGTTCCGGGAGACTATGACGGCGATGGCAAGAATGATGCTGCCGTTTTTAGGCCCTCCGGCTCGACCTGGTTTGCCCCGCGGTCGAGTGCCGGAACGCTCATACAACAGTTCGGAACAGTTGGGGATACTCCGCTGCCCAGTGCCTACGTCAGATAAGAAAAGTCGACCACGAATATAACGCGAATGGCACGAATGAGATTGAATCCTCTTCGTGCCTTTTGTCCGATGCCTCATTCTTTTGTCGGAGGCCTAAAAAAAAACGGGGGTGGTTTGAAGACGTAGACGCTAGTAGCAAATGGTCTATTCCTGGCTTGCAATTTTGAAGTATGGATTTTCGATGATCCCAAAGATGTTTCCAAATGGATCGGTTACCGTCGCTACTCGAACTCCGTCTCCAACATCCTTTACCTCGCTATGCTTTTTCGCACCGAGTTCCAGCATCCGCTTATATGATTTAGCAGCATCTTTCACGCCCCAATAAGCTACTGCGTTACTACCTTTTGACACGCCGGACATATCCGGGTCTAGTCCCAATTCAAAGCCGCCAACATTAAAACCAACATAAAACGGCTGATCGAAATAAGGCTTAATTCCTAATGCCTGCGAGTACCACGCTTTAGCTTTGGCAAGATCGTCTACATGATATATGACGGTTCTTAGTCCCTGAAACATTTTCGTCTCCTTTGCGCCCGAAGGCACGGTTGGGTTCTGCTGCGAAAGAGTATTAACGTGAGCAAAAAAAATAACAACAAGTGCGGCAAATGATGCGAGAAGAAGATTCCGATTCATAAATTGTGTCCATCCGTGCTTCGGCAATAATATAGTCACTCAACTAAGTTCTCCTAGACAGCGCGGGCGTCTCATGAGCGAAAGCCTTTCGATCCAGGTTCACTACGGTAGCGGAGCCGGATTTACGCGCTACATCAAAGAACTGAAGACCGAGCTCGGCGGACGATTAAAGTCCAACTGAACCGATAGGTTCTAATACGCGGTGGACTGGTTTGTAGGTTCATAACCCGGAGGTCGAGAGTTCGATCCTCCCCCCGACACCATTAAAAAAAATTGGGCATCTCGTGAGTGATCACGGATGCCCTTTCTATTCAGTCGTGTGATACCGCTATCTCGCCCCGGTGAAATTCTGATCCGAGTTCTGAGCAACGTGAACATACTCGATGCTCTCGGGTGTGAAGCTGTAGTGTCTGTGACTCGCTCGGATCGAGTAGGTCTCTCCTAACGGAACATCATTGAAGACATAGGATCCGTTCGAAGCGGTTACCGCGGTCCGTTGAGCTCCGTCCGGCGAGGTCAATGTGATCGTGACTCCCTTGATCACGCGGCCAAGCCGGTCGAGGGTGCGGCCACCTATACTGGCGGTCGTCGGTCCGAGGATACTGAAGCCCGAATCAGAGATATCGAAGAAAATATTCCCCACTGCCTCGACCATGATGCGAGCCGTATCGGTTCCGATCCCAGGTACCACTACGGTCTCACTGCCGTCGTTAGGCGTATTCGCTTTCAGCATGATTGGAAACGTCTGTCCACCGTTTACAGAAAGCCGGATGTTGACCATCGTGGTACCGACCGGAGGCAGATTCGTGTTCGCCGCTTGCCATGTGACCGTTCGCGTCGTACCTCCCTGCCAGGTCACGGGGGAATCCGGTGCAGTGACCTTGAATGGCCCCGCTAGGTTGGTAACCGTGACACTCATGTCCTGATACTGGGTCTGGCCTATCGCGACACCCGGCACGTAAGGATGATTGTCCCTAACTGTCAGTCTGAAGTTCAGAACACGTGAAACCGAGCTTAAGGCCTCGATAAGCACGGCCGGATCGCCGCCCGGATGAGCTTGCGTAGTAAACTCGCCCGCGAGAATCGTCGAGAGCCTCGGAAAATACTTGGTCGGTGATGAGGTCGAGTTAAATGAAAGCCAGTTCGGACCGATCAACTTAGCGGGATTCGCGCTTGCAGCAGCAATGGTGATGCCCGTATTTTGTGCGGAGTCGTTTTGTTCCCAGTTGTAAGTTATTGAATCGCCGTCAGGATCAGTTGCCGAACCGGTGAGTGCGAATGGCGTCATGATCGGGATCGTAAAATTGTTGACCGATGCGACGACCGGTGCGCGATTTCCAGATGGCATGGTGCCCGCGGCAGGACATCCACGCGTAGGAAGGTTCACCTGGATCTGCTCTATCGAGGTCTCGTGGAATATATCGATCGAGTGCGGTGCCACGTCCGATACCGGGGTGATCCCGGCGTATCCCATGATCGTGATCCCGGAGCCGATCTCCTTGTCTTGACCCATGTCTTCCGGGTACGGGATCTGACCATAAGAGAATGTATGGTTGGCACCGAGCTGATGGCCGACCTCGTGAACTACGTAATCGATATCGAAAAAGTCACCTTCAGGGATATCGTCCGCAGGCGAGGTGATTCCCATACCTTTGTCGTGAGTCGCGCTGCACACACAGCCGATGCAGCCCGCGTTGCCACCTCCGCCCGATGCACCAAACATGTGGCCGATGTCATACATCGCCGGCGTGATTCCTTGTGCAGCGATCGCACCCGCCAGCTCGTCGTTCCAGCTGCCGAGGTCGTCTGAGTAAGGATCCGTGGCCCCGTCGTAGAAGATGAGGCTGGTAGTTTCGGGAATGAGGTTCAGGTGAAGACCAAGGTCCCTCTCGTAAACTCCGTTCGATCGCGTAAGCGTCGCGTTAATACCAGCGAGGACCAAATCGACTTGGGCCGCGCTCGTTGCTCCAAAGTAGTTTGAGTATTCGCCGTTGACGGATTGCGCCAGCCGCATCGTCCTTATCTCACCGGCGTTACTTTCTGAGGTCGGGATCTGCTCGCTTTCGATCTGCTGTTTCCATTGTGAAAAGAGGGCGAGCTCGACCGGAGCTCTGCAGGCCCAGGGCAATTCGCCCTTACTTCTTGCCGATCTGAACACCGCATATACTGCTCGGTCTGCCGAGTAGGGTTCGATAATCTCGGTCGATGCCTCAAAATTCAGGAATCCGGAGGCGGTCCGGAACACGGTTCCCTGAACCCCCTGCGGAGAAATACTTAGCTTCACGGTCGCATGCTTGTCGTTGACTCCGCGTCCGGAAAATGATCGGATGTCAGGGAATTTTGCCTGAAGCGCAGGATCGAAATTCGAGGCCTCGAAAAGCTCGAACTGCTCTATCCGGCCGTCCGCGTTCGGAAGCGAAATAATCGTCGGCTCGCCGGGACGGTCGACCACCGAGAACAGTCTCTGATCGAGCCCGTCGCGGTTCAGACCGAACAGCTTGAATTCCTTTGGAAACGAAGCCCTCTGGACGGCTCTGGCCGTCTGAATTCGCGATAAGCTCTCGATCGGTGACCAAACCGTTTCCTGAGCGAAAACAGCCATCGACGATGCAATTAGCACTGAAAAGATCAAGAAAGCCGTCCTGTAGTGGCGCCTGGTGTTCATAATTTCTCCTGTTGGTCCTGCCCTCCGCGGGTCGAAATCGAAGTTTATACAGGGATGCTATACCCGGTGGCTTGAGTAAAACTTGAGTTATGAGTTGCTGGAGAGGTTGCTGGGGCCGAAGAGGAACGGGCTCGCTCTTCGATTCTCCTCCTGTTCCTCTTGTTCCTCTTGTTCCGTGGTCAGATCTTCTGAGGACCACGGAACAAGAGGAATAGGAATGAAAGGGATGAAAGAGACCGGCGTTTCGGACAACCTCATTTCTTGCGATCACGATATTTCGCAGCCGCGCCGGTGAGATTACTAAGTCAACTCACAACGTTCGACTGGATGGCGTGAAGTGCAAGGTGGGCCAGCCCCGCCCGCTCCGATCACACACAACAGAAGTAACGATGACAAACGTTTTTCATTATTGTCTGAATCCGAGAACCGCAGGTCGCCGAACACTATCATTAACGAAGGCCGCTTGAAGTTTTGTAGGCAATGTGTTTTGGTTATAAACAATCAATGTTAACTGCAACGGTACACATCCATCTTCTCCATCATCACGTGCATACAAACGGCGCGTGATCTGATCTGTTTTTCTAGATAAATCAAGAAATAGGTTAATCGGGCGCCGAAGGAACTTTGAAAAAAGTTTCAAGGGCGTGGTTTTGTCATTTTTCAGCCATGAAATTAAAGATCGCATTACAAAAATCAGGAAAACTCGCGGAGGCCTCAACTGCGCTTCTCCGCAAATGCGGGATCGGGTTTTCGAACGGACTGGGAAAGCTTTGGACGGAAGCCGCCGACTTCCCACTCGAAATATATTTTCTTCGTGACGACGACATTCCCGAGTATGTCGCCGATGGAGTTGCGGATATCGGTATCGTCGGCGAGAACGTGCTGGTCGAAGATCCGAAACATGTCGAGGTTGTCGAGCGTCTCGGGTTTGGCCGCTGCCGATTGTCGCTCGCGGTTCCGAAGGCTTTCGAATATCGCGAGCTCAGTGATCTGAGTGGGAAGCGGATCGCGACCAGTTATCCCCGGATCCTTGCCGACTACTTTTCATCGCGTTCGATCACGGCAGACATTCACGAAATAAGCGGTTCAGTCGAGATCGCACCGTCGATCGGCTTAGCAGATGCGGTCTGCGATCTCGTCAGTTCGGGCAGCACACTGTTCTCGAACGGGCTCACCGAGATCGAAACGGTGATGAAGTCCGAGGCTGTTCTGATCAGCCGACCGGGGCTTAGCGATGAACTTTCGGGGATCCTTGATACGTTGCTTTTTCGAATCCGCAGCGTGAAAGGTGCTTCGCAAAACAAATACATCTTGTTGAACGCACCGAAAGAAAAGCTTCCCGAGATCTCGGCGATCCTTCCCGGAATAAAAAGTCCAACGGTCATGCCCCTCGCAGATGAAGGCTGGGTGTCGATCCATTCCGTTATCGGCGAGCAGGATTTTTGGGAAGTGGTCGACAGACTGAAGCGCGCCGGGGCTGAAGGGATCCTCGTATTGTCGATCGATCAGATGATCAGGTGAAACCTATGAAAGTTATCAAATACCCATCGCGTGATTCGTGGGGCGACCTCTTAAAACGCCCGGTGATCGACAACCTGCAACTTGGCGGAGCGGTTGCTGCGATCCTCGCGGATGTAGAAAAGACCGGTGATGCGGCACTGAGAAAGTTCGGGTGTGAATTCGACGGAGTTGACCTTGAGACATTCCTCGTAACCGAGGACGAGTACCGCGAAGCCGATGCTCAAGTACCAGACGAACTGAAAATTGCGATCGGCATAGCAAAAGAAAATATCGAGAGATTTCATGCAGTCGACCTGTCATCGCCAACGCCGATAGAAACATTTCCCGGCGTAATGTGCTGGAAGCGGGCGCTGCCGATCGAGAAGGTCGGTCTGTATGTTCCTGCGGGTTCGGCTCCGCTCTTTTCGACCGTGCTCATGCTCGCAATTCCGGCGTCGTTGGCTGGTTGCCGTGAGATCGTCATGTGCTCGCCACCGGATGGGACCGGGAAGATCAACGCCGCGACGCTGTACGCCGCCCGCCTTTGCGGTGTGACAAGCGTGTTCAAGATCGGCGGTGCACACTCGATCGCAGCGATGGCTTTCGGCACCGAAACCATACCTCAGGTCTATAAGATCTTCGGGCCTGGCAATCAATACGTGACTGAAGCGAAGCTGCAGGTTCTGAGAACCGGCATCGCTATCGACATGCCGGCAGGCCCATCCGAGGTTGCAGTTCTGGCCGATGCAACTTGCATCCCGGCATTCGTCGCCGCCGATCTTCTCTCGCAAGCCGAACACGGACCGGATAGCCAGGTCGTTCTTGTGACGGACTCTGAAGAAGTGATGGCCGAAGTCTTGCGCGAGCTCGAACGTCAGATAGATCTCATCCCTCGCAAGGACATCGCGTACGCGGCCCTCGAGAACTCGAAAGCAATATTGGCTGACTCAGTGGAGACCGGTCTTGACCTGATGAACGAATACGCACCCGAGCACTTGATCCTTGCCGTCAACGAAGCGGAGAAGGTCGCGACCCGCGTGATCAATGCCGGATCGGTCTTCATCGGCAATTATTCGTGTGAAAGCGCCGGCGACTATGCGTCTGGGACGAATCACACTCTCCCGACTAATGGCGCCGCCCGGGCGTACAGCGGCGTTTCCGTTGACAGTTTCATGAAGACGATCACTTATCAAACGGTCAGCCGCGAC